>NZ_AP022590.1:1855662-2164939 GCF_010731775.1 Mycobacterium mantenii | reverse complement strand
TCATCTCGACACCGCCTTGGCCGTTCTCGACGACCGCGCCATCGCCTTCTACCCGCCGGCCTTCAGCGCAGCGAGCCAAGACCAGCTGGCCGCGCTGTTCCCGGATGCCATCATCGCCGACACGGCCGATGCCTACGTGCTGGGCCTCAACGTCGTATCGGACGGTCTGCACGTGGTACTGCCCGCTGCGGCAACGGGTTTTGCTACGCAATTGCGTCAAGCCGGCTTCGAGCCGATCGGTGTCGATTTGTCCGAGCTGCTCAAGGGCGGCGGTTCCGTCAAGTGCTGCACATTGGAGGTATTTCCATGACGATTCTCGATGCGCAGACATCGCAGAAGGTCACCGCCAACCGAATCGAGACCGCCATCAGGCTGGTGGAAAGGCGAGCGGCGCACAACTATTCGCCGCTTCCCGTGGTCGCCGCAAGCGCCGACGGCGCGTGGATCACCGACATCGACGGTCGGCGTTACCTAGATTGTCTGTCCGCCTATTCCGCGGTGAATTTCGGACACCGCAACCGCGAGATCACCGCCACCGCACATGCGCAACTCGACACGGTCACGTTGGTCAGCCGCGCATTTCATTCCGACAAGCTCGGTCCGTTCTGCGCCGCCCTCGCCTATCTGTGCGACAAGGACATGGTGTTGCCGATGAACTCGGGTGCCGAGGCCGTCGAAAGCGGTCTCAAAGTCGCCCGCAAGTGGGGCGTCGACGTCAAGGGCGTTCCCGCGGAGCAGGCCAACATCATCGTGGCCGACAACAACTTCCACGGCCGCACGATCAGCATCGTCAGCTTCTCCTCGGACCCGGCGGCGCGGAATGGATTCGGGCCCTTCACGCCGGGATTCCGTTCGGTGCCGTTCGGGGATGCCGCCGCGCTTGCCCAGGCGATCGATGACAACACCGTCGCGGTGCTGTTGGAGCCGATCCAGGGTGAAGCCGGAATCATCGTCCCGCCCGACGACTATCTGCCGTCCGTCCGTGCGCTGTGCAGTGAACACAACGTGCTGATGATCGCCGACGAGATCCAGTCGGGCCTGGCCCGCACCGGCTACACCTTCGCCTGCGACCGGTGGCGGGTGGTCCCCGATGTCTACCTGCTGGGCAAGGCGCTGGGTGGTGGGGTGGTGCCGCTGTCGGCGGTGGTGGCCGACCGTGACGTCCTGGGTGTGCTGCACCCTGGCGAACATGGCTCCACCTTCGGCGGCAACCCCCTGGCCGCCGCGATCGGCACCACCGTGGTGTCCATGCTGGCCCGCGGCGAATTCCAAGCCCGGGCGACCGCGCTGGGGGCGCACCTGCATCGGCGGCTGCGAGGGCTGATCGGGCACGGCGTCCAGGAGGTGCGGGGCCTAGGTTTGTGGGCCGGCGTCGACGTCGATCCACCGCTGGGCACCGGCAAGGAGATGAGCCTGCGGCTGCTCGACCGCGGTGTATTGGTGAAAGACACCCACGGTTCGACGCTGCGCTTCGCTCCGCCTTTGGTGGTCACCGCCCAGGAGATCGACTGGGCGGTCGGCCAGCTTGCTGCGGTGTTGCGGGAGGCTGCCTCATAATCAGCTGATCCGGCAACAGGAGGGGCAATTGCCAGCCACGTCGATCAGCCTGAAAGAGCAGCTGCTGCGGCGGCGCCCGGCGGTGGGCGCACACGTCGCGCACGGGGCCGCTGACCATCTCAAGCGCGGTATCGGGACCTTCCAGCTGACCATGTTCGGGGTCGGCTCGACGATCGGTACCGGCATCTTCTTCGTCATGTCTCAGGCTGTCCCGGAAGCCGGCCCGGGCGTGATCGTCTCCTTCCTTCTCGCGGGCATCGCCGCCGGTCTGGCGACCGTCTGCTATGCCGAATTGGCCTCGGCGGTGCCGGTTTCGGGATCGTCGTATTCCTATGCGTACACCACGCTCGGCGAGATCGTGGCGATGGGCGTGGCGGCTTGTCTGCTGCTGGAATACGGGGTGGCCACCGCCGCGGTCGCGGTCAACTGGAGTGGATACCTGAACAAGCTGCTGAGTAATGTCGTGGGATTCCAACTGCCACATGCCTTGTCGGCGGCGCCCTGGGATGCGCAGCCCGGCTTCGTGAATGTGCCGGCGGGCGTGCTGATCGGGATGTGCGCGTTGCTGCTCATCCGCGGTGCCAGCGAATCGGCGCGGGTCAACGCGATCATGGTGCTGATCAAACTTGGCGTGCTCGTCGTCTTCGTGATCCTCGCCTTCAGCTCCTTCGACGCGCACCAGCTCCACGATTTCGCACCGTTCGGTGCTGCGGGTATCGGTACGGCCGCCGGCACCATCTTCTTCTCCTATATCGGCCTGGATGCCGTGTCCACCGCAGGCGATGAGGTGAAAAACCCGCAGAAAACCATGCCGCGCGCGCTGATCGGCGCGCTGCTGATCGTCACCAGCGTGTACGTCTTCGTGGCGCTGGCCGCGCTGGGCACCCAACCCTGGCAGAACTTCGCCGGCCAGCAGGAAGCCGGGTTGGCCACGATTCTCGACAGCGTGACGCACGGCAGTTGGGCCAGCACGATTCTGGCTGCCGGAGCGGTCATCTCGATCTTCAGCGTCACGCTGGTCACCATGTACGGCATGACGCGGATCCTGTTCTCGATGGGCCGTGACGGGCTGCTGCCGGCAATGTTCGCGACGGTGAACACCCGCACGATGGTCCCGGTGAACAACACCGTGATCGTCGCGGTCGCGGCCTCGGCGCTCGCCGCGTTCATCCCGCTGCAAAAGCTGGCCGACATGGTGTCGATCGGCACGCTCACCGCGTTCGTCGTCGTGTCCGTCGGGGTGATCGTCTTGCGGGTGCGCGAGCCCGACCTGCCGCGGGGATGCAAGGTCCCGGGTTATCCCGTTACGCCAATCCTTTCGGTGATGGCCTGCGGGTATATCCTCGCCAGCTTGCACTGGTACACCTGGATCGCGTTCAGCGGCTGGGTGTTACTGGCGCTGATTTTCTATTTCGTCTGGGGCCGCCACCACAGCGCGCTCAACGACGAGGCGGTCGAACGGTCATCGGGCACGGCCCCGTGACGCGGTCTCACTGGCGTGCCGCGGCGGTGTTCGCCGCGGCCTGGGCCCGCCGCAACGTCACCGCGACATCGCCGCGTCCCAAGAACATTTCGTCGAAGTAGGGTTGTAGGGCGTCATTGCCGGCGGCAAAGCCCGCGCCGCCGGGGGCCGCGATGCGCGGACCCTTGAGCACGGCGAAGAAGGGCGTGACGTCCACCCCTCTGGTGGCCCAGTACCGGAAGTAGACCGGCTGGGCCGATGACACCGCGGGGATGGCGGCACCGTTGCGCCCGAGATATTCGTTGCCCTGCTTGCTGCCCATCCAGGCGAGCACCTGACGCACCGCGTCGGGATGCTTCGTCGCCGCGTTGCCCGCGGCGGCAATGCCGTTGGTGACGCTGACCCGGCCCGCCGGGCCGGTGGGCATCATCGCCACACCCCAGTGGAAGCGGGCGTCGCGGGCCACCGGCGCCAGGTTGTAGGTGCCGGACTGGAACAGCGCCATCCTGCCGGCCAGGAATTGGTTGCGGGAAAAGTCGCCGTTGTCGTTGGTGTCGGCGGCGGGCGGCGCGACGTGGTCGCGGTTGATCAGGTCGACCAGGTACCGGAAGGCCGTTACGGCGGCGGGGTTGTCGAACGCGAAGGTGTCGCCCTTTTGGAACACGCCGCCGGCCGAGCCGATGTAGTTCAGGTAGATGCTCTGGGGGTCATTGGCCGCGTTGTATGCCCACTGCCGCACGCGGCCGGCGTCGAAAGCTGGGGTGTCTCCGCGGTTTCCGTCGGCGTCGACGGTGAGCCGGCCCAGCAGGGGACGCAACGTGTCGTCGCCGTCGGGGCTCCACCGCACGGTGTTGAGCTGGGCGGGATCGACGCCGGCGGCGGCGAGTAGGTCCGCGTTGTAGTACAGCGCGATTCCCGCATCGGTCAGTTGCGGCACGCCCCACAGCGTGCCGTTGCGGGTGAATTGTTCGACGACGGGCCGCTCCCAGTCCGAGGCGGCCTTGGGTCCGAGCATTTCGCCGATGTTCAACAGCCTTCCGCTGTCGGCATACGCGGCAAGGTAGGCGTTGGACAGCCAGAAGATGTCGTCGGCGCTGCCGCCGGCCACGTCGGTGCGCAGGGTGTTGAAGTAGGTGGAATACGACACCAGGTTCAGGTGCACCTCGATGTCGGGGTGGGCGCGGGTGAAGGCCTGGAACGATTCCCGATAGGCCGCGCCGATCTGATCGCCCCAGATGCGCACCGTGACGACGGTCTTGCCGCCGTGGGGCTGGCCGGAGTAATCCAGCAGCGCCGCCGTCGCGGCCAACAGCACCGCCACCAATGCGATCGATCCCGCGACCAACGTGGAAAAGCGGGGCCGGGTCACTGTGCGTGTCCAGATTGCCCTGGTGGTCGTGAATCCGGCGAAAAGACAACCATGGCGGCAATCTCGCCGCGTCGCCGGGTCACTTGAGTCCCGAGACGACGATCGACGCGACGATGTGGCGCTGGAACACCACGAACAGCGCGATCAGCGGCGCGATCGCGACGGTGGTCGCCGCCATCACCAACGTCCACTGCGAATTGAACCGCGACTGCAGATCGGCGGTCGCCACGGTGAGCACTCGCCACTTGTGCCCGCTGGTGATCACCAACGGCCACATGAAGTTATTCCACTGCGAGACCACCGTGATCAACGTCAGCGCGGCCAACACCGGGCGACTGGACGGGATCACCACATGCACGATCACGTCCAAGGTGTTCGCCCCGTCCAGGCGGGCGGCGTTGATCAAGTCATTCGGGATGATCCGAAAGTGCTCGCGCAGCAGGAAGATCGCGTACGGCGAGCCGAACATGAACGGCAGCACCAACGCCCAGAACGTGTTGCGCAGTCCGAGCTGGGCCATCATCAGATACATCGGCACCACCGTGACCGTGCCGGGCACCATCAGCGTTGCGATGTAGACCCAGAACAGCGCATCACGGCCGCGAAACTCCAAGCGGGCGAAGGCGTATCCGGCCAGCACGGAAAAGGTCAACTGACCTACCAGAATCACCGCCGTCATCAAGGCGGTCACCGCCGCCGCGCGGCCGAACCCGGCTCCGCCCAGGTTGGCGAAATTCGACAGCGTGGGTGGCCGCGGCAGCTGCAACGGGCTACCCGTGACGAACTGGTGCGCCGAGGTGAACGACGTCATCAACCCAAGGGCAAACGGCGCCAAGGTGATCAACGCGCCCAGCGAGAGCCCGACGTAGATCGCCACATTGGTGGGCCGACTAGGTGAGGTCATAACTGATCCGTCGTCGGAAATACAGATGCTGAACCAGGGTCACGCCGATCAGGATGACGAACAGCACCACCGCCATCACCGACGCCCTGCCGATGGCGGCCGAACCGAACGCCTCGGCGTAGATGCGATGGGCCACCAGGTCGGTGCTGCCGGCGGGTCCGCCGCCGGTGAGCGCGTACACCATGTCGAAAACCTGTGCGGTGCTGACGATCCCGGTCACCAGCACAAAGAAGGTCGTCGGCCGAAGCATGGGCATGGTGATTCGCCAGAACCGCTGCCTCGCGGTGGCGCCGTCGGTGCGTGCGGCGGCGTGGATGTCATCGGGAATCGCCAGCAGGCCCGCCAGGAACGACAACGAGACATAGCCGACGTTGGTCCACACCACCACGGCCGAAACGAGCGGCAGCGCAAAGCTGGGATCCGACAGCCACTCGATGCTGTGTCCCAGCACGGTGCTCACGGCGCCGTCGGTGGGAGCCAGGATCCAGCGCCACAGCACCGCGATGGCCAGCGGAGCGCAAATCCACGGCAGCACATACAGGGTGCGAAACAGGCCGGTGCCGGGAAGCTGGCGGGCCAGCATCGTCGCGGCCAGCAGTCCCAGTGCGGTCTGTGCCGGCACCACGATCGCCACGAAAATGGTCGTGACGATCAGGGAGTTGCCGAACCCGGCGTCGGTCAGCACCGACCGCCAGTTGGACAGTCCCACAAAGTGCAGCGGGCCGAGCAGATCCCATCGGCACAGGCTCAGCCAGAGCACCACCAGGATGGGCAGCAGCAGAAAGGCGAGCACACCGAACAGGCTGGGCGCCAGCAGCGCGTAGCCCAGCGCGGGGGATCGAGGTTGTTTCCTCGGTACCGCACCGGCCATGGGCTAATTAAAGCGGGCGGCGCCGCGGTTTGGGGTGACCGGCCGTTACGGTGGAACCGTGACACCGAACCGGGGGATCGATGCCGACTTCCTGGACCTGCCGCGCCACGACCTGGCGGACGCCGCGCTCTCGGCGGCCAAAGCGGCCGGGGCGACGCACGCCGACCTGCGGGTTCATCGCATCATCACCGAGATCATCCAGCTGCGCGACGGCGAACTGGAGACCGCGGTGATCAATCGTGAGGTCGGCCTGGCGGTGCGAGTGATCGTCGACGGCACCTGGGGTTTCGCCTCGCACGCGGAGCTGGCGCCGTCGGTGGCCGCCGAGACCGCCCGGCGCGCGGTGCACGTCGCCACCACGCTGGCGACGCTGAGCAGCGAGCGTGTCGAGTTGGCGCCCGAGCCGGTGTACGCGGACGCGGCCTGGGTGTCGAACTACCGGATCGACCCGTTCGACGTCTCGGCCACCGACAAGATCGCCGTGCTGGAGGACTACTCGGGACGGCTGCTGAGCGCCGACGGCATCAATCACGTGTCGGCGGTGCTGACCGCCGTCAAGGAGCAGACGTTCTACGCAGACACCTTCGGCTCCTCGATCACTCAGCAGCGGGTGCGGGTGTTGCCGTCGCTGGAGGCGGTGACGGTCGATCCCGCGGCCGGCAGCTTCGATTCGATGCGCACGCTGGCGCCGCCGATCGGGCGGGGCTGGGAGGTAGTGGCTGGCGACGAGGTGTGGAACTGGACCGACGAGCTGGCGCAGCTGCCGGCTTTGCTGGCCGAAAAGGTCAAGGCGCCCACCGTTGTTCCGGGGCGCAAAGACCTGGTGATCGATCCGACCAACTTGTGGCTGACCATTCATGAATCCATCGGGCACGCAACCGAATATGACCGGGCTATCGGCTACGAGGCCGCCTACGCCGGGACATCGTTCGCCACGCCGGACAAGCTGGGCACCATGCGGTATGGGTCGCCGGTGATGAACGTGACCGCCGACCGCACCGTCGAATTCGGCCTGGCCACCATCGGTTACGACGACGAGGGGGTGGCCGCGCAAAGCTGGGATCTGGTGCGCGACGGAATCTTCACCGGCTACCAGCTCGACCGGGTGTTCGCCCGACGACTGGGGCAGCCGCGCTCCAACGGATGCTCGTATGCCGACTCGCCGCATCACGTGCCGATCCAGCGCATGGCCAACGTGTCGCTGCAGCCCGCGCCGGACGAAATCAGCACCGACGACTTGATCGGCAGGGTCGAGGACGGCATCTACATCGTCGGCGACAAGTCATGGTCAATCGACATGCAGCGCTACAACTTCCAGTTCACCGGCCAGCGATTCTTTCAGATCCGCGACGGCCGCCTGGACGGTCAGTTGCGTGACGTCGCGTATCAGGCCACGACGACCGAGTTCTGGAATTCGATGGAAGCCGTGGGGGGCCCGTCGACCTGGCGCCTGGGCGGGGCGTTCAATTGCGGCAAGGCCCAGCCCGGTCAGATCGCCGCGGTCAGCCACGGCTGCCCGTCGGCGTTGTTCCGCGACGTTAACGTGCTCAACACCCGCACCGAGGGCGGGCGCCAGTGATCCGCGCCGGTGACGATGCAGAGCGAAGCGATGCGGAGGAGCGGCGCCAGTGATCCGCGCCGGTGACGATGCAGAGCGAAGCGATGCGGAGGAGCGGCGCCAGTGATCACCGCGCAGCACGTCGTCAACATCGTGCTCGACGAGGCGGCCAAGTTCGGCCGCGCCGACGAGACCATGGTGCTGGTCACCGACAAGGTCGAGGCCACGCTGCGTTGGGCGGGCAATTCGATGACCACCAACGGGGTTTCGGTGAGCCGCAGCGTCACGGTGATTTCGGTGGTGCGTCGCGGATCCGGCGCCCGCATCGGCACGGTGGTGTCGGCCGAGGCCGATCCGCGGGTGCTGCCCGGGCTGGTGGCCGCGTCGCAGGAGGCGGCCGGCGCGGCGCCGGAGGCCGGCGATGCCGCGCCGCTGCTCGCCGACACCGGGGTGCCCGTCGACTGGGACGCACCGGTGCCCGGCACCGGGCCCCTGGTCTTCGCGGACGTCGCCGACTCGCTGAGCCGCGGCTTCCGCGGGCAGGACCGGCTTTACGGTTTTGCTCATCACAGTGTTTCGACGACGTTCCTGGCGTCGTCGACCGGCTTGCGCCGGCGCTTCACCCAACCCACCGGTGCGGTGGAGATCAACGCCAAACGCGGCGACGCCAGCGCCTGGGCGGGCGTCGGAACACCCGACTTCGTTGATGTGCCAACCGATTCGCTGCTCGAGCAGCTGTCGACCCGGCTGGGCTGGGCGCAGCGCCGGGTCGAGCTGCCGGCGGGGCGCTACGAGACGATCATGCCGCCGTCGACGGTGGCCGACATGATGATCTACATGGCGTGGTCGATGGCCGGCCGCGGCGCCCAGGAGGGGCGGACGGCGTTCTCGGCGCCCGGCGGCGGAACCCGGGTCGGGGAGCGGCTCACCGACTTGCCGCTGACGCTCTTTTCCGATCCGATGGCGCCCGGCCTCGCCTGCACCCCGTTCGTCGCGGTCAGCAGTTCCTCGGAGACGGTATCGGTGTTCGACAACGGCGCGGAGATCCATCAGGTGGACTGGATCCGCGACGGGGTGATCAACGCGCTGGCCTATCCGCGGGCCACAGCGGCCAAATACGATGCCGACGTCGCGGTGGCCGCGGACAACCTGGTGATGACCGGGGGCAGCGCCACTCAGGGTGACATGATCGCGGCCACCGAGCGCGGGCTGCTGCTGACCACACTGTGGTACATCCGCGTCGTCGACCCCACCACGCTGTTGTTCACCGGGCTGACCCGCGACGGCGTGTACCTCATCGAGGACGGCCAGGTGACCGCGGCGGTCAACAACTTCCGGTTCAACGAGAGTCCGCTGGACCTGCTGCGACGGGCCACCGAAGCCGGCGTCAGCGAAAAGACCCTGCCGCGCGAATGGGGCGATTGGGCCACTCGCGCGGCGATGCCGTCGCTGCGGATACCCGACTTCCACATGTCGTCGGTGAGCCAGGCCCAGTAGTTCATTGCCGCCGGGCAACGCGCGCTCTAGCGTTGACGCATGGCGGCTCCGGTTTCTGTTCGAGAAGACCAGCTCACGCGGTTGGTGTCGTTGTGTCCGGGAGACGGGCGCCTCGGGGCGCTGGTGCGCCGGGTCTGTGCGCAGACGATGTCGCTGCCGCCGTTGCCTGCCTGCGTCGAGGTGGGTGAGCCGGAATCGGAAGCCGAGGCCGCCGTCGCCGAATTCGCCGAGCAATTCAGCGCCGACGTCTCGTCGATCACCGCCGAGCAGCGGTCGCGGTTGTGGAAGCACTTAGGGGACCGCACCTTTGGTGTCGTCGTGCTGATTTACATCGCCGACTTCGTCCCCCGGGTGCGGGCCGGGCTGGAAGCGCTCGGGACCGGCACGCAATACCTCGGTTGGTTAACCGAACCGATTACCTGGGATCACACCACCGATCCGTCGGATCTGGTGTTCAACGAGTTTTTAATCGCGGTGGCGCGAATGCGTGCGCTGGACCCGGTCACCTCCGAGCTGGTTCGGTTGCGCGGCGCGGCTCAGCACAATTGCCGGTTATGCAACTCGCTGCGCGAGGGCGGGGCGCTCGATGCCGGCGGTTCGGAAAAGTTGTACGGGGAGATCGAGCGTTTCGAATCGTCGGGTTTGCTCGACGAGCGCGCTAAAGCAGCGCTTCGCTATGCCGATGCGTTAATTTGGACCCCTGCGCACCTCGTCGCCGACGATGTCGCCGAGGTGCGCTCCCGGTTCTCCGAAGCGGAGGCCGTCGAGCTCACCTTCGACATCATGCGAAATGCCAGCAACAAGGTTGCCGTGTCATTGGGCGCTGATGCCCCGCACGTCGAGAATGGCACCGAGCGGTACCTGATCGACGAGGACGGTCAGACGGTTTTTAGCTGACGCTTGCGGATACGAACCGGTGGCTGTTGGGCCGCACCTGCTTAGCTGCCGGCTTATCGACGTTCGGCCGTGGTTGTCGGCAGCGGTTGTGGCGCGGCTTGGTTGGGGGTCCAACCGGCTGGCCCGGGGGGCCGAGGGCACGAAATGTTAACCATTCGGACACCCACACGCAAGCGTGCGTTTGCGCTGTGTGCGGGGGTCATTCGCTACTTTTAGCCCGTTCGCCGACACTGACATGTGACGGTAACGAGATGGCAGCGTGGCCCAAGCCGGGCGGCCAAGGATCGTGCCTCATTGGCCGCGGTCCAGTACGGCCTACCCGGTCAGTTGTTTGCAGGATTTCTAGCTTGCGGTGCGTCGGAGGCGATTGCGTTCCCGCGCAGAGGGAGGTTCGGAAATGACGACTACCCGTACACGCTCGCGCGTGCGAGTGTCATCCGCCTGGGCTGCCGGCGTCGCGCTGGGCGCCTCGATGCTCGGTGGTGCCGTGCTGTCAGCCCCGTTAGCCTCGGCGTCCTGCAATCTGACTCCACAGGACGATCAGTACATCAAACTGCTGGCGCAGAACAAGATGGTGCACAACGCCGATTTCAGTGACTGCCATGAGGCCGCCGAGGGACGGTGGTTCGCCGATCAGGTCCGGGCCAACCCCAACCCGTTCGGCGAGGGCCAGGAATTGGTCAACATGATCACCCGCACCACCCCGATGACCCAGGCTCAGGCCGAGTGGGAGGTCGAGTCGGCGATCTACGTCTACGCGCCCGACTTGATTCCCAAGATCAAAGACCAAGCCGCACACGCAGACTGGCCGGCCGAGTAGCGAGAGCCGCTGCGGCGCAAGGGATTTCGCGCCAGCAATAAGTTCAATAACATTGTGTCCCGCAAATGCGGGTTGGTTCATCGCGCTCAGCTAACTTCGTCGGCGATCAGTTTCTGTTGTCGAGAACAGCGCGCGCCAAGTCGCTTTATGTGGCGTCCGTCCACGACGTCTAATTATCGGATTCGACCCGAATAGTTTCTCGCACAGTAATTTTAGCTAGTTACTGTTCACGGGTTGTTTCCAGGAATCGTCGTTTGCCACGCTCAACGCCGGTGGTACCCGATCCTTGCCGCGAAAAGGAAATGCAGCAAATTCCGCGATAAGGGGGTCCGAGGAGATGACTGTCAGACGATCACGCTTGCAGGTGCTTGCGGTGGGGGCCGCCGGGGTCGCACTGGGGGCCGCGATGTTCGGTGGTGCTGTGGCTTCGGCGCCGCAGGCGTCGGCGTCGTGCAACATGACTCCCACCGATGATCAGTACATCAAACTGCTGGCGCAGAACAAGTTGGTGCACAATGCCGATTTCAACGACTGCAGCGAAGCCGCCGAGGGGCGCTGGTTCGCCGATCAGGTTCGGGCCAACCCCAATCCGTACGGCGAGGGCCAGGAGCTGATCAACATGATCACCCGCACCACGCCGATGAGCCAGGCTCAGGCCGAGTGGGAGGTCGAGTCGGCGATTTTCGTCTACGCGCCCGAGATGATTCCCAAGATCAAGGATCAGGCCGGGAAGCAAGGGCCGGCGCCCGCGTAATAGCAAGTCGCGTTCTGCCGTAGGGCGCTTCCGAAGCCGGGGGCGCCCATTCGGCGCACCCGCTCGCGTTCGGGCAGCGGCGGCGCCCGGCGCACCCTGCCTTCGGTCTTGGGCTACCGTTTCTACGGAACGACCCCGTCGGGGGCGGTAGCTCAGTTGGTTAGAGCCGCGGACTCATAATCCGTTGGTCGCGGGTTCGAGCCCCGCCCGCCCCACAACTTAAAACCCGCAGCTAAGAGCTAGTTTTATTGTTGTCCACCGCCAGACTGAATGACCGAAATTGGCTCTGAAGGCAGCACTTTGGCAGCAATCGGCTGGTACAAAGCGTAATACATTGTCCTGCTGGCAAACATCAATCCGCCAGGCATTACGGCGCGAGCCCTGCAGCGCGATATCCTTTTTACAACCCGAGTGATACAGAGCCAAGTCAAACGGACCGAGGATGCGCGGAGGCGCGAAATGATGGCAGAAGACCCGCCCTCCGCCCCCGTCGTGTCTACCGATGTTCCGCCCGAAGAAGAAGCGGTTGCTTTCGATTTCGAGTCTCATCGGGCCGAAGCCGAAGATAAATATCGTCGGATACGTGGCACATACCAAGACTTCGCTAGCGTCGTAAAAGACATTCTTGTACGCTCTCTGAAGCATCAAAATGTATTAGTTCACTCTATTGAATCCAGAGCAAAAGAAATTGATAGCTTTGGCAAGAAAGCAATTTTGCCGAACCCCGCCGATCCAGAAAACCCGAAGTATCCTGATCCAATTCACGGTATTACTGACCTTGCTGCCGCTCGCGTAATAACATTCTTCTTATCCACGCTGCAACAAACAGATGCTGTCATTACTTCTGAGTTTGAGATTATCGAAAAGAATGATCGAGGTGGTGAGGCAACGGGCGAAGCCCGACTAGGTTACCAAAGCGTTCATTATTTAGTTAAGCTGAGAGAAAACCGACTTCAGTTGCCCGAATATGCCCGCTTTCGTGGGTTGATTGCAGAACTTCAGGTTCGTACCATCCTGCAGCACGCCTGGGCTGAAATAGAGCACGAGATCCAGTACAAAGCTGCTGACGTCGATGTTCTGCCGAAGTCTATTCGCCGACGATTCTTGTCACTAGCGGGAATGCTCGAAATTGGAGATCGTGAATTTCAAGCGATAGCAGATCAGCATCAAGAATTGCAGCAGAATGCACGCGAACGCGTCGCTTCTGGCGAGCTTGAGGGTGTAGAGATTACTCCCGATAGCTTGCAGGCACTACTCGACAAAAAATATGGTGAAGACGGGCGTATGCGCGAATGGAGCTACACCTTTGCGACCCGTCTCCTTAAGCGTTTGGGATTCACCACTCTAAAGCAGGTAGAACGTGCAATGAGCGGATATAACGACGATCAAATTAGCCGACTAATTCATGGTGGTCGCATGGGTCAATTAACTCGTTTCGAAGACGTGCTGCTCGCAAGTATGGGCCAGAATTTCATCGAAAATCACCCCTGGTATCCGACAGGCTCAGGGTGGTTCGAAAGTAGCTGCGAGACGAAACTCGAGCGTTTGAAGGCCGCTGGAATTGATGTGGGAACTTACGATCCAAGACTGGACATGTTGACTTCGTGAAGACCCGCACAGAACGCAGGGTCGCAACGGGTCTGTTGAGCCGCACGGCGGCGAAACACCAGAAGACCAACTGAAGCGGCGGGGTTTCTACGTCCATCCAAACCGTTTGGCGATCTTCTCTATCTCTGCGGCGCGTAGCTTCGCGTGCGTGCCGTCTAACTGGCGTTCAAGTGATTCGCGAGCCAACAGCACAGTTTCAAACCGAACGTTGGGATACTCATCCGCTACAGCTTGCATGGTCTGCAGTGTCTCTTGGTCCAAGCTGTCACCGCAGATGTGGTATGGCGCTTCGCCGAGGAAGATTGCGCGGCGCAACTTGCGGTCAAATTGAATCTGCGGATCTTCAGGTATGAAATCTCCGCTGACACTCACAATGTCCATTTTACTCCGCTCTGACCAGGAAAAATCTGATTTGAAGAGCCTCTGACCTGCAATAACGGCGCAATCGGCGAACCTTGCGCACCCGTGCGCGGGGTAGCCAGGCTTGGCACCGGGCCGGAACCGAACGCGCGCCAGCGGCCATCACAGCCCCGGCATTGGGGCATCTGGACTGGTCCACTCTGGTTACTCGGCAGCCACCCCCGCACGGGTGCGGAGGTCAGTCGGCAGTAGCCATAATCAAAGCCTTCCGATGATTCGCTTGGCCCGTGGAGCCTTGCCCCGGTACGGCCCACCTTCGCTAGGTGGCAATCGATTCACGAGGGCGGGAACGTAGCCGAGTTCGCTTGGCTCTCGTCCCTCTTCGTAGGCATCACCGCAACGGTTTTCATCCGCGTACTGTCTGCGTCCGTAACTCATTGCGCCGCCTGATTCGGTTCGGTGGTCTGTGGCTGTGCCGATTCAAGGGCTGCGCCAGCTTGCGCCAGCGCCATAAGCACTTGAGTCAGGTTGGCAGCCAACCATTGCGAGGGATTCATAGCGATCACATCGGAATCGTGGGCGGTTCGTACTCACCAGCGGATTTGATCTGGACAACCGCAGCCGCCCCCCGGTGCCTAGTTCCCACCCCAATGCAGCGGGACCAGAATGATTCGAGAAGAGGGTAGGCAGGGTTATTTCCGGGTATGGTACGAAGGCCTTGGTAGGCGCTGTTCGTGTGTTGACGCACCGATACTGCGTTGTTCAACGAGTTCGGTCCTTCAGTTGCTACAACCGCAAGGTAGGTGGCCGGAATGTACTGAGTCCGAACGATCCACAGCGGCCCATAAGAACCGTCGATTCTCAACCCATTGTACTGAGCAGGTGCGATCTTACCGACGATGTCGTTTGGCGTGTAGTACGCGGGTGCGCCCTGAGACGGAATAAAGTCGTGGTTCGCAATGATGCCGTTGTTGTTTTCCTCACCGGCCTTGAACTTCGAAACCTGCTCTGCTTCTTGTTCATTCATGAACGCGATGAGCTGACTGTTCGCAGCCACGCCGTAGCCATGCTCAGTAATCGTTTTGATGGATTCGTCCAGGTCACGCGAATCGATCACATCGGAACCGCTCACGATGTAGTGAGAGTGGTTGCGGTCGAACGTCTTTCCGAGATACGGAGGCGGGATCAGCGAATCTGTGCCGTTCCACAAACCGTAGCAGGTATGCCCAAATTCATTGCTATCAGCCTCAGGATCGAACAATCGATTCATGATCAAACCATTGCAGAGTTTTGAATCGGCAGCCAAGGCATAGTTAGTAACGGCGCGGACTTGTTCAGCAGTGCTGTCCCGCAGGAACTTCCACGAAAACCGCCCCGCCTTGTCATAGTCTTCCAACGTGTTGCCAAGCAAGATGGCGTTGCCGGGCGCTCGAATCGAGACGGGCACACCAACTTCGGTGAACCATCCCGCGTTTGATGCGCACCTCCTTCCTTGGGAAGGTGCATGTCATGCCGAGCAAGTACGACCCGCAGACGCGGGCCAAGGCGGTCCGTCTGGTGTTGGAGCACCGTGCTGACTACCCAAGTGAGTGGGCGGCGATCACGGCGGTGTCCAAGCGGTTGGGGATGACGGCCGAGACGCTGCGTAGTTGGATCCGTCAGCAGCAGGTCGACGACGGTGATCGTGACGGTGTCTCCTCGGCGGCGGCCGCTGAGATCCGCGCCCTCAAGCGGCGCAACGCCGAGCTCGAGCAGACGATCGAAATCCTCAAGGCGGCAACGTCTTTCTTCGTGCGGGAGAGCGACCCGCGCAACCGCCGCTGACCAGTTCGGTCTGCGAGTTCATCGCCAAACACAGGCACCGCTTCGGGGTCGCTCCGATCTGCCGCGTGCTCACCGAGCACGGTGTGCCGATCGCCCCACGCACCTTCTACGCCTGGGTCAAGCGGGCACCGTCGAAGCGAGCCCTGTGGGACGCCACCATCAGCGAGGTCTTGGCCGGCTACTACGAACCCGATGAGCACGGCCGGCGCAAGCCCGAGTCGCTGTACGGGTCGGTGAAGATGTGGGCACATCTGCAGCGCAAAGGCATCCCGGTGCCGAAGTCCACGGTGGAACGCCTGATGCGCCGAAACGGGTGGCAGGGCGTACGCCGCCAGAAGGCCGTGCGCACCACGATCGCCGACCCGGCGGCGGTGAGGCCACCGGATCTGGTGGATCGCCAGTTCGGGGTGGGCGCACCCAACCAGCTGCTCGTTGCGGACTTCACCTACGTCAAGCTCGTCACGGGGGTGTTCGTCTACGTCGCATTCGTCATCGACGCCTACGCCGGGGCGATCGTGGGATGGGAGGCCTGCGCCTCCAAGCAGACCCAGTTCGTCGAATCGGCGATCCGTCAGGCCGTCGCATTGCGGTCGCGTCAGGGTCACCCGATCGAGGACGCCATCCACCACAGCGACGCAGGATCGCAGTACACCAGCGTGAGATTCGGTGAAACACTTGCCCTTTCGGGCATCCGACCCTCGGTCGGCAGTGTCGGCGATGCCTATGACAATGCTCTGGCCGAGACCACGATCGGACTCTACAAGACTGAGTGCATCCGGCCTGATTCCCCGTTCCGTCGCGGGCCGCTCACCACGGTCGGTGACGTCGAGTACATCACCGCCGACTACGTCGCCTGGTACAACCAGCAGCGCCTCATGCACCGCCTCGGCCGAGTCCCACCCGCCGAAGCCGAAGCCCAGTACTATTCCCAACACGTGACCGACCAACCGGCCGGCTCACAGAACCCCGAGGGTGCATGAAACCCGGGATGCTTCAGGGTGATTCAAACCGGTACGCCGCGAGCCAGGTTGATTCCGATGAGCGAGAACGGGCCAAACGAAGCCCCAAGACCGCTAAGCAAGCTCTTGGTGTACTGCGTCGTATCTGTGCGGTAGCGGTTCTCGACAACGCCATCACTGCAAACCCCGCGTTGGTGAAGCTCACAACCTCAACCAAGCGCCGAGCGTCGAAGTTTCGCCATACGCCGCTGACAGGCCCCCAAATCATCGCCCTGGCCGATCACGTCACCAACAAGGGTCTACCGGCCTACGGGCTGTTCATCACTTTTGCCGGCTTCACTGGCTTGCGTGCCGCTGAGCTGGCGGGTCTGGAAATCCGCGATGTGATCCTGACTGATACAGGCGGCTCAGTGCGGGTAGAGCGGACCAAAAGCAAGCGCGGCGCTGCCTGGCAGACCGAATCGACCAAATCCGATGAGTCAATGCGAACCGTCCCGCTAGAAGCCTGGCTTGCCCAAGACTTGCGCGACTACCTGGCGACCCATCCGCGAGCGACCGAGCCGACCGCGCCGCTGTTCCCTGGTCGATTGGACCTGGCAGCCGCCAAAGCCCAGGGCAGAGACGTCAAGAACACCGCTGATCGATTCGAATGGACCCAACCCGTTGACCCGTCCAACTTCTATAAACGTTTCATGCAACCTGCCGAGGCCGCGCTTTCACTGCCAGCGGCACGGTTTCATGACCTGCGGCATAGCTTCGCGGTAAACCTCCTCAGCGCTAGCCCGCCCGTTGATTTCAAGCGGGTATCAAAGTGGCTTGGCCACAGCACTTTCACACTGACTTTGGACGTTTACGGCGATTACATCAACGACGACGTTTCGCAGCCTGCCGGTCTGGCCCGCCCTGTTGCGGCGCAATCGAACGTCGTGCCGTTAGAGCGCCGGAACGCTTAGCCTGTTCGGTTGTTGCGTCACCCGCCAACCTTGGAGTGGATACGCGGACATCTCTAGTCAACCGTCCTGGCTTCTTTGAAGAAGTCAGTTAGCAGCAGGTATCCAATCATATTGCCCACTGACTCGATGAAGAGATCCGCCAGCTCTGGCTCGATCTGAGACTTATGCGCGACTTCGTTTCGAACTGTGTTCATTTGCCTCAGCATGCTGGCTGTATCGTCTTGCAAATGTCCGTCTTCTTGTAATGTCTCGACGAGTCTACTAAACGGAAAGTTAGAGGGCTTATCCGGATACATCTGCTTAAACTTCTGCCGGATTAAAGACTCGAGATCACCGAATGGAAGCAATACCGCGGCCCGCGGGTCAAGTTCTGCAAGTTGCTGATACTTGGTGACGCGCTGACTGGTAGTTTCTGGTGGCAGAGTTATTTCTTGTGAACGGCTCGGTTGTGTAGCCTCCGAGGTCTCGTCTTTCAGAGTATCAGTAGCTTTCGCTAATTCTTTAACTTTCTTCTTGAACCTTGCTTTGCCCCCTGGGAATTCAAGTTCTGCTAGGTTATCGATGAGGTTGACGATCGCTTCGGCCGCCTTCCTGAGTTGCGATTTGAGCAGCACTATGGTTGCAAGCGCAACAATTGGCCAGCTTAGCGTTGATGTCATTTGAGATGTGAACTCAAGCCATGACATGTTCATCCCTAGTTGCCTCTGTCTTCTTAATCTTCGTCTGGAGTTTCCACATCGCTGTTTTCTTTGCCGACGCCGGGCTGTGCTGCACTGTGGTCACTATGTTGCCGACCCGATCATAGAAGATGGACCATCATAGATGGCCGCGTTCAACTATTTTTCTCACATCAACGCCAACATTGTAGTTGCGATGGCTGTCACAGACTATATCGGTCATTTTCTTATTCCGCGCGATGCGGTTTAACAGCGCGGATTGAAGTAGTATCTCTGCTGAGCGCGCGATAGTGAACACATCGTCTGGATCGTATGAGAAAACTGGCTCATGTTTGATCTGGTTATTTGTATGCCGGAATATCTTTGACCACACTTTTATATCACCGACAAACTCTTCAAATGCCGATCCTGCAAATTTCGCTAGCACCTCTGTAAGAGTCCCCTTTGACTTATGAGCCCAAGCCAAACCGGCTCGACGGTGGATTTCAGACCAATAGTCAATCGCAGCGGCAATTTCCATGCAACGCGTTTCGGCGGCTAAACCACTACCAAAACGGTAGATTTTGCTAATGGGGCCAGTGGCGCGGCCATACTTGCGCGTTAGCTCTATCCAGCCATCTACACCTCTAATCCCCCCAATCTGCGGAAGATTGAAAACGGGGAATTCGGTCATGGATTTCGGAACTTTACTGCCAGCAGGAACGGTCATCATTCGGCTCAGCCAAAGTTCAGGTGATCTTCTGTACGGATCTTCCTCCTTGACATCAATGTCAGCAGTCGCGTCGTCGGCCACAACAAAGCCCTGATATGCCATGTTGATCAGGTCTTGTACCGCAAGAATCGGTTCTAAAAGGTCCCACCAGGCTTTCGGTTTGTCACTTTCGGTAACTACCGCCAATGGATTCTTGAGCAATCGCACGTCATCAGGGCCTTGTACAGACCAGTGCGACGAAAACGACAAGGTAATACCATGCCGTTTGGGCGCTATTCTTTTATTTGCTTGGCGAGCTGTCGCATCTATAGACTTCGATCGTCCGATATCATCTTTTCCGATTTTCGCAACTACGCCACCAATTCCGGCCCAATTCATCACGTTTGGAATTGTGACGAGCATTCTTGTTAGCTTATCACTAGCAATATTGCGAAGATTCACGCCGCATAGAACTGCGCGAGCTCGATACACTGCCGAGGATGCTCTTGCACCTCCAATAACCCTGTTTGAGCTGTACCCAGCCAAATCATAGAATACTGCGGCCGCAGGTTTCGTAGCTCCGTAAATCGTGCTGGGGATCTCTCTGCCAGCCGTGGATGATAGGGCATGCACACTGCGCATGAAATCCAAGCTTGTCAGTGTTTCGATATGCAATAGGTCATCGTCTTTCAGCTCAACATGCCCGTTTGCGGCTTCGGCTAGATTCAGCACCTCGTCTATTTTGGTCCAAAAATGGCCGGTAGTGCCGTCCATTAGCTCTTGTAGCCGGTCATCCATTTCCGCATGATAACAAGGTCGGACGTATCGAAGACCCGATTTGCTATTACGCCAACCAGAGCACATCCAGCCAGCAAACCTCATCGGCGACCAGGGCGGGCAGCACTCGGGCAGCACACCGGCTCTGCCGGGTCTGACCTGTAACGATGGTTCAACACTTGCGATTGAATGCCGTCAATCAGTGAAAGCTATTGAAAGACAATGGATTTAAAGCTGCAAAATGAATCACTCAAACGCGCTGCAAGGCCTCTAGATTGGCCGGATTTTCGCAGGTCAGCAGGGCTCATAATCCGTTGGTCGCGGGTTCGAGCCCCGCCCGCCCTACTAAATAATGTATGACGTCGGTTGATGCTTGACATTTCGCCTTCGGGTGATGCCTGACAGTGTTTCGGCTGATGGTTGACAGTTGCTTCGGCTGATCCTTGACACTCCCTAGATGAGGGAGTTAACCGTGGCCGAGCAGAGGTATCAGGCCGTGTTGGCGGTGATCAGCGATGGGTTGTCGATTTCGCAGGTTACCCAGAAGGTTGGGGTGTCGCGTCAGACGTGCACTCCTGGTTGGCTCGCTATGAGGCCTCGGGCCTTGAGGAGCTGGTGGCCCGGTCGCATCGGCCGGTGCGGTGTCCGCATCAGATGCCGGCCGCCGTGGAGGCGGCGTTGTTGAGTTGCGCCGATCGCGACCCTGTTGAGGCCCATTGCATGGTCAAACGCTGCGCGCGGTCGCGCTCCTCAGGTGTGCGGCTACCATGCTTCGCGGTGAGGGTCAATCGCGTGGCGATAGATCGCGCTCTCGATTGCCCCGGTTCATGGCTATCGGTCGCAGTTGAACGGTTCGCACCCCGAGCACTTTCGGAAGCAGCTCAGAACCCTCCGTCGTCCACGGTCGCATGGCTGATGTCGGCCGAAACGCCGTAGTCCCGAGCATTGATGAAACTCGCCGACCGTCCGGGTCCTGCCGAAGTCGGAAACGCGGCGGGTTTACAACGCAGTGCTCAAGAGGTATTGGTACCACGCCTGGTGGTTATATGCGCACTCGATCGCGGCGTCGGCATCGGCAAAGTGCACATCGGCCTCGAGATCAAAGCCGCGGGCCTAAGAACCGCTCTTCTCCGGAGCTCTCCGCCGCAGTGGTGAGCCGGTTTACGCTGATGCGCGTGGACGGCCACGCCGGCACAGTCGCAGAAATCGGCTGCTAGATGGCACGGGGACGGCTCCGTGTGTACCTGGGTGCTGCTCCGGGGGTCGGCAAGACCTACGAGATGCTGCTCGAAGGGCACCGCCAGGGCAGACGGGGTGTCGACTGCGTAATCGGCTTCGTCGAGCCCCACGGCCGACGAGCCACGCAGCAGCTGGTTGACGGACTGGAAGTGGTGCCCCGACGTTACGTCCGGCACCGGGGTGGGGTGCTGCCGGAAATGGATGTGGATGCGGTGCTGGCTCGCCGTCCGCAATTAGCGTTGGTCGACGAACTGGCGCACACGAACGCTCCCGGTTCCCGCAATCCGAAACGCTGGCGGGACGTTCAGGAGTTACTCGACGCCGGAATTGACGTGCTCACGACCCTCAACATTCAGCATCTGGAGTCGTTGGGCGATGTGCTGACCGAAATGACGGGTGTGGAGCAGCGCGAAACGGTGCCCGATGCGGTGGTGCGTCAGGCCGACGAGCTGGAACTGGTGGACTTGTCGCCAGAAGCGTTGCGCCGACGCATGGTTGCCGGTGACATCTATCCGCCCGACCGCATCGACGCGGCGCTGTCACACTATTTTCGGCCGGGTAATCTTACCGGGCTGCGGGAACTGGCGCTGCTGTGGGTAGCCGATCGAGTTGATGAGGGCTTGCGCCGTTACCGCAGCGAGCACGGCATCAGCGCCAGCTGGGAGGCCCGGGAGCGCATCGTGGTGGGCGTATCGGGCGGCCCGGAAAGCGACGGGCTGATTCGGCGGGCCGCGCGTCTGTCCGCCCGCACACCGGGAAGCGATCTGATGGCCGTTCATGTGGCGCGCAGTGACGGACGTTTGGGGGCCGACCCGGCCGCATTGGCCACGCTGCGCTTGTTGATCAAGGGGCTGGGCGGCAGTTGGCATCAGGTAGTTGGCGCCGACGTCAGTAGTGCGCTAGTCCAATTCGCGCGACACGAAAACGCCACGCAGATGGTGATCGGCGTCAGCCGTCAGAGCGCCGGCCGGAGAATTCTGACCGGCCGGGAAGTGGTGTCCCGCAGGCTGTCTCGGCTCGATGCCACCTTGGATGTGCACGTGGTGACCGATAGGACGCCGGCAAGGTTTGCGGCGCGGCTCCCGCAGCTAAGCGGTGTCAGTCTGGGTCGGAGGTTGCAGGCGCTGGCACTGATGGCGGTGTTGTTGCCGGCGGTGACAATCCTGTTGGGGCTGCTCCGGTCCCGGCTGAGCCTGCCGAGTGATTTGTTGGTCTACCTGCTCTTGATCGTCCTGATCGCGGTGGTGGGAGGGTGGTATCCGGCGCTGGTCGCCGCGGTGGTCTCGGTGGCGGCCGCGGATTTCTTTCTGACCCGCCCGCTGTATTCGCTCCGAATCGCGCTGTTCAACGATGCTGTGGCGCTGGTTGTGTATGTGGCGGTGGCGGTGCTGGTGAGCTGGACGGTAGAAGTCAGCGCACGACGCCGTCGGCTGGCCGCCCGATCAAGCGCCGAGGCTGCGGTGCTGACGTCGATGGCCGAGGCACTGCTGCGCGGGGAAGGCGATCTTCCCCAGTTGTTGGATTTGGTCCGTGAGACGTTCGGGTTGGAGGGGTTGAGCGTGCTGGAACGCCGGACGGGCGCGCCGCATGGCCAACCCGGTGACAAAGGCGGCTGGGTTCTCACCGCCAGCTGTGGTAATCGGCCCCCGGAGTTGCCTGAGCAGGCCACGGTGCAAGCGGAGCTGGATGCTTCATCGCTGGTCGTCGGCCGTGGCGCGGCGTTATCGGCAGCTGACCAGGAGATTTTCACCGCGTGCGCGGCGCAGGTCGCCGAGTATCTGGGCCAGCGCAGGCTCAGCCAGCGCGCTGCCGGCGCCGAACAGCAGGCCGATACCGAGCGCACCCGAACAGCGCTGGCCGCCGCCGCCGGTCGCGCCCTTGCCGAGGGGGTCGACTCCGCCAAGCGGGCCGTCGCGGGGCTACGCGCGATACCCGCTGTGGCGCGGGAGGGTGAGCTGATCGACACGCTGGAGCGTGCGGTGGACCGGATCGGCGTCCTGGCGAAGCAACTAGATGATGTGGCGAGGGCCCGGGCCGGCGCGTTGGATGTGCGTATTCGTCAGGTGGATGTCGCGGAGGTGGTGACTGCTGCGCTCGACGAACTCGGCCCTGGTCACCACGCGGTGGACGTCATGCTGCCAGAAGACTTACCCAATGTGATCTCCGACGCTGCGGTGCTCACCCGGGTGGTAACGGCCTTGGCCGCCAACGCGATTCGGCTCAGTTCGCCGGGTGACAGACCGACGATCGCCGCGGCGCTGCGCGGTGACCGGGTGGAAATCCGGTTCCAGGCGGGCCACCCCGAGCCAGGACTGGGCGATGGTCGCGTCGAACTCTTCACCGTTGAGGCGGCACGCGATCTGCTCGAGGCAATCGACGCGTCGCTGCGCACGGAAATCGGTTCGGACGGCGCCGCAATAGTAATCGTCAGTGTGGCCGCGGCTGCAGTCGATCGAGCGCAAGGTTGAGCATGACGACATTGACCACGGTCTCCCCCAGGAAGCCCAGCGCACGGCCAGTGGTGTGGCCGCGCACTAGCGCTGCCACAGTTTCGGGCGGCAGATGCCGAGCGGCGGCGACGCGCGGTGACTGCAATTCGGCGTTGGCCACCGAGATATCCGGATCGAGACCAGACCCCGAGGCGGTCACCGCGTCGACGGGCACGGCCGCATCGCCGGGCAAGTGGTTGAACGCGCGGTAGGCAGCGGCTCTTTCACGGATGACAGCGAGCAGCCTGGGATCGCTGGGGCCGAGGTTGCTGGCCGCGCTGGCGGTGGCGTCGTAGCCGTCTCCCGCGGCTGACGGCCGGGGCTGGAAGTACTCGGGCAGCGGGTTACCGTGGGCGTCTGTGAACGATTGACCGAGCAGGCTCGAGCCGACGACCTGGTTGTCGCGGCTGATCAGCGAGCCGTCGGCCTGGTGGCGGAAGGCCAGTTGCCCGATGCTGTAGGTGGCGAGCGGGTAGGCAACGCCCAGCACCAGGCTGGCCAGCGCCGTGAGCACTACTGCCGGAACCAGTTGCGCGCGCAGCATTAGTGGATGCCTAACGGTGCGACGATGCCGATGTCGATCAGTTTGATGAGCACGAACGGAGTGATCAGTCCGCCGACCCCGTAGATCAGCACGTTCCGGCGCAGCATCGCGGTGGCACCCATCGCCTTGACGCGAACACCGCGCAACGCCAGCGGGATCATCAGCACGATGATGATCGCGTTGAAGATCACCGCGGAAAGGATCGCGGTGTGCGGGTTGTGCAGGTTGAGAATGTCGATCGCTCCCAACTCCGGATAGACGGCATGCACCATCGCCGGGATCGCGACAAAGTATTTAGCGACGTCGTTGCAGACCGAGAACGTCGTCAGCGCACCGCGGGTGATCAGCAGTTGCTTGCCTACCTCGACGATCTCCATGAGCTTGGTCGGATCGCTGTCCAGGTCAACCAGATTGCCGGCCTCCTTGGCAGCCTGTGTGCCGCTGTTCATGGCCACCCCGACGTCGGCCAGAGCCAGGGCCGGCGCATCGTTGGTGCCGTCACCGGTCATCGCGACGAGGTCGCCACCGGCCTGTTCGGCGCGAATCCGGTCCATTTTGTCTTCCGGTGTTGCCTCGGCGATGAATTCGTCGACACCGGCCTCGGCGGCGATGGCCGCGGCAGTGGCCGGATTGTCGCCGGTAACCATCACGGTGCGGATCCCGAACGGCCGCATGGCGCCGAGGCGCTGCGAAATGCCAGGCTTGACAGTGTCTTTGAGGTGGATGATCCCCAGCAAGGTGTTCTCGTCGGCGACTGCCAGCGGGGTACCGCCGCCGGTGGCGATGCGCGCCGCGATGCCATCCATGTCTGGTGGCACGGCGCCGCCGTTGGCCCGTACCCAGTCGCTGACCGCTGCCACGGCGCCTTTGCGGATTTTGCGGTTTGGCAAGTCGATGCCGGACATCTTCGTCTTGGCGCTGAAGTTGACCAGGTTCGCACCGGCGATGTCGCTCGGTTGGCAGCCGTGGTAGTGCTGGGCGAACTGGACGATCGAGCGGCCCTCGGGGGTTTCATCGGCCAGCGACGACAGGTGGGCTGCGTCGGCCAAGGCGTGCTCGTCGGTGTCGCCGACCGGGACGAACTCGGTGGCCATGCGGTTGCCGAAGGTGATGGTGCCGGTCTTGTCCAGCAACAACGTGGTCACATCACCGGCGGCTTCCACCGCCCGCCCCGACATGGCCAGCACATTGTGGCGGATCATGCGGTCCATGCCGGCGATGCCGATAGCCGAAATCAATGCTCCAATGGTGGTCGGTGACAGCCGCACCAGCAGGGCAACCAACAACACGATCGGCTGCTTGACCCCCGAGAAGATCGCGACCAACTGAAAAGTGCTAACAGCGACCAGAAAGATGAACGTCAGGCTGACCAGCACCACGGTCAGGGCCAGCTCATTTTGTGTGCGTTGGCGGTTGGCGCCCTCCACCAACCCGATCATGCGATCCAGAAAGGTTTGCCCAGGCGGGGACGTGATGGATACGACGATGCGGTCGGAGAGCACCACGGTGCCACCGGTGACCGCCGACAGATCACCCCCCGATTCCCGCACTACGGGGGCCGACTCACCGGTGATGGCCGATTCGTCAACCATCGCCATCCCCTCGATGACCTCACCGTCGCCGGGAATCGCCTGGCCAGCTTCGACGACACAGCGGTCGCCGACCTTCAACTCCCGCGACGGCGTGTCCTTCGTGGTGCCGTCGGGGTGCAGAACGTGGGCGACGGTTTCCTGCCGCGCCCGGCGCAACGCGTCGGCGTGCGCCTTGCCGCGGCCCTCGGCCATCGCGTCGGCAAAGTTGCCGAACAGCACCGTGAACCACAAGAAGAGCACCACCAGGCCGGTGAACAGGTTGTCCGCCCCGCTGGATCTGGGTGCATCGCGCACAAACAGCAGCGTGGTCCAGATACTGCCGACATAGACCACGAACATCACCGGTTTGTGCACCATCACGCGTGGATCGAGTTTGAGCAGAGCATCGACGACGGCTCTGCGCACGATCCGGGGATCGAGTACCGACATCTCGCGTAGGCGCCGCGTTTCGCGGCCCAGGTGCCGACCGGGCGGGACAGCCGTCTGCGTCGTCATCGCTCAGACTCCGAAGTGCCCGGAGAAGTGCTCGGCCAGCGGTCCAAGAGCCAACACCGGGAAATAAGTTAGACCTACCAAAATCACGACGATCGCGGCGAGCAGCGCGGTGAACAGCGGTGTGTCAGTACGCAA
The DNA here is from genome assembly GCF_010731775.1 of Mycobacterium mantenii. Classification (NCBI taxonomy): domain Bacteria; kingdom Bacillati; phylum Actinomycetota; class Actinomycetes; order Mycobacteriales; family Mycobacteriaceae; genus Mycobacterium; species Mycobacterium mantenii. The sequence goes on along the minus strand of NZ_AP022590.1, from coordinate 2,138,907 downwards.
GGTTCCGGCGGTGACCGTGTACCTGCGTTTGCGCGCCAGCGAGCCTGCCAGTGCCAGCGCCGGAATGATCTCGAAGAATCGCCCAACCCACATGGCCAGACCCAGCGTCGAGTTGTACCAGAGGGTGTTGCCGGCCAGCCCGGCAAATGCCGACCCGTTGTTATGCGCGGCAGAGGTGAACGCGTAAACGGTCTCGGTCACCGCGTGCGGCCCGGTCGCGGAGATCTGGTGGGCGGCCGACGGCAGCAGCAGCGAGATCCCGGCGAAGCTCAACACGGTGACCGGCAGTACCAGGATGTAGATCGCCGCCAACGTCATGTCCCCGGCCAGCAAGCGTTTACCTAGATACATCGGGGTGCGCCCGACCATCAGCCCCGCGATGAACGCGGTGATCAGCACGAAGATCAACATCCCGTATAGACCGGTGCCGGTGCCGCCGGGAATGACCTCCCCGAGCATCATGTCCGACATCGGCAGGCCGCCGCCCAGCGGCGTGTAGCTCTCCACGGCCGAGTTCACCCCACCGGTAGAGGTGCCGGTCATGGTGACGGCGTTCAATGCCGATCCGGTCGCCCCGAGGCGCAAATCCTTGCCCTCCAGGTTGCCGCCGGGATTGGTGCCCGTGGCGGCCTGGACGACGCCTAGCTGAGCAAGGTGCGAATTGCCGTGGGCCTCTAGAGCTGCCACCGCCACCACCGAGAACACATACAGGGTGGCCATGGCCACGATCACGACCGTCGCTTGGCGCATGGATCCAACCAGCCGGCCGTAGGCCCATGGGAAAGCGAACGGAATCGCAGCGGCCAGCCAGATGGTGAGCACGTTGATGACCGGGTTGGGATTCTGGAACGGATGGGCCATATTGGCGCCGAAGTAGCCGCCGCCGTTGTCGCCGATCATTTCGATCGGCACCATGCTCGCCACCGGACCACCGGGGATGCTTTGCTGGGCGCCGGTGGCGGGTGTGCCCATCGATGAGATGGTGTGGACGACCTGTGTCGGATGGAAGTTGTCGATCACGCCCGCGGCGAGCAGCACGATGGCGAACACGAAGCTCAGCGGCACCAACACCCGCACCAGCGACCGCACCGTGTCGACCCAGAAGTTCCCCAATGTCGTTGTCCGCGTTCGGATCACGCCGCGAATGAACGCCGCTGCCAGCGCCATCCCGGTGGCCGCGGACAAAAACTGGTGCACCACCAGTGCGAACATCTGACTGAACTGGCTCAGCGTGGATTCGCCGGTGTAGTTTTGCCAGTTCGTATTGGTCACGAAGCTGACCGCCGTGTTGAAGGCCAGTGGCGGACTCACTCCGTGGAGGTGATCGGGATTGCCCGGCAGCAGGTGTTGCACGCGAAAAACAAGGTAGTTCAGCAGCACGCCGACGACGGTCAGCGCCACCACCGAGCCAACATAAGCGATCCAGCGTTGCTCACCATCTGGGTCGATGCGCAGCAACCGGTAGACCAGCCGCTCCACGGGAAGAAACACCCGATCGCCGGGCGCCTTCTCATTGCGGTACACCTTAGCGAGGTAACCGCCCAAAATCGGGGTGCTGATGACCAGCAGCGCGAACACTGCCGCGATCTGTGCCCAACTCGCTGCAGACATCTAAACGTCCCCGCGCCGGACCAGCCCGTAGACCAGGTAAGCACCCAACAAGACCGCGACAACGATTCCTGTCACATCGTCGAACGTCATGCCGACTCGAGCTCGGTCCGCGGTGCGCACTCACGGGATGTCTCAGCCAGCACAGGCTCGTCGGGACCCATCAACCGATCACATGCGGCGGCGAATCCGACGGCAAGCGCAGCCAGGCCAACCAGCAGCGCAACGAATGCCAGGTCCAGCATGGCCGACCTCCGACAATTGTGAGCAGTGGTTGGGATGACGGTACGACGACTCCGCCCGGTACAACTGCCGGATATACGGTATCTATACGGCCCGCAATGCGCATTGGGACTGACCCCTGATGGTGGACATCTGACTGGTAGGACCGCTGGTCCTGCGGGAAGGTTGTCTGTATGTCGGGCAAGCGTCGGAAGTACACCCCGGAGTTCCGGGAACAAGCTGCCCGCCTGGTGACGAGACGGCCCGGCCGGTGGCCCATGTGGCGGCCGAGGTCGGTGTCGCGAACAATTGCTGGGTCGGTGGGTGCGCCTTGCCCGCGCAGCCGATGATGGCGGGAATACTGGCGCTGGTGCTTGATGCCGATGAACGCGCAGAGCTGGAGCGTCTGCGCCGGGAGAATGCCGAATTGCGTTTGGACCGTGAGTCTCTGAAAAAAGCCGCTACCAGCTCCAGTCCTCCGAACACGACACCGCGGCGAGCACCGCACCACCAGCCTCAACCAAACGGGTCTCGTAGAGATCCCGTTCGTACGCGTATGGATTGAGTTTGGAGCGCAGCGCGCGTTCGCGGTTCGGCGTAGCCCTCAATACATGGACGACAGTCCAAGCGGGGCCGGGTCCGAGCGGCAGTCAGGGCTGGTGCCCGGATCGCGGCGGCCCCCGGTGGCCGTGACGGGTGAAAGCGGACGATTTTCGGCGATCGACCATGAAGTCATATGGTGGCGGGTCGACGACCGTCCGCCAGCAACCGTAACTAACACCTCTGCGCTTATCTCACCCCGGCGTCACCCCGGCGATCGGGGGCGCTTTGTAGCCGTACCGAACCCGTACCGGAACCGTACCGACAACAACCAAAAATCTTGGTGCGCAGGTGATTTGATGTATCGGGTCGAACTGTTTTGGCTGGTCGTCCGCGCGCTATCTAGGGACTCATAATCTGTTGGTCGCGGGTTCGAGCCCCGCCCGCCCCACTTCCAGAGGTGCATGACGTCGGTTGATGCTTGACATTTCGCCTTCGGGTGATGCCTGACAGTGTTTCGGCTGATGGGTGACAGTTGCTTCGGTTGATCCTTGACACTCCCTAGATGAGGGAGTTGAGCGTGGCTGAGCAGAGGTATCAGGCCGTGATGGCTGTGATTTGTGATGGCCTGTCGGTGTCGTAGGTTGCCGAGAAGGTGGGGGATGTTGCGGGCAGACGTGCACTCGTGGTTGGCCCGCTATGAGGTGCGGGGCCTAGAGGGGTTGGTGGATCGATCGCATCGGCCGGTGCGTGTCCGCATCCGATGGAGGCTGCCCTGTTGGATTCTACGGACCGACGCGACGCGGTAAACGTCTTACGCCCGGCCCTGGCGGCGGTGGGCCTCCCCGCGAGCCGGTCGGCCACAACCCTGAGGCATGGCACCCGCGTGCCAGCTGTTGAAGGTGTCCGGCTGCATGGCCTACGGTATTCTGTTGCGGTGCAACGGCGTTCCTATTGAGCGAATTTTATGCAGGTGTCGAAGTGATTGGGGCACAGCACGTTTACGCTGACGCGTGATGTGTAGGGGATTGGGCTGCCCCAGCAGCGCCGGAGCAGGTTCCCGGCCGTCGCGGTTATTCCAGATACCTTATGGGTTAGCGTAATTAATGCGTCGTAATTAACCGGCGCGCCGACGGTACCGGTGGATATGCGGTCGGGCGCAATGCCACTATCTGGCGCTGACCACTGAGGTGATCGCTAACCACCTGCGCGGTGATCACCGAATGGCATGATTGCGCAGGGTATTGCTTGATGGAAGATAGCCATGGCCTGCGCGGTCTGCTGGGTCAAGGGCGTGACATCCCCTCTCCGGCGCGTAGGATCCCTATATGCGAAGGGCTTTCGTCGTTACATTCGCGGTTGGGTTGATTGTCGCAGTGTTCGGTCTGATCTGGGCGCTCCAGGGATTTGGAGTGCTTGGTGGGAGCCCGATGAGCAACACCACGACCTGGTCCATCATTGGTCCGATCACGGTGCTGATCGGCATCGTGATCGCGTTATTCAGTTGGCGGAAACTCTCGTCGAAATAGCGCTTCATGTCTTCACCACCGTGAAGTCCACCGTGTGCCAGCCGGTGGCGCCGTCGGGGACGGTACCAACCTGATCTGCCGTTTGGGTGCCTCCGGTGTTGTCGGTGGCGCGCACGGTGATGGAGTGTTTCCCTGGGCTTTTCGCCTGCCAGGGGAACCTCCACAACCGCCACGTCTCGTTGGAATAGCTCGCGCCCTGTTCAGCGGGCTGCCACACGCCATCGTCGATGAGGACCTCTACGGTCCGCACGCCGCGATTCTGTGCCCACGCGACACCGCCAAAAACGACGGGCCCCATCGGCACTTTCTGACCACCTTTCGGCACATCGATCCGCGACTCGGTCTTGATGGGCCCACGCGGTGCCCAGCCCTGGCGCGTCCAGTACGCCGCTGCTCTGTCGAAGCGGGTCAGCTCCATCTCGACGACCCACTTAGTGGCCGACACGTACCCGTAGAGCCCGGGTACCACCAGCCGGGCCGGGTAGCCATGCTCGATCGGCAGCGGCTGACCGTTGAGGCCGACGGCCAGGAGCGCGTCGCGACCATCGGTGAGTGCCTGCACTGGCGTTCCTGCGGTGAACCCGTCGATCGACGTCGACAGCATCATATCGGCGTCTCCGTGCGCACGGGCCACCGCAAGCAGATCAGCCACCCGGTAGCCTGTCCAGATGCCCGTCGAAATCAATTTGCCCCCAACGGGATTCGACACGCAGGTTAATGTCGTAACCGTTTCGACCAGGTCAAAGTGGGCGAGGTCGTCGAAGCTGTAGGTGGCTTCGTGGTCCACCATGCCGTGGATGCGCAGCCGCCAGTCGCCGTGGCTGAGTTGGGGAACACTGAGTGCGGTGTCCACCCGGTAAAAGTCGGCGCCGGCGGTGACAAAGCTCGGTAGCGCAACGCCGTTCGGTTGCACATCAGCAGGTATTGGTGGCGCCGATGTGCGCGGTCGGGGAAGTGTGAAGCTGTTGCGGTCAGCGGCCACCGAATGCACCAACCGCGTGATGACCGCACCGGCCACGCCACTCACTACTCCGAATCCGAGCAATCCCAACATGATCAACCTGCGCCGGCCGGCATCCGGCTCGTCGTGGTCGGCTCTGTCTCCCGGGTCTCCCAGGGCGGGCCAAAACCGACGGGTGAGCACGCGAAGGGTCGCCACGCCGCAGGCGGCGCCCGCGACGGTGGGGATGGTGTCGAGTGCTGTCGCACCCTGCCGCGACAGCACTGCAATGCATCCGAGGACGCCGGCCCCGCCGACCATGGCGCTACCGAGCGGGCGACGCTGAGTCTCGAGGGTCCCGGCGATTGCAGCGATCGTAGCGATCACCACGAGCACGACGACGGCCACGAAGAGTTTGTCCAGAGAGCCCAGGCTCTGAATTGCCCACTCTTTGATGGGACCCGGTGTCAGGTCGACGGCCACTGAGCCGATCGCAGCACGCGCGTCGGCCCGCGCACCGAACGGGATGCCCACCAGCTGGGCTACTCCGAGCGCGACGGCCGCGGCGGCGACCCCGGCGATCATCCGCTCATTGGACGGGGCGACGACCATCGAACTACTGTACTCGCGTTCGCCTCAACAACCGCAAACATCTTGCCGTGCAGGCGAACCGGCGACATCGGCATGGTGCCCGACGACCGGGGGCACGGTCCTGGCGATCTAGCCTGACCCTGCACTGGGGCCACAGCCGTGACCTCGATCGGAGGTCCCAGCACGTCTGCAGTGATCGGCCCATACTGGAGGGGTCTCGACGTTTCATCGGCTGTAAGTCGCCCGCACTCGCCGAGAAGCACTGACAGGTCTTGCCCGGGTGGAAGTGGACGTAATGATCATCCTTTACGCATTGGCCGCAGCGTTCGGCCTTGGTGTGCTCTGGCTGGGCACAAACGTTCGGGTCGTCAAGCAATTCGAACGAGGCGTCGTCTTTCGTTTCGGACGTGCGCAAACCGGGGTCCGTGGGCCGGGGCTCACGATGCTGATTCCGATCGCCGATCGCCTCAAGAAGGTGAACATGCAGATCATTACGATGCCGGTCCCCGCCCAGGATGGCATCACGCGCGACAACGTGACCGTGCGTGTGGATGCTGTCATCTATTTCAAGGTTGCGGATCCGGTGCGTGTGGTTGTCGACGTACAGGACTATGTGTCCGCTATTGGCCAGGTCGCGCAGACATCGCTGCGTTCAATCATCGGCAAAAGCGACCTGGACGACCTACTCTGCAACCGCGAGGGTCTCAATCAGGGACTGGAGTTGATGATCGACAGCCCCGCGGTGGGCTGGGGTATTCACATCGACCGCGTGGAAATTAAGGATGTAGTACTGCCGGATTCGATGAAGCGGTCGATCGCGCGCCAAGCCGAGGCGGAGCGTGAGCGGCGCGCTCGGGTTATCACCGCTGACGGTGAACTACAGGCGTCTGAAAAACTGGCCCAAGCGGCCGAGACGATGGCCGTGCACCCGGCTGCGCTTCAGTTGCGGCTCTTGGAAACCGTGGTCGAGGTCGCCGCGGAGAAGAACTCGACCCTGGTGCTTCCCTTCCCCGTCGAACTGCTCCGGTTTTTGGAACGAGCAACACCGCAAGCATCCGGGAGTCGGGACGACGAAGCCGCTATGCCCTCCACCGGAGCGGCGGCTTCGAAGACCGAGATGTCGAAGCTGGACGAGCCACAGATCCCCGAAGACGCCAGCGGTTTGGAAGTCGACACACGCATCGCGGGTCGGTATTCCGACTGAAACGGGTAGCCGTTCGAAACGGCCAAACCCGGGTGAGCCGGCCGTGTTGGCCGACACACCTGACTCTCGTCGAATTACTCTTGGCCCAACAAATCTCACGGAACCGCTGTGCGGGTTGTGGCGGCGTGGCGGGCCCGCGCGGCAGTGCGTCGTGCGGCCTCCGTATGCTCGGCGGCGGTGACGACCACTGCGTCAGACCCGGGGTACACCGTCGCCTCGTGCCCAGTCACCAGCCAACGCACCACGTATGGCGGAGAGCCGTCTTGCGAGCGCACCTCGATGATCTCAGCATGTTGATCATGCCGTTCCGTGGTTGTGCCCTTTACCACGAGGTAGTCGCCGACATTTGCCTTCATCGCCCGCCCCCTTCTCGTCCTGGTGAGACTGCGGACCCCTACATCGTGCGCCCGTTCGTCACTTAACGGAAGCGGAAGTAACTACTACAGCTTTCCGGCGACGAAGTCCGCGCTTGTAGGTCGGCGCGTAGCCCCACGCCCGTGGCTGAATTCCGACGCGGCAGCCGCGCGAAGCTCGCGCTCGGCTTCGCCACACTGTTTAAATTGTGCGCGTGGCAGCGCGCGCCGTCCTGGTTACCCCACTGTCGGGCCCGCTGGCCAGATTCGGGATAGCAGGGGCGAGCGCTGTTGCTCTCTGGGCTGACAGTTCCGGAGTAAGTCTGGAGGTCATCGACGCTTACCCCTCCGCGGCGTCCGCAATACGGGCCGCCGAGGCTAGCCGGCCCAACGTGGTGTTCGGGCCGTACGGTTCGGGGCCCGCGCTGGCGGCCGCGGCCGCCAGCACAGGGGTCGTCTGGAACCACGGTGGCGCGACCGCCCGGCTCGCGCGGCCGGCGTATCCGCGTGTCGTCAACGTGGAGTCTCCCGCTTACCGCTATCTCGCCGCAGTGCTCGAAACCCTAGTCGCCGACGGTCTTGGGGAGGGGTCAGAGGTGGTAATAGTGCACGTCGACACGGGGTTTGGTCGCGAGGTGGCGGAAGAGGCGGCTGTGGTGGCCCGGAGACTCGGTCTCCTGCGGCGGTCGGTCACTTTTCGGCCAGGCCGGGCCAGAGACATGCTGGCGCAGGTCCCGGCGGGCGATGTGCTGTTATCGGCCGGTTCCTTCGACGACGACGTCTCGATCGCACAGTGGGCCAGCGAACACCGTTGGCGCGCAGTTGGATTGGTTGCCGCGGGGGTTGATGAGCTCCGGCATGCTATCGGTGATCGCGTGGAGGGGCTGTACGGACCGTGCCAGTGGTTCGACGACGGGACAGATGATCCCGCGGACGGACCCAACAGCGAGTGGTTCAGCCACTGTTACCGGGACGCGAACGGTATTGAGCCGCCCTATCCGGCAGCTGCGGCCTTCGCCGCAGGTGTCATCTGGCAGCGCTGCGTGAAGGAAGCCGACACTATTGAATCCTTGCCGGTGATGGCCGCGTCACAACAACTCGACACCACCACCTTGTTCGGTCGATTTCGTGTCGACCCGGTCACCGGCGTGCAAACCGGCCATCGGATTCGCGTCGTTCAGTGGCGAGACGGACAGCGGGTGCTGGTCGATCGGCCACCTCATCGGCAGTGAACGTCAAAGTCCCATCACCTCGTGCGTGGGTCGGCGGGTTGGCGGCGGTCCGTCCCTGGCTAACTAGCTAACACCTGTCAGCTCGTCCCGTCGCGGCGGCAACGCGGCGTCCAGGGGCGAATCTGGCCCCTACTGAGCCCGTACCGAAGACGTATCGGCAATGGTCAATTTCACTGTGTTACAGGCGATTTGAGCCATCCCAGCTAGCGGTTTTGCCTGGTCGGCGCGGCGCTGGATAGGGGCTCATAATCCGTTGGTCGCGGGTTCGAGCCCCGCCCGCCCTACATAGAACCATGTATGACGTCGGTTGATGCTCGACGTTTCGGCTTCGGGTGATGCCTGACAGTGTTTCGGTTGATCCTTGACACTCCCTGGATGAGGGAGGTGCGCGTGGCCGAACAGCGGTGTCACTCCGGTAAGTGCGGGAGGCCTGTCCCTTCTGAAGTGAGCACGGTTCGCAGCAGGTCGCGCCCGGCCGGCATGATGCAACCCCTTGGGCAACAGCGCGCCCGCCTTTGGCAACCGGAGCTACTCTCGCAGCGCCGTTATTACAGTTGAACTAATGACCGATGCAACGGGCGCAACGCCGGACGACGGCTTCGAGTTTGTCATCGCAGAACCGGGGGTCGAGCTCTCGGTGCAACGGTCCGGCGAAGGCCCGACCGTTCTATTGGTCGGCGGCCTCGGCATGCCGAGCATCACGTGGAACATTTGCGGACTTCCCCAGTCCCTCGTCGACGCGGGATTTCAGGTCATCGCATACAACGCGCGCGGCATCTCGCCCTCCTCTGCACCGGCCGCGCCGTACTCGGTGGCGGACCTGGCCGCCGACGCCGCCGCCATCCTCGACCATTTCAAGGTCGACCTGCCCACCGTCGTCGGCTACTCGATGGGCTGTTACACCTCGCAGGCGCTACTGCGTAGCCGACCCGACCTGGTGCGTGCGCTGGTCTTGTTCGCCGGGCTGCAGCCCTCGCCGGTGGGTGAGATGGTGGGGGAGATGGAACTTCGCCTGATCGAGCGCTATGGCGAATTGCCGCGCGAGGTATTGGTTTTCGAGCAGTTACTGACCACCCTTCACCTGCCGATGCTGCAAGATCCGGCAACCGTGCGGGGCTGGCAGCAAGCGCTGTCGGCCGGCTATGAGAGCGGTTGGGCAGGACAGGAGGGTTTCAAGGGACAGCTGACGGCGTCGCAGCAGTGGATCACGTCCGGAGAACCGACCCCGGAGCATCTCGGCGCGATCCAAGTGCCCACGCTCGTCCTGGCTTTCGAACACGACCTGTTCTTTCCGCCGGCCCTCTGCGAGGCGACGGCTCGGCTGATCCCCAACGCGGAGTTCGTACGGATCGACGGCGCAGGCCACGGCGGCATCTTCACCGCACCCGGTGACAGCGTCGCCCGGATCACCAATTTCTGCCGCGCGCAGCGCGATTCACAGCGGTAGGTCGCCGCCGTCCCAGTCGTGATCGTGCATGAACGCGTCCGGGATATTCACTTGATAACGAGCCGCCTCGGTGAAAATGGTTGCCGCGACGAGCGGCAGCGCCAGGGTCGGCCCGAGATCGCTGCGGGTGAAGACGGCGTCGTCGGTACGGCGGTAATCTCGCAGGAATCCGCGAAAGGTGTTGCCCTCCAACGACGATTTGCGCCACCCATACATCAGCATCCCCGGGCCCAGCATCTTGCTTACACCGGGCCGGGGTGTGATGACCTCGTCGTTCACGCCGAAAAATGCCCTGTCGACCCGCGTTTCCGGGTCGAACAACAGGATTCCGCTGGTTGCCCGCGGATTGCATTCGACTGTGAACAGCCCTCGGCCGGGCACTTCGATGAAGTCCAGCCCCATCTGCCCGGTGAAATTGAACGCCTTGACGCATTCGCGCGTCCATTCGGCGATGCCCTCGTGCTGGACGGACTCGAAGAACAGGCACGACGTGCCGTCGATCGCGTAACGCACCGGGTAAAGCCCGTGTGCTTTCACCTGACCGTCGTGGCAGACGGAATACGAGCAATAGTTCGTGCCGTCGGCCCACTCCTGGGCAATCCACGGATTCCCCTCTTCGAAACTCAGGCCGCGCGGCAGTTCACCCGGACGCACCTTGTGGACGTCCTGCGAACCGCGCGAGTAGACGCGCTTGAGGGCGAAGGGCCGGTCGAAGTCCAACGCTTCGAGCTCCTCCTGGCTGCGGACGAGCGCGAAGTCGAGCGTGGGCATGCCCAGCGTCTTGAGCGCGGCCTGGAACTCGTACTTGTTTTCCAGCCGGGCCTCGAGATCGAAACTGGATAAGAACAACTTGTGGCGGTCCGGGAACAGGTCGGGGTATCGCTTGATCGTGTTCGCCAGGATCTCGGTCCCCTCGTGGACCGTCACGACCATGTCGACGCCCTCCTCGCGGACGATGTGCGCGAGCGCCTGTGTCCACTCGACCGGTTCATACCTCGGCCGCGGTGCACGGAACGTCCCCCGGACCGCCGATGAGAACCTGGATACGGGAAACCGCACCGAGTCCGTGATCAGCACGTCGTGTCCCGCGGCGCCCATCAGGCGGGCCAGGTGGAGTGACAGATATGACCGACCGAAGGTGATCAGCACGGTCTTTCGACCAAATCCGGACATCGAACCTCCCGTTGCGAACGCCCGCCCCACCACGCGCTATCCAGCGGTGGCTATTTGCGATGCTCCGGCTCGATCCGGGTGTTCTGCCGGATCACCGATCGCGCCTGATGCAGGTGCTTGGCCGCCCACCGGCGATACGTTCGTCGGGCCCAGGACATCCGCTCCTGTGAACGCTCCGTACGGCGCACCCGTTCGAGGTCGACATGGTCGAGCTCCTCGGCCCCGATCTCCACTCGGTCGCGACCGTGGATGAACTCCAGGACCAGCGCATCGGGGTCCAGCAATTCGCGTTCCCACGCCTCGTGGTCATCGACGTCCGCGATGCCCATCGTGTCGGCGGCGTTGCGAAGCACCTCGCCCAGTTCGCCGTCGAGCAACTGACGAAACGCGTCGGCGCCCTGCCGCGGATTGGCGATCATCCACGAGTGGTACGCGTCCGGCACTTTGTAAAGCGTGGCATCGGACTCGTTGGCGATGTCGCGCGCGTGTGGGAACGGCACGATCATGTCTTTTTCGGCGTGCACCACCATCGTGGGCATCCCCTCGTCGCGCATGGTGTGCAGCATCGGCGTGTAGTCACCGGATTCGATGATGGCCTTGATCGTCCGGACGGCCCCAAGGGGATAGCGCAGGTTCGGCACCGCCACGGCCGCGAGCACGCGGAAGTATCCGAGTTGCTCCCCGGGTGTGAGCTGCGTCGGGTCGCCCAGTGTGTCGCGGACCGCGGTATAGGCGGCGCCCAGCGCCTTCGTCGGGGACTTCACCAGTTCTGGGATGGTCGTGTCGAACCGCGCTCCGGCCGCCGGGTCGAACAGCACGGCGGCGAGGACCCGCTCGGGCGCGCGTGCGGCCAGCTGGATTGTCATTCGCCCGCCCATCGAATGGCCGACGAACAACGCTTGTCCGATGCCGAGGGCGTCCAGCGTGCGCAACACCGAATCGGCGCGATCGGTGAAGCCGTACGCGTCGCTGGGCAGTCGCCCGGTGTCGCCGTGACCGGCGGCATCGACGGCGACGACCAGAAATCCCATTCCGGCGATCCGGCTGAGCATCCGTAGATATGCCCGACGGCTCAGTAGGAGCCCGTGCATGAATAACAGCGGCACCCCGCGGCCGCCGACCGAAAGTCCAATCCGTCGCCCGTCGTCGAGTACCACGACATGATGGCTCAAGCGGATGCGGCTTGGTGATGTCTCCGTCATGGCCACGGCGGAATTCCCGGCCGGGCAGGCGTTAAAACGGGATTGCAGACCAAAACCCGCCGGTCACTGATCGGGGCTCATGCGATCGCTGCGCTGTCGAGCAGCGGCCATCGCGCTTGTGCGGCCGCAACTCGGGGTATCCGGCTGGGCAAGATGACACAGATGTCCTATCGAAGCACGGACGAAATCGACCCTTGTGTGCGTGTTTACGGTGCGCGGGTCCACAACCTGCGGGGCGTCGACGTCGTAGCGCCGCGTGACGCGCTGGTGGCGTTCACCGGAATCTCCGGATCCGGCAAATCGTCGTTGGCGTTCGGGACCATCTATGCCGAGGCCCAGCGCCGCTACTTCGAATCGGTCGCTCCGTACGCCCGTCGCCTGCTATTGCCAACGGGCGCGCCCAAGGTCGATGACATCACCGGGCTACCGCCTGCCGTCGCACTGCAGCAGCGCCGGGGTTCGGCGACGTCGCGCTCGACGGTCGGCACCGTCACCACTTTGTCGAACCTGCTGAGGATGCTCTTCTCCCGCGCTGGGACCTACCCGCGGGGGGCCACGGAACGGCTGGACTCCGATGCGTTCTCGCCCAACACCGCGGTTGGGGCGTGCCCCGAATGCCACGGCCTGGGACGAATCCATCGGGTGACCGAAGAGACACTGGTGCCAGACCCCTCGCTGACGATCCGCGAAGGCGCCGTCGCCGCATGGCCGGGCGCGTGGCAGGGGCAAAACCTCCGCGACATCCTCGTCACGCTGGGGTACGACATCGACAAGCCGTGGCGGAAACTTCCGAAGCGGCAACGCAATTGGATTCTGTTCACCGATGAGCAGCCCACAGTCGAAATCGATCCGAGCCAGCACCCGGTGCAGGCCGATTATTATTACAACGGCACGTTTTCCAGCGCCGAACGCCACGTGCGCCACACGTTGGCCAATTCCCACAGCGCGATGATGCGTCGTCGCGTACTGCAATTCGTCGACAGCGTCGAGTGTCCGGTATGCGACGGTTCCGGGTTGCGGCCGGAGGCGCTGAAGGTGACATTCGCCGGGCGCACCATCGCCGACTACACGGCAATGCCGTTGGCCGACCTTGCTGAAGCGTTGCGCCCGACGGCTTCTCGGACCGATGCCGCCGCCGCGTACGAGTCAACGCAATCAGGCGAGCTGACGGAGGTGGCGACCATGATCGCCGCCGACCTCGTCGCACGCTTGCAGGTGCTCATCGATCTCGGCCTCGGCTATCTCACGCTGAGTCGCCGCACTCCGACGGTGTCACCCGGCGAACTGCAGCGGTTGCGGCTGGCCACTCAACTGCGCGCCGGCTTGTTCGGCGTGCTCTACGTGCTAGACGAGCCGTCGGCCGGACTGCACCCTGCCGACGCCGAACCGCTGCTCGAGGTGCTCGATCGCCTGCGGCGCGCGGGCAATTCGTTGTTCGTGGTCGAGCACGACATGGACGTGGTGTGCCGTGCCGACTGGGTCGTCGACGTCGGACCTGGGGCCGGAGAGCTTGGCGGGGGCGTACTCTACAGCGGGCCGGTGCCGGGTCTCGCCGACATCGAGGGGTCGGTCACCCGTAGGTACCTCTTCGACGGGGCCGGGTCGCCGCCTCGTCAACCGCGCACGCAGTCCGGGTGGCTGCGGCTGCGCGGGGTCTGCTTCCACAATTTGAGAGACCTCGACGTGGACCTGCCGCTTGGTGTGTACACCGCGGTCACCGGAGTTTCGGGTTCGGGCAAGTCGACGCTCGTCGTCAAGGTTCTCGGCGATGTGGTGCGCAGCCATCTCGGCATCGGACGAGCAGCCGAGCCGGTCGAATCCGATGACGACGAAGCCGACAGCGGGATCGCCGATCTAGATCGCGACGCGAGTGTCGGTGTGACCGCAGAGGGGGGCAAGGAGATCAACCGGCTGGTGTCGGTCGACCAGCGCCCGATCGGACGCACGCCGCGCTCGACGCTGGCGACCTACACCGGCTTGTTCGACGCCGTGCGCCGTGAATTCGCCGCGACCCCGAAGGCGCGTCGCCGCGGTTGGACAGCGGGCAGGTTCTCGTTCAACGTGGCTGAAGGTCGCTGCTCCACCTGTCAGGGTGAGGGGTTCGTCTCGGTCGAATTGTTGTTCCTGCCAGGCACATACGCCACATGCCCGGCGTGTCAAGGAGCGCGTTACTCCGACGAGACCCTCGAGGTGCGCTATCGCGACCGGACGATCGCCGACGTGCTCGCGATGACCGTCGATGAGGCCTCGGAGTTTTTTGCCGACGTCGCCAGCGCAGCGCGGAGCCTGACCACGCTCCGCGAGGTCGGACTGGGGTATCTCCGTCTCGGGCAGCCCGCCACCGAGCTGTCGGGTGGCGAGGCGCAGCGGATCAAGCTCGCCGCCGAACTGCAGAGACCTCGGCGAGGGCATACCCTCTACGTCCTCGACGAGCCGACCACCGGGCTTCACCCCGCCGATGTGGATTTGCTCGACCGTCAACTGCACCGCCTGGTCGACGCGGGCAACACCGTGGTGGTGGCTGAACACGACATGCGTATGGTCGCGGGAGCCGACTGGGTGATCGACTTGGGGCCGGGGGCCGGCAGCGACGGCGGCAGGGTCGTTGCGGCGGGTCCGCCGAAGAAGGTGGCACGTGCGAAACACAGTCGCACGGCGCCGTATCTGGCGAAGCGGTTGGCATTGGCTGATGGTTAACCACTCGCGGCGCTGTAGATAGTCAAAGCATTGCACCGGCTTAGGCGTCATTGACAATCGAGTTCAAGCAATCTGGACAACCGCTTGTTCAAAATACTGGTTGTAGGCAAGATAGACAGGCTTTTTCCCCGTCGAGTCTAGAAACTCCTGGAATGCCCTGAACTCATGTTCCTCGGCCCCCGGGTAATTGTAAAACTCATCGAATACGATGATCGTGCCTGACACGATGTTATCGACCAACTGCTTGAAGATCTCCTTCGTCGATGCGTAAATGTCACAATCGACATGCAAGAAGGCGATCGGCGCCGATTTCAGAACTTGTTTCTTGAACTGTGGAAGGGTTTCATGAAACATGCCCTTTACCAGGGTCACATTGTGGAGAACCGGTGGCGTCCACCCCTCGGCGTTAACCCGAAAAGTACCTTTTGCGACGGTGATATCGGTGCGACCCCATTGTTCAGGAAGTCCGTCAAAGGAATCGAATCCCCAGATATGTTGCTCTGGATTGAGTGCGGCAACAAAATTGATGGTTCTTCCGGTGCATACGCCCATCTCTAGAAATGCCCCTCGCAACGTAACATGGTCAGAGCCGAATTTGAGTAAGGCCGCATCGGTGTTCAGGGCTTTTGCATTGTTAAAGTACTTGCTTACCATCTCCCGCGCTGCCGGCGAATCTCGATAATCCTTATCCATCGGGTAGAAGTTAAGAATCTGATGCCCTTTATGCCATTCATCGCTTACGATGGGCATCTTTACCAATTGGGCCCAGTTGAATCCAGTGCTATGCGTCATGCGCTCAACCTCCTCGCCGGATGACGCAGCATGATTAATCGGCAGCGTAGAGGCTTGGCGCGTGATGCACGCCGGAAGTGTGAAGATTTCGGCGACATCCCAGCGCTCGATGTCTCACCAAGCTCGCCATCGCGGCCAGCTGATCGCATCCGCCGCCCCGGGCGCCCGACATCCCGCCGGCCCTACAACGACACTGCTGCGACACACAAACATAAAGATTCCGCAGCGACCCCTCGCACAGTAGTCTTATTTGATTCTCAGGTGCCAGCGTCTCCGTGAAGGAGAGGGATCGTGGGGTCTCAGAGAGTCGTCGTTGGTCGGCCGGACCGGCTCCCGCTGGCCGCGCGGGCGTCCGCTGTGCCCGCAACGATCCTCGATCTAGGCGGTCGATATCCGGGCGCCGCGGTAATGTTCGCGGCGCCGCTCACGGTGGCCGGCATCTGGGGGATGGTCACGCGCCCATCCTTGGCCCTCCCGCTGGTCCTGCTGGCCGGCGCGGCTCTGGTGTTGATTGATTTCTTAGCCGGCCCGTACAGACAGGCTGAGCAAAAGGCGCGGGTCGCGGCCGGCACCCAGAGCCCGAACCGTCAGCCGCGCGTCAATCAACCCAGGACGCAGCTCACGCCGAAGCCGCCGCAGCTGAAGTTGGAAGCGTATGCGGGCGCGGAGACGGCGGAGGCCGAAGCCGCCGCGGCCCAGGCGTTGGCCGCCGAAGCCGAAGCGCTGGCCGCCGAGGCGCGGGCGCGGGCCAACGCGGCCGCGGCCGAAGCCCTGGCAGCGGAGGCGGAAGCGCTGGCCGCGGAAGCCGAAGCGCTCGCCGCCGAGGCTCGGGCGCAGGAAGAAGCCGCCGCCGCCGAAGCGCTGGCCGCCGAACCCGAAGCCGTGGCCGCCGAGGCTCGGGCGCAGGCAGAGGCCGCCGCCGCCGAAGCGCTGGCCGCCGAGGCGCGGGCGCGGGAGAAGGCGCACGCGGACGCCGCGGCCGCCGAAGCGCAGGCCGCCGAGGCGCGAAAGCGGGCCAAAGCCGCCGAAGCCCAAGCCCTGGCCGCCGAAGCCCAAAAGCAGGCCAAAGCCGCCGAAGCGCACGCGCTGGCCGCCGAGGCGCGAAGGCGGGCGAAGGCCGCTGAGCCCGAAGCGCTGGCCGCTGAAGCACGGGCGCGGGCAGAGGCCGCCGAAATCCAAGCGCTGGCCGCCGAGGCGCAGGTGTTAGAGCGGGCGCGCGCCGAAGCCGCCGAAGCCGAAGCCCAGGCCATCGAGGCGCGGAAGCGGGCAGAAGCCGCCGAAGCGCAAGCGCTGGCCGCCGCAGCGCGGAAGCGGGCGGAAGCCGCTGAAACCGAGGCCCTGGCCGCCGAAGCTCGGAAGCGCGCCAAAGCCGCAGAGACCGAGGCGCTGGTAGCCGAGGCGCGGGCGCGGGCGGAAGCCGCCGAGACCCAAGCGATGGCCGCCGAGGCGCGGGCGCGAGAGCGCGCGCACGCAGAAGCCGCCGAGGCCGAAGCCCTGGCGGCCGAGGGGCGGGCACGTGCGGAAGCCGCCGAAACCCGGGCTCGGGCCGCCGAGGTTTGGGCGGGAGCAGAAGCCGCCGAAGCGCAGGCTCGGGCCGCCGAGGCGCGAGCGAAGGCAATCCGGCTGCGGCTCGAGGCTGAAGCCAAATTAAAATGGCCCCCGCAAGGGAACAGCAGGTAATCGGTAGCTCGTCGTTCCGTCCGCCATTGCCGATGAGCGCAGGCCTTCACTTCCAGACTGACGAGCGTAAGCCCACTGCGGAAAATCACGTCGAATTTCGCAGTGGCCTTACGCTCGCGACATGCTGACCAGACGCGCGCAGGCGTTCGCGCACGTCGACGTGTGGAAAACCGGCGTCTGGGTATCCGAGCGGGCGTATGATTACAACACAAACACAACCGGATCAGCGCGAACTCGACAGTGTCCGGGGGATCGTCGACGCGATCTCCGGGGCGTTCACAGCCAAGATCGTCGGCCAGCGCGACCTACGCGAGTCACTGCTGATCGGTCTGCTTGCGGGCGGTCACATCCTGCTCGAAAGCGTGCCGGGGTTGGCCAAGACCACCGCCGCCAAGGTGCTCGCCGAGTCGATTCACGGCCGCTTCCAACGCATCCAGTGCACGCCCGACCTGCTGCCCAGCGACATCATCGGCACACAGATCTATGACTCGGCGACCAACTCGTTCGTCACCCAACTAGGTCCGGTGCACGCCAACATCGTGCTGCTCGACGAGATCAACCGCTCTAGTGCGAAGACCCAGAGCGCGATGCTCGAGGCGATGGAAGAGCGGCAGACCACGATCGCCGGGCAGGTGCACCCCCTCGAGGATCCGTTTATGGTCGTCGCTACTCAAAATCCCGTCGACCAGGAAGGCACCTATCCGCTCTCCGAGGCGCAGACCGACCGCTTCCTGCTCAAGGAGATCGTGCGCTACCCCTCCCCCCAGGAGGAGGTGGAAGTGATGTCGCGGATTGACGCCGGCATCTACGACCCGAGGCGGCCCACTGCGCCGGTTGTCAGCCTCGATGACGTCCTGCGGGTGCAGCAGGTGGTGCGCCATGTCCACATGGATCGCGCGCTGATGCTCTACGCCAGCCAGTTGGTCGACGTGACTCGCCATCCCGAGCGGGCCCTGCCCAAGCAGATCGCGCGCCTAGTCGAGTACGGTGCCAGCCCGCGCGCCACGATCGCATTCTGCAAGGCGGCTCGGGCACAGGCGGTGCTGTCCGGGCGTGCGCACGTGCTGCCCGAGGACATCGCAAAGCTCGCGCACCGGGTGTTGCGGCACCGGCTCATCCTCGGATTCGAAGCGGCCAGCGCCGATATCACCGCCGAGGTCGTGGTCGACGCCGCGTTGCGAGCCGTCAGGGTCCCCTGAGGTGCCAGACGGTCACCTTGGGTAAGCACCTCAACCGGGCCAAGGCCCACTTCGGCACCGACACCCGCGGCCTGCTCGAAGGCGGCCGCTACGCGTTACTGCATACGCGCAGCATGGAATTCGACGACCTGCGCCCGTACGTTCCCGGCGACGACGTCCGAGACATCGACTGGAAGGCCTCGGCCCGTTCGGGCGCCGTGCTCATCAAGCGGTTCGTTTCCGAGAAGCACCACAAAATCCTGCTCGTCGCCGACGCGGGTCGCAACATGTCGGCGCTCGCCCCGAGCGGGGAATGCAAGCGCGACGTCGCCGCGCACATCATGGGCGCGGTGGGCCTGATCGGCCTACGGCGCTCCGATCAGATCGGCATGGTCTATGGCGATCGCCGCGGCTGCGTGAACATCCCCCAGCGGCGCGGCGAGTCGCACATCGAGGGACTACTGCACCGCTGGTACCAGCACACCACGGCCAACCCCGGCCGCAGCGACGTCACCGCCCAACTCGACTACGTCGCAACGCATTACCGACACACCATGTTGATCATCGTGGTGTCCGACGAACCCGAGGTCGACGACAGACTCAGCGCAGTGCTCGCCAGATTGGGCGGGCGCCACGACATCATGTGGGCGATGGTGTCGGACATGCCCGCGGTGGGCCCGGACAACACCGACGGGTACGACGTCGCCACCGGTCGTTTCGTCTTCAATGGAGCCGACCTCGGCCCCCGGGTCGTCACCGCTTACCGCCGCGCCGAGCGGGCCCGTCGCGACCGTCTCGATGCGTTCCTGACCGGTCATGCGATTCCCCATGCGACGATCCCCGGCAGCAATGGCATTCGGCGCGAACTCGTTCGACTGACCGAGGTGGCGGCTCGTGCCGGATGATCTGCTGCGATACCTGTTCGGGCCGCAGCCGTACTCATCATGGTGGCTGTGGTTGGCCGTCTTGCTGATGCTTGCCGTCAGTGGTTGGTACGCAGCAGTTTTCGTGTGGACCCTGCCCTCGCACCAATTGCGGCGCATCCCGGCCGTACGGCGAGTGCACGCCTGGCTGATTCGCAACCGGTTCGCCCGCGGCGTGCAAGGCATCGCCGACGAGCACGCCGCCGGGCGGATGTCGGCTCCGGCGGCGTGCGGGGCGATCAGTAGGACGGTGCGAAGCTTTCTGCATCAAGCGACCGGGACGAGAGCCCAGTACTTACACGTCGGGGCCATGGCAGACGCGAACCTGTCCGCAGCCGAGCCGCTGCTGACCCGGCTCGGCAACGCGCAATTCAACGCCGAGGCGCGCGTCGACGTCGCCGACGTGAGTGCCCAAGTGCAGGAGTTGATCCGCACGTGGACCTGAAGTGGTGGCCGGTAGCGGCCACCGGATCGGCCTGCTTTGTCGCAGTCGTGGCGCTGGCTGCGTTGCTGCCCATGAGCGCCGCCCGCCGGCGGCTGCGCCCGTTGGCCAACGTCGCCCGGCTGACCCGGTTGCCCGAGTACGCGAAAGTGGCCCGACTGCGGTCGCTGTCGACGGTCGTGACCCTGGTGGTGCTGACGGTCATGTTCGGTGCCGCCACCTGGGCGGCCGCCCGTCCGACTGTGGCCGGCAACGATTTCGACGCCGTCCACCCCGAGGACATCATGCTGTGTGTCGGGCAGCCGGTGACCGACGCGGTGACGGCCGAACTGCTCGACTATTTCGCGCGCCAGACCGCCACGTCCCCCCAAGCCCAACGCATCGGCCTGACGTCGGTCAACCGCCGTCTGGTCCCGCTGACGCGCGACCACCAGTACGCCGCGGCGCGATTCGCCGACTACGTCGGTGCTCCGAATGCGCAGGCGGCGTCGTTCACCCCCCCGGTGCCCTACACGGACTACGCGACTAGCGTCAATGACGTTCTAGCACTGTGTCTCTCAGGGTTCTCGGCGACCGAGCAGCGTGACACGCATCGGCGCTCGGTGATATATCTCGGACCGTCGGAGCTTCGCGCTGCCGGGGAGTCGCGTCCTTCCCTGTTCACCGACGAAGCTGCGCGAGAACTGGCCGGACGGGCCGGCGCACAAATCAATGTGATCGACACGGCCCCATCGTCCACCAGCGGTGCACTGGTCGCGTTCACCGAGCACAGCGGCGGCCGGTACGTCAGACCAGGGACGAAATCAGTGACCGCGGCACTCAACGAGATTCGGACGCACACCCCGCCAGCGCGTCTCGCCAACGGCACCGTAGTGACAGCGGACTTTCGGGATGCGCCGATGGCGCCGCTGGTGATCGCGCTGTTGGCGGCGGCTGTGCTCTCGGTAGCCCTCCTGGTGTTGCGCCGATGACGTTTCAACCCGTGCTGCCCTGGCCGATCCTCGCGGTCGTCACCGGCGCGCTCACCCTGGCGCGACTCGTCGCGCTGCGCCAGGTGCTCCTGTCGGCGGGAAATCGCCGCGTGCGGACTGTCCTGCGGTGGAGCGGCGTGACCCTAGCGGTGCTGCTGCTCATCGCGGCGATCACCCGCCCGGCCATTCACGACGACGAAAGCCGCCGAAGCGCAACGTCTGCGGCCGGCGCGAATCTCAACGTGTTCCTGATCGTCGATCGGTCGGCCGACTCGGGCATTCAGGACTACGGCACAGGTGAGGCGCGGATCGCAGGGATGCGTGACGACATCGCGGAACTGATCAAGCAGTACCCGGCGGCGCGGTACGCGCTCGTCAACTTTGACGCGAAAGCGTCGCTGGATTGGCCCCTGTCACAGGACGTCTGGAGCCTGCGGCCGACCATCGCTGTTCTCAGGTCAGGCGCGAGTGGCTCTTCTGACGTCAACGCCGCCGCGGCCGACAACGTGTTGCGATACCAGTTGGTGCAAGCGGCACAGCAATACCCCGGGTCGCGGAACGTCGTGCTGTACTTCGGTTCCGGTGCACCCGGGTCGCATGCGCCGCAGGGCGACTTCGACCTCACCCAGGGGTCGGTGGCCGGTGGAGCGGTGCTGGGCTACGGCAGCAGCGCCGCCATAAACGAAGCCGAACTGCGGCAAATCGCCGGACAACTCAACGTGCAGTACCTACACCGGGACGCCGGTCAGCCGTTGCGGCCGAACTTGCCCGACACGCCGCACGGCAGCGGAGTCGGGGCTGCACGGATCGAGTTGTACTGGCTGCCTGCGCTGCTCGCGGCGGGGCTACTGCTCGCCGAGATTTACCTGTCGGTCCGCGAGTTCCGGCGCGGCCGCATCGCCCGACGGGACTTGGCACCGTGACGATCCGACCGGCGCGATTGCGACTGCGACGGCGACTCTTGCTCTATTCGGCGCCGTTGACCATCCTCGCACTCTTGGTCGCCATCAAGCTCATTTCCGTTGTAGCCGCCGGGGATTCCGCCGTCTCCGCCTTTTCGAGCGGCGACGGGAAAGCCGTGCAGGCCGATGCGGCCATCCTCGGCGTGGCCAACGTGGTGGAACCGGCGAAGGCGCAGTTCGCAGCGGGCGTCGCCGCTGTGCTCGACGGCCGGCTCGGCGACGCCGACACCCACTTCGCCACCGCGCTTGCCCGCACCGACGCTGACCACTCCTGCCCGGTGCGGGTCAACCTCGAACTGGTTCGCGAGACCCAAGGCGACCGGGCCGCGGCCCAGGGTGACCGGGCCGGCGCCGACGAACGCTACGCGAGTGCGCTGTCTATCGTGGACGCCGCGCCCCATGGCTGCTTCGCGGGCAACAACGATCCGGACTCGCAGCGGCGAGCCATCCGGCAAGAGGCCGCAAACCGGTTGGCCGCCAAGCGAACTGCCCCGCCACCCGCAGAGCCACCACCCCCACCACCCCCACCACCCCCACCCCCAGCGGCGCCACCCCCGCCACCGCCGCCGTTCGCCACCGTCACACCCGACGGCCGGGAGATCCCGCCACGAAGGCTCGACCCGGCCAACGGCGATCCCATCGACAAGTTGCAGCAGCTACTACAGGACGCCGCGGGCGTCACAACGCCGTAGCGGTCTGTCAGGCTCTTGACATGAACGAACCGTGTCCGTGCGGCAGCGGCGCCGACTATCGCGCCTGCTGCGGTCCACTTCACCTCGGTGAATCGCAGGCCCGGTCGGCCGAGGAATTGATGCGGTCGAGATATTCGGCCTTCGCCTACGGGGACGCCGACTATCTGTTCCGTACCTGGCATCCGCGCACGCGGCCGGCCGATGTGACCGTCGACCCGGACATCATCTGGACCGGCTTACAGGTATTCGACGCGTGGGCGGGTGGGCCAGACGATGATTCCGGCGAAGTCGAATTCACGGCCCGCTTCGAGTCCGCGGGCCACGCGGGCAGCATGCACGAGCGCAGTCGCTTCGAGCGCCGCGCCGGCCGATGGTTATACCTCGATGCCGTCACGGAAGATTCGTAGCCGCGTTGGCGTTCACCCTTGAAGGCACGTATCCCGACAGGAACGAGAAACCGACAATGACCGCAGATTTGCCTGACACCGCCCTGGAACTGCGTTCGTTGGTGAGGTCTGATGGCACGCTCGAACTCTCGCTGCACGATGTTGCCGTTCCAGCCCTTGGCCCCAATGAGGTACTGGTGCGCGTCGAAGCCTCGCCCATCAACCCGTCAGATCTGGGCCTTCTGATAGCCAGCGCGGATATGAGCAAGGCGGCGGTCGCCGGCACACCGGAACGTCCCGTCGTCACCGCGCCCGTCGGGGAGGCGGGTTTGAGAGCCTTGTCGGCGCGGCTCGACGAGTCGCTTCCGGTGGGCAATGAGGGCGCCGGCACCGTGGTGGCCGCGGGGTCCCATGAAGCAGCCCAAGCGCTGGTCGGGAAGACGGTGGCCATCGCGGGCGGCGCGATGTATTCGCAGTACCGCGCGGTGGACGCTTCTGCATGCTTGGTCCTGCCCGACGGGGCTACGGCGAGGGACGGCGCTTCGTCCTTCGTCAACCCGATGACGGCACTCGGAATGACCGAAACCATGCGCCGCGAGGGACATTCGGGTCTTGTGCACACCGCCGCGGCGTCGAACCTCGGCCAGATGCTGGTCAAGCTCTGCCAAAAGGACGACATACCGCTGGTCAATATCGTCCGCAAGCCCGAGCAAGCGGAGATGTTGAGGTCGCTCGGCGCAAGCTATGTCCTCAACTCGACGGCACCGTCGTTCGCGAGCGACCTCGCTGAGGCTCTCAAGGCGACATCGGCGACGCTCGCTTTCGACGCCACGGGCGGCGGAACGCTGGCGAGTCAAATCCTGAATGGCATGGAGCAGGCGGCCAACGCGACCGCTACGGAGTACTCACGCTACGGGTCGGCCACCCACAAACAGGTGTACATCTATGGCTCCCTCGATACCAGTCCCACGGTGCTGAACCGAAACTTCGGCATGGCGTGGGGCGTCGGTGGGTGGCTGCTCACCTATTTTCTTCAGAGCGCGGGGGCCGAGACGGTCGGACGACTGCGCGCCCGGGTCGCCGCGGGGCTCACCACGACATTCGCGAGTCGCTACACCCAGGAGGTGTCGCTTGCGGGCATGCTCAATCCCGACGCGTTCAACGCTTACGCTAAGCGAGCGACGGGAGAGAAGTTCCTCGTGACTCCGCACGCCATGCCCTGACTTCGAGTGCGCGCTCGCCGTTCTCTAGTGGAGCGAGTGACGGGATTTGAACCCGTGTGTACGGCTTTGCAGGCCGCTGCCTAACCACTCAGCCACACCCGCACGAATCGTTACCATGCCAGCGGACGGTCTTGCGGCCCAGCGTTTCCCTCGGCGTGAACATTTCGTTGAGCGGCAACGCCCGCGAGGGCGCGAGCGTAAGCGCATTGCGAAAAGCTAAGCCAATTTCCGCGGTGCGCTTACGCTCGCGCGCTCGCGGCCCGCCTACGCTCGCGGGCCGCCGCACCGTCTGTCAGGCCCTTTGAGCCCAGTGTTCGCCGGTCGTTGCGGCGCGATGGGCCGATCCTGCGGATAAACTGGCGGTGTCGGAGTTCCAGGTGCTGCGTTAAAGCGTTGTTCGCAGCGACCGCCGATCGTGAAAGTCGTTGGTGCGCAATGATCGAGTCTGGTGGCGACGCCGATCTGGCCGCGCTGGAAGTCATGCGGTCCGACGAGGATACCGCCGCGGCGCGGTTTGGCGGCTAGATTGATGCGTATGCGAGTGGTTCGCCTATTCGGTGTAGTCGTGTCGATCCTCGTAGCGGGGCTGCTGTGGGCGGCCCCCGCGGGCGCGCAGCCGCCGTCCAAGCTCACCGATCACATCACCGACAGCACCGGGGTGCTGACGGATTCCGGCCGGGCAGCCGTCAGCGCGGCCATCGACCGGCTCTACCGCGATCGGCACATCCAGCTGTGGGTGGTCTACGTCGACAACTTCAACCGATTCAAACCCGACAACTGGGCCGACCGAACCCGCAGTGCCAGCGGGATGGGCGACCACGACGTGCTGCTGGCCGTGGCCACCAACACCAAGCTGTACGCGTTCAGCGTGCCACCGCAGGTGCAGGGTCTGACACCCGCCAAGCTGAACAGCCTGCGCACCAACCAGATTGAACCAGTCTTGGGCGCCAAAGACTGGAGCGGTGCCGCGGTCG
This sequence comes from Mycobacterium mantenii, assembly GCF_010731775.1. Taxonomy (NCBI): domain Bacteria; kingdom Bacillati; phylum Actinomycetota; class Actinomycetes; order Mycobacteriales; family Mycobacteriaceae; genus Mycobacterium; species Mycobacterium mantenii. Next base: position 2,113,946 of record NZ_AP022590.1, on the reverse strand, counting down.
CAGCGGCCGACGGGTTGGACAAATCGACAAGCGCGCCACAGCCGGCAAGCTCGTCGAAGCTGGCCTGGTTGCCGATCGCGATCGGCGTCATCGTCATCGTCATCGTGGTCGTACTTGCGCTGCTCTTCTTGCTTTTTCGTGCACGCCGACGCCGGCGCGCCGCCGCGAGTGGCGGATCGATAGCCATTGACGGGCATGATCATTCGGTGCAGCAGGCGTTGTCGACCGCGGAAGCGAGGCTGCGTCAAATCTCCGACTACGCCGTCAGGTATCGCTCCAACCTGGGGTCCGAGGCCCAGGCCCGGCTCGACGAGGCGAAACGGCACTTGGCAGCGGCGCACGGCGCGGAAACGACAAGCGACACCGACGCAATTGCGTATGCCAACAGGGCATCAACGCTGGCCGCTGAGGCGCAGACGCTGGCGAACGCGGACGTCCTGGCAGCGCACCGCACGCCGCGACGACGAGGCAACACGTCGAGCCGATGATCGGGGGGAGCTGGTCAGAAGCACCCGCTCACATGAACCCGCCGGCCGGCTCCGACGCAGACATTCACCGGCGGCGGTGGCGGCGGTGGCGGCGGAAAGTCTTGTGGCAGCGGCGCATACGCGTCGGGCGGCGGGACATTGGCGTTGATCGTATCGGCAACGTTGGTGCACCCGCTCACCGAAACACGCCGGCCGACGCTCGCACAGACGTCCGCATTCGCCATCCCGGCGGGCTGCACGACGGCATACGTCTCAGGGATCGCGGCGAGGGTCAATACCGCGATGCCCCCTGCAGTCCACGACCGCACCCGCACCTTCATCGGGATCTCCTTGCTCTGACCATTGGCGAATTGAGGGCCGCGGCGCGATGATCGCTCAAGGGGTCGCGCCGGCCTGCCCGATCAACGGTGTCCACTGACAACGCTCCCTGATGTCGACCATGGGCTGACGGATGTTCTCAAGATCGGCTTGCTCCTGCGGGTTGGCATCGAAGTACTGCTGCACGGCATCGCGGATCTGATCTTTGGGCCGATCCTGAAGGCCGGTGTAGAAACCGTTCAGGTCCGGATGAGTGAACAGGTAGGCCGAGAGTGACGTCGCGACACCGGCCGCGACGCCGGCCACGTCCCCTGCCGTGCAGTTGGGGGGTCGAGACGCCGGATCAGCCGCGGCGGTCCCCGTGGTAGCGCACAAGAGGGCGCCGGCACCGATTGCCCCGACTAATAGACGGCAGGGGATCAGATCTGCGAGGAACATATTGGCTCCTTTATCCGGAAGGAAAGCTGGCCGGGGCCGACTTTGGGTCGTCGCCCAATTCACCCTCAGTCGAGCGGCAGTTGACATGGTGTTAACTCTGGGCCGGGCCTGCGGTCCGTCACGCGGGCCGAAAGTCACTACTACAACGGCCAACCGTCACCACATGATTGCGATGTTGTCCGCCAAGTGAGGCTTGTGCGGCCTTGGCTCCGCGGCGCGGGCGCATGGCGTGGAAATCGGAGCCGCGAGGTGACGAATGCTATTGCGGTACAAGGCGATAGGGCCTGGAACACGAAGTGCTGGTGCGCGCTTAAAGATGGGGGATGCCAGGCACAGGGATATGCGGGATGGGCACTGCCGGTCCAGCGGGTACCGGCGGACGGAGCGCGGGTATCGGGGGCCCGGGTGGGCCAGCCGGAAGCGGCGCAGCCGGCGCGGGTATCCGGGGTGGTGGCAGGGGCAACGCTGGGGGCGGGGGCGGCAACGCTGGGGCCGGGGCAGCGGGCCCCGGGGCTGCGGGCGCCGGGGCGACCTTCGCCGGTTCCGGTGCAGCCGGTGCGGGTGTGCTGGCAGCAGGGGGCGGCGCAGGTGCAACGGCGTTAGCGCCGATTTGTGGCCGCGTGTCGACATGCGGTCGAATGGCGATCGCCAGCGCGATGACGAGTGCCAGGACCCCACCGACAAACAACCCCAACACGCTCATCGCCACGAGAAACGGCCGGGTGGCCCGCCGCTCGGTCGGCGCGGCACCATAGCCGGTCCATGGCGAGTCGACGTCGCCATCGAAGGTGGGATAGGCGCCGGTGCCGAGCCCGCGAGCGGGCGTGAGGCCAGCCTCTTCGGGATCGGCGCTGTAGGCCAGCGCCTCGGCGCCGCGTTCGACGGTGGCGGGAAAATCCGCGTAGCCGAGACCCACCGCGTGCGGGACTACCGCACCGGTGCCGGGGTCTTGCGCGTACGCAATCGCTGCGGTCGAGGATGAAAACAAAGGTGGATGCGCCGATGCCAACGCCGCGCCCCTGGCCAGTGCCAGCCCCGGCTCCTCCGGGGTGCTGACCACGAGGGAACTGGCCGCCTGCAATTGCGGGGTGATTGCGGCGATGTCGACGCCGTCGGAGCCGACCACGAACAAACCGTCCGGGCGCGGCTCCATCGCTTCTGCACCGGCGGCCATTGCGGTCAACGCGGCCACCGCCTCGTCTTCGTCGTCCGGCAACTCTTGCCGGCGCACATCGGCGACCGAACCGTCGGCGGTGTGTACCACCGCCATCGTTGCGGTGGACGGCTCGACGAACAGCAGGGCGGTGTGCGCGTACCGGGTCGAGTTGCCCACCGTCTGGGTCAGCGAGGCCGCGGCCAGAAAGGCCGAGACCAGCATGACCTTCTCCAGCCTCTGGTCGGCCAGCAAGTCGCGCAGGGCGGCGGCCTGGATGGGGTCCGTCCACGTCACCCCGACCGAGGCCAACGGGCAGCCACTCTCCGCCGCTCCTTCCCGCGTCCCGAGGATTGCGGAGACGACTTGATCGGGTCCGGTCGGATTCGCCGGACCTCGGGCCGAGACCACCGCAAACGTGTCCGTGTCAACGGTGGCGCCCTCGGCGTGTTCCCCTTCGACCAAGACCGCGCGAACCGCCGTGGGCGTCATCGACACACCGAGTACGGTTTCCACCGCGCCCTCCTGCAGGCTTGTCTCGGATCGCCCCCGACGACCAGCTTATCCGCCGCCTAAGGCAGTGGGAACAGACGGCGACTCGCCACTTCCGCGATCTGGCGAAGCATCAGTCGTCCTCGTCCACACGCAGCAGCGAATGCACGATGCGAGCGTCCTCGAAAGTGAAGTTGTGCGCGGGACGGCGCAGGGGTTCGAGGGTGCCATCCGGGTTCACGATGACACCGCCGCCAGAGGGGATTCCGAGCCCGGTGGCGGCTCCCTTCAGCAATTCAACCGTCCGTGATAGTCGCACCCATTCAGCTTGCTCGTCGTGCACGTCGATGATCATGGGGACCAGGCTGAACACATCGAACAATTCGGTCTCGGGGGATTGCGGTGTCGCGGCTATTCCATAGCGTCCGAGCTGGACCGCGCCGGCCGATATGCCCACCAGAATCGCCCCGTGGGCGTAGCGGCCGAGAATCACCTCCTTCATGCCGGTGTCTTCGAAGGTGTTCCAGCCGAGACGCACGTCGCCGCCCGCCAGGACGATCAACCGGGCACGCTTCAGGAAGGCGCGGTCGTCGGGGCCGAATGACGACACGATCATGCGACGGTCGGTGATTCCGAGCCCATCCATTGCCGCCTCGAAGATTTCGTAGAACTCCGGCCGATCCCCGTTGGAGGCACCGATATACGCGGCGGCAACCGGCGCGCCCGGAGCCAAGCCATCGAGGGCCGCCTCCAGGAGCAGTCGGTCCTGTCGGCGCCAGAACAGCAGCTGACTGTCCGCCAGTAGATAGAGCGGTTGAAGTCCCGGGGTCGTCTCAGTCACCGGCGTTGTCAACGAGCGACGTTGGGGGACTGAGCTCGTCGAAGCGCGCGACCGCGGCGTCGAGGTCTGCTTCGTCGAATAGCTCGGATCGATTGATCCGGTCGCCTTCGACCGTCAGAAGATGGATCATCCGCCACTCAGCGACGAAGCCTTCTTGCGCGGTCCCATGCGCGGTGTAGGTGACGACGGCGCTGAAATCGCTGAGACGATGCACCGCCTCGATGTGGACGCTGATATCTGGCATGAGGTCCCAAATGGCGCGGATGTTGGGGAGCAGATCACTCGCATCAATTGTCACGAGCCGCCGATGGTCGATGGTGACCCAGTCCGCCGAGGGGAGTTCGTGCCGGTTGAACGCGGCGCATTCCCGTGCGATGGCCGACCAGACGCGCGCATGCGCGGCCGCTTCGCCGGCGAGGTAGCGTGCGTCGATCTCTTCGAAGGCGGCGTCGATGTCACTGACATCGAACGAGACGTGTGCCGCGATCCGCTCGTCTGTGGTGATCTCGACGACGTTGAGCACGCAGCTGTGGAACGCCTCCGGCCCTTGGTCGGGGCCACACCACCGGGCGCGACTGAGGGCCAGGCGTTCTCCCCGGGTTGCGACAACGTCTGACTTGTCCAGCGTGACACCGAGGTCGGCGGTTGCCCGGATGTTTGCAATCGCGACTTCGCGTTCCTGCGTGCGCCCGGCGTTCACCACGTGCCGCCGATCTTCGCTGCAAAAATCATCAAGCATGGTCGCTGCCATCGCTGCCATCGCTGCCCAGTCGCGGGCATTGAAGTACGCGATGAGGCGTCCGTCGACCCGGCTTGCCGCGTTTTCGAGTCGCCGCGTCTGGGTTTGCAGGTCATCGAAGCGGGCGAGCGCGACTTCGAGATCCGCCTCGTCGAAGATTTCGCAGCGGTCGACCATGCCGTTTTTCAGAGTCAAAAGGTGGACTCCGCGCCACTCCGCGTGTAAGCCCTCCTGCGAAGTCCCAGCCGCCGCATGGGTGACGACCGCTGCCCGGTCACTTAGTCGGTGTACAGCTTCGACATAGCCGTTGAGGTCGGGTGTGAGATCCCAAGCGACACCGAGATCTTTGGACAGATCACCCGCATCTATCGTGGCGTGCAACTGGCGTTCGATGATCACGTAGTCCGGTGCCGCTGGTGGTAATTCGTGTCGGTTGAGCGCGGCGTAGCCCGCCGCGATCACCGACCACGTTTGCGCGTGGGCGGCCGCTTCGCCGGCGATGTAGCGAGCGTCGAGTTCCTCCAAGGCAGCGTCGATGTCGTCGGGATCGAAGAGGACGGCTCCCGTGATCTGTTCGTCGGCGTTGTGCTCAATGACCTGGAGCACATCGAGTTGAGTCGCCGGGTGCTCGGGACCCGCGGCTTCAAAGCGGGTGAGAATGAGGCGATCGCCGCGTGTCGCGATGATGTCCGCTGTAACGTTTCCCAGCAACCCCACATCAGCGGATACTCGCAGGTCTTCGATCGCGGCATCTCGACCGCGCCGGATCCCGGCATTCACCACTCGCCGGCGATCGTCGTTGGAGTAATCGTCGGTGAACAGTTGCGCCATGGCGTCCCAGTCGCGGGCGGCGAACAGCGCCAGGAAGCGCTCGTGCACCGGATTTTTCAGCCGCGGCGACTGTGGGCGGAGCTCCTCGAAGCGGGCGATGGCGGCATCGAGATCCGCTTCGTCGAACAGCTCACTGCGGTTGATCAGGTCACCGTCGAGAGTCAAGAGGTTCACTTCGACCCACTCAGCGTCGAAGCCGTCCCGCGACGTTCCATGCATCGACTGGGTGACGACCGCTCCGAGGTGGCTCAACCGATGTACCGCATCGACGTAGATCTTGGCTTGCGGCGCGAGTTGCCATGTGACATGGATGTATGGGACCAGGTCGCCCTGTGAAAACGCTCGCCCTCGCCGGTGGTCGAGATTCACCCAGCCTGGCGTCGTCGCGGGAAGCTGGTGTTCGTTGAACGCGGCGAAAGCCCGTAACAGAGTCGACCACGTATGCCGATGGGCGGCAGATTCGCCTGCGAGAAAACGTGTTTCGAGTTCCTCGAAGGCGGTTTGAAAGTCGTCAGGGTCGAAAACGACCGTAGCGGTGCATCGGTGGTCGTCGCTGACTTGCACGACGGAAAGCGCCGCAGCTTGGAACGCTGCGGGCAGCGAATCTTGGCTGGCGAAGGTGAAACGGAAGAGCGCGAGGCGCTCTCCGCGGGTCGCAACAACGGCGGCCCGCACATCGGACCTCCAAACCTCTGCGGTGGCCCGCCAATTCGCCATCTCGATATCTCGACCGCGTCGGATTCCGGCGTTTATGCCTCGACGGCGGTCCTCCGAGCAGAAATCTTCATCGATCAGGTCCGCCATGGCATCCCAGTCGTGGGCGGCAAAGTGCGACAGGAATTGCTCAACCGCTCGGCTCGCCCAGTTCTCCAATCGCGCTGCCCGCCGGCTGAGTTCTTCGAACCGTGCGAGTGCGGCGTCCACGTCCGTCTCGTCGAATACCTCGCAGCGGGTGAGTCGGTCGCCGTCGACAATGTGAAGCATCACCAAGCGCCACTCGACTTCCAGGCCATCGGGCGAGGACCCGTGAGCATAGTTGGTGATCACCGCCCCAAAGCCGTTGAGTTGATGCGCTATTTCGATATGCACCCTGAAGTCCGGGGTGAGATCGAAGAGGGTGTGGATGGCTGACGTCATGTCATTGGCGGCAAATGGTGTGCCCCGGCGGTGGTCGATGGTGACCCAGTCCTTTTGGGGAAGTTCATGCCGGTTGAACATCGTGTGCACGCCTGCTATTACCGACCACGTATCTGCGTAAGCCGCTGCTTCGCCTGCGAGGTAACGAGTTTCGAGTTCCGTAAAGGCAGTGTCGACGTCGTCGAGATCGAACGCGATGTGTGTCGCGATGTGGTTGTCGGTGTCGGTCTCGACGATGGTAAGGAACTCGACGTCGAACTCTTGGCCCTGCAGGTCGTGGTTGCGGCCGCGAAGAAGGGCGAGGCGACTTCCGCGGGTCGCGATGACGGTCGACGTTATGTTCGCCCCCGCCTCCGCAATAGCTCGGTGGTTGGCGATGACAACATCGCGACCGTGCCAATGCCCGAAATTCACCATGTGCCGGCGATCGTCAACTACGGTGTCATCTGCCAAGATTCCGGCCACCGCGTCCCACTCGCGCGACCCGTAGTACGCGTATAGCCGTTCACCCGCTTGGCTTGCCGCGTTCTCCAACCGCGGCGTCGGTCGGCTGAGCTGATCGAACGTTGCCAGGGCAGAGTCGATGTCCGCTTCGTCGAAGAGCTCGCAGTGGTTGACCATGTCGCCGTTGAACGCAAGCAGGATGAGTTCTTGCCATTCGGCGTTGAAACCCTCTTGCGAACTTCCCTGCACCACCTGGGTGACGACGGCGCCGACGTTGTCCAGCCGATGCACGGTCTCAACGTAGGCCTTGACGTTTGGTGCGATGTCCCACGTGGCACGCATGTACGCGGTCAGTTCACCGGACGCGAACGCTCTCGCCCGTCGGTGATCAATGTTCACGCAGTCGGGCGCTAATCGGAGCTGTTGGCGGTTCGCTGCAGCGTAGGTCTGTACTACGACCGACCACGTCCGCGCGTGGGCGGCCGCTTCACCGGCGAGGTAGCGCGCGTCGAGTTCAGCGATGGCGGCATCGAGGTCGTCAAGGTCGAACGCGATATGGACTGCCAGCCGCTCACAGGCATCGATCTCAACGACGCTCAGAAACTCAATGTGGAATGCCCCAGATTGCCGGCTATGCCCAACGATGGACGAATGACATAGCGCGAGGCGCTCGCCACGGGATGCGACGACCGCCGATGTGACCTTATTGCCGCCAAGTTCAACAAAGGCGTGACCGTTAGCGATTTCGACATCCCGGCCATGTCGGATGCCTGAATTCACCATGTGACGACGATCGTCGTTGAGCATATTTTCCGCCAGAGCATTTGCCATAGCGCCCCAGTCACGGGTCGTGAAATACGTGTTCACGCGGCCGTACACTTGGCTCGCTGTGTTCTCCCGCCGCAGTACCGGGCTGCTTAGCTGATCGAAACGCGCGATCGCGGCGTCCAAGTCTGTCTCATCGAAAACCTCTAAGCGGTCGATCAAGTCGCTTTTGGTCGTAAGAACGCTGATGGTGCGCGACTCGGCTTCGAAGCCTTCTCGCGAGGTTTCGTGTGTCACGGAGGTGACCACAGCCCCGTGGTCGTCAAGCCGATGTACAGCTGCGACGTAATTGCCTAGGTCAGGCGTGGTGAGCCAGTTGGTGAGTAGAGCAGACACATGTCCCGGCGTAAACGAAAGCCCGTGCCGATGGTCGATATTCACCCAGTCCGGTGTCGTCGCTGGATGCTCATGCCGGTTGAGGGCGGCATATGCCCGCGTGATTGCGGACCATGTGTGCGCATGGTTGGCCGCTTCACCGGCAAGGTAGCGCGCATCGAGTTCCGCGATGGCCGCGTCGAAGTCTTCGAGGTCAAACACGACGACAACCGCGATTCTTTCGTTGGCGTCGATCTCAACGACGTTGAGGGCATCGTTTTGGCTCGTCTCGGGATTCCGTCCGGAGGCGCGAACACGTGCAAGGACGAGTCGCTCCCCACGGATCGCAATTGCGCTCACCACCGATATCGCCATACCGACGTCGGTAGCCGCCTGCAGACCTTGGATCACGGAAGCTCGACCCTGTTGAATCCCGGCATTCACGACCCGCCGGTGGTCGATGGCGTAATAGTTCTCGGCTACGGTGTCAGCCACAGTGTCCCAATTGCGGGCCTCGATGTGCGACCAGACGTGCTCGAAGACGCGGCTTGCCGCGTTTTCGAGCCGCGATGCCGGTCGGTTCAGCTGATCGAATCTTGTGATCACGGCTTCCAGGTCCGCTTCGTCGAATACCTCGCAGCGGTTGACCATGTCGCCTTCGAGCGTGATAACGCTGATTGTTCGCCACTCGGCGTGGAAACCGTGTTGGGAGTTTTCATGTGCCATATGGACGAACACCGCTCCGAGGTTGTTCAGCCGATGCACGGAGTCGATGAAGTAGTTCAGATTAGACGTGAAAGCCCGCGCGGCGCCAAGCAACTCAGGCATTTCGCCGGGTGCGATTGGAGTTCCCCGCCGGTGGTCGATGTTTACCCAATCTGGCGTCGTCGGGAAAAGCTCGCGGCGGTTGAGCGCCGCGAAACCCTGCATGATAATCAACCACGTGTGCGCGTACGGTGCGGCTTCGCCCGCGAGATAACGGGTGTCGAGTTCGGCGACGGCAGCGTCGAAGTCATCTAGGTCGAAGATGACGATTGACGTAATCTCCTGGTCGGCATTGGTTTCGACGATATTGAAGGCTATGTCTTGAGCCGTGTCGGGATCGCGGCCGGCCGCGCACACGCGTGTGAGGGCGAGGCGTTCGCCGCGGATCGCTACAACGTCTTCCATCCATATCGAGAATCCAACATCGGCAGCCACCCGCAGATCCTCGATCACGGTATCTCGACTGCCTCTGTCTCCGGCATTAACGACCCGTCGATGATCGGCACCTGACAGGCTTTCGGAGACTGTCGCCGCGACGGCGTCCCAATCGCGGGCGGCGAAGTCCGACCAGAAGCGTTCGTATACGCGCGTCGCCGTGTTTTCGAGCCTCCGCGGCCCTGGGCGTTCTGCTTCGAGTTGCGCATGCAGCGCATCGAGTTCGGCCACCGCGGCGTCGATGTCGTCGACGTCGAACCACACCTGTAGCGCGATACGACCGTCATGATCGAGGGCGCATATCTGGAGGAACTCGTCGTGGGGTGCCCCGGGGCTCGCGTCACTTGTGCCAACGTCGAGGCGACTCAGGACCAGGCGCTCGCCACGTGCGGCGATCATCACGACTCGGAAGCGCAATCCGTCATCCGCGACCAGTTGCCTTATCTCACTGGGAAGAAGGTTGTCCCGGTCAAAGCTGACCACCTTCCGTCGACTCTCGATCCGCGAGTGGGAGGCGTGAAGGGTCTCGAATTCATCCCATGCATTCCGATCGACAGCAGAGACTACCCGGCGCACCACTCGCATGCACGAATTGTCGGATTCGACCGACGGCTTTTCGGGCGGCGCGGGAATAGAACCGATTTCCTGACCGCCGACTATGCCCCGTGCCCTCTCGGCAAGCGCCGCAGCGCCTTTGCGCTCATACAAATCGACCGCGCGCTCGGCCGCGGCTCGCGCCCCGGAGTAATCGCCGGCGGCGGCCAAAACCGTTGCCAGGGTGCGGCATGCGTCGCCGTGATCAACCAGGGCGTCGGTGCGCTCGGCCAACGCGACCGCGTCTTCGGCCACCCGCCTGGCGGCCTCATAGTCCCCGCCGCGCGCCAGCAGGTGTGCCCGCAACGTCCGCCATGCGATCGATGCCTTCAACGCGTGCCCGGCGAGACACTCACTCTCGGTGCATAATTCGTCCGCCTCGTCATCTTTCCCGAGCGCCAGGCATGCGAGACCCAAGAGGGCGGCGGTCTCGGCGGTGTCGGCGTCCAAGCCCATGCGACGAAAGCCGTTGTAGGCCTTACGCAGATGCGGCTCTGCGGCGGCGGCATCGTCGACGATGAGCTCGACGATGCCGGCGAACTGCTCGACTTCAAGCAGGGCGTGGCGTAGGCCGAGGTCGGTGACCGTCCGCCGCGCCGAGTCGATCATCCGCCGGGCGGCCGCGGCGCGACCGCGAAAGGCCTCCAACACGGCCTGACATCGCGTCGACGTGGCCTCGACGGCGGGGGAGTCGGTCGTGATCCGAAGCAGTCGCACCACGTCGAGACAGCGTCCGCCCGCGCGCGGAACCGGGTTGGGGCCCCACAGCGCCGCGAGCGGCGCGCCCGCCAATACGGCGTTCACGCGCCGGTGTTCACGCGCCCGCCGCGCCGCGGTGAGCGCGTCGTCCAGGGCGACCTCGCAGTCGCCGATGCGCCCGAGGCGAGCGAGGCATGTCGCCCGAACGGTGTGCGCCTTGGCTTCTCCGGCGGCGTCGTCCAACTCGGCGAGTTTGGCCGCGGCCGCGCCCAACCCGGTTTCGACCTCGTCCAGCCGCTCGGGGTGAATCAACATCGAGAGTTGGCCGTCGAAGCACGTTGCCCATGCCGCCAGTCGCGCTGAATTCACTGTTGCGTCTTGCAATTGGGACACGGCACCCGCCGCCGAAGTCACGTCTCCCGCTGCCAACAGGGCTTCGCAACGCGCGACCAACAGTTCGGCGGTCTGTTCGGCGCGGTCGGGCAGTTCGTCGTCAAGCTCCTCAAGCGCGTGCAGGGCGTGATGGTAGAGGTCGGCGGCACCCTCGTAGGCGAGCCGGGCCATCGCCTGATCTGCGGCCCGCCGGCAGTAGAAGACCGCCTTGGCCGCGTTTCCCGCCCAAGCACATTCGTAATAATGATGAGCCAGTTCGGCCAGCAGCTCGTCGTCGACGCCGGGCATCGTCTCCAGGGTCGCGGCGATGTGTTGGTGCAATCGCATGCGCCGCACCGACGCCAGCTCGGCCAGCAGTGACTGCCGGACGATCGCGTGATTGAACCGGTAGAAGCCGCCGGGCTCTTCGATGACGATGCCGGCTTGGCGTGCTTCGTCGAACGCGTCGATGAGGTCGCTTCCGACCACCTGTTCGACCAGCTGCAAGGCAAACCGGCTGCCGATAACCGCGGCAGCGGCAAGGGCTTTGTTGGTCTCGGCTGGGAGCCGAGAAAGTCTGCGGCTCACCGCTTCTCGCACGCCCTGTGGGAGGGTGCTCTGATCCCAGACGCCGCCACTCTCGTCGACATGGCGCAGGGCCTCGATGAGGAAGAACGGGTTGCCGCCCGTGACCGAGGCCAACGCGTGGGCGAGTTCCTCGTCGTCGTAGCCGGCCTCGGCGACGTAGGCCGTCACGTCGTCCTCGTCCAGTCCGCCGAGGGTGAGCCGGTTAGCCGTCCCGTCGCGGTGCAGATCGGCGAGCATCGCGGCGAGGGGATGGGAGCGATCGAGGTCGGTGCTGCGGTAGGTGCCGACGATCTGCACGCGGGCGTGGTCGCCGAATCGCAGCAGATGCCGCAACAGGAGCAGCGTCGGTTTGGCCGCCCAGTGCAGATCGTCGAGGATCAAGACCACGGGTGCGCTCGCGGACGCGACTTCCAGCAGCGCGACGACGGCATCGAATAATGCGTAGCGTTCGGTATCGGGGTCGGGGTGCGCAGGGGGAGTGAGGTCGGGCAGGACATCGGCCAGCCCGGGTGCGAGTGGTAGCAGCGCTTCGACGCCGCGCAGTCCTCTCAGCCGGTCAGCACCCACGCACGGCGCCAGCGAACGTAGCGCCTCGGCGAACGGCTGATAGGGGGCGCCGAGGTCCTCGTCGCACCGGCCGTAAAGCACGACCGCTCCTTGCGCGTAGGCCTGTTGCGACCATTCACCGGCCAGACGCGTCTTGCCCACCCCGGGTTCGCCGGCGATCAGCACGGTGCGCACACCGCCCGCGAGCGCGGTCTGCCACGCCGAAAGCAGCCCCTCGAGTTCTCGGCCACGTCCCACGAACGGCCCCGGCCCGACCAGTACCGCCGGGAAGCTGGGCCGCTCCATCGGCGCTTTGGATGCTTGCGATTCCGGCTGTCCCGCAACGGTTTCCAGTCGCAATTCGAAGACATGCTCGGGGCGCGCCAGGTTTTTCAGCTGACGCATCCCCAGGTCGGTCAGCAGCACGTCGTCGGCCAGCGAGTCGATGACGAGCTCGGCGGTCGCTCCGGAGCACAGGATCTGGCCACCCTCGGCCAGTGACCGCAGCCGCGCGACCCGGTTGACCGCCCGGCCGAAGTAGTCGCCGTCGCGAAGCTCGACCTCGCCGGTGTGCAGTGCCATGCGGACACGGATGGGGTCGGGCAGCGCCCAAGGCTCATGCGTGATCGCGTCTTGCAGCTCAATTGCCGCGGCGGCCCCCGCGGAAGGCCTCTCGAAGACCGAAAACGTCGCATCGCCCTCGCCACGGGCCTTGATCAGCCGGCCGCCCCTCGACGTGACAACCTGTTCGACCAGCTCGTCGTGGCGTGCCAGCGCCCTCGCCATCGCGTCGGCATCCGCCTCCCAGGCGGCTGTAGACCCCTCGATGTCGGTGAGCAAAAAAGTCACGGCGCGCGTCACCGACGGAGCGTGCTGAGCCACAGCGATATCCAGCGAGGCGTCCTGCGCGACGATCGCAGCCTCGAGCCGGCGAAGCTTCGGACCAGGATCCACGCCCAGCTCGTCGGCAAGCAGCGATCGTGCCCGTTGATAAGCGCCGAGGGCCTCGCCTTGCCGGCCGGCGCGGTAGAGGGCGAGCATCAGCTGGCCCCATCGCCTCTCCCGCAGCGGGGCCTCGGCCACCGCGGCCTCGAGATCCCCGATGACTTCCGCGGCGCGACCCGTGGCCAGCAGCGCGTCCGCCCGGTCCTCGACGAGCGCGGCATGGCCCTCGATCCACCGCGTCTTTTCCGATGTCCCGCGCCGGCCGTCGGGAAGTTCGGGAATCCCGCGCCACAGGGCCAGGGCCTCCTCGAACCGCGCCACCGCCTGGCTGGTGTCGCCCGCGGCGGCGGCATCGCGTCCCAGCCGGGCTGCCGCTTGATAGCGCGAGGCGTCAATTTCGCTGTCGGCGACGGCCCACCCCGCCCCCTGGGTCAGAACGAAGCCGTCCCCCAGCGCGCGACGCAGCGAAGAGATGTGGGTCTGCAGAGCCTTGGCGGCGGTGCGCGGCGGGTCCTGGCCCCAGAGCAGCTCGACGAGGGTGTCGGCCGGCACGACGGAACCGTCGTGCAGTCCGAGCATCGTTAGGATGGCGCGCGGTTTCGCGCCCGGTATCGCGACGGGCGCTCCGTCCTGCCGGACCAGGAGTGGTCCCAAAACCCCCAGCTCCACCGATGAAAGCGTACTCACCTCAGCTATCTTCGGCGGCACAATTCAATACTCGGTCAAGATCGGGTAAAGCCACGCTGCCTGCACTTCGTCCACCGCGCACAACCTGACGTGACCTCGCTCGATGTTGGCCAGCTACCGAGACGGTGCCCGCCAATCCGCGCACGAGGTGGGGCAGGGTCTTGCGGCCCGAACATCGCGTTTACCCGACCGTTACCGTTGGTACCTATGGACAGCGACCGGAGTGACTCCGCCTTCACCTGGCAGGGCCGGCGCGAACTGGTGAGCCGCATGCATGACCAGCTCGATGAGCTGGTGGCAGCGCGTGACCAGATGGAACAACTCGTGCGCGTCATCGTCGAGATCGGTTCGGATCTTGACTTGGACGTGACGCTGCATCGAGTCCTCAAAGCCGCGATGGAGCTGACCGGCGCCCGCTACGCCGCTCTGGGCATCCGTGCCTCCGACGGCACGCTCGTCTCTTTCGTGTATGCGGGAATAGACGTGGACACCGCTCGGCGGCTCGGCGACCTCCCGGTCGGCGATGGTCTGCGCGTCGACGATCTGAGTGCCCATCCCCAGACCGTTGAGCTGGCCGGACGCGAGCCGCCGATGCACGCACTCCTCGGAATCCCGATTACGGTGCGGGCGGCCAACTTCGGCAGCCTGTACCTGGCCGACGACCGGCCGGGTCGAGTCTTCTCCAACTCGCAGGAAGGCGCCGTACGCGCCATGGCCACGGCGGCGGCCGCCGCCATCGACAACGCCCGACTCTTCGAGCGAGAGCGTGAATCGGCGAAATGGACGAAGGCCAGCCGCGAGATCACCACTGCATTGCTGTCCGGAGACCCGCAGACGGGGCCGTTGCAGCTCATCGTGAACCGGGCGCTGGAGCTGGCCGGTGCCGAGCAGGCCATCCTGCTGGTTCCCAAGGAGCCCGAATTGCCGGTCGACCTGGTCGACACCCTGGTCGTGGCCGCGACCGCGGGGCGGTACTCCTCGGAGGTGATCGGCCGGCAGGTTCCGATGGAAGGCTCGACCACCGGCGGCGTGGCCCGCCGCGGCCTACCGCTGATCACCGATTCGTTCCAGTACCCGATCGAGGGCTTCACCGACGTCGGTGAACGCTCGGCGATCGTCATGCCGCTGATTGCGGACGGCGCGGTGCTCGGCGTCATCGCCGTCGCACGCGAGCCGCATCGACCCGCGTTCGGTGAGGACTACCTCGACCTTGTCAGTGACTTCGCCCGGCACGCGGCTATCGCACTGGCGTTGGCGGCGGGCCGCGAGCACGCGCTCAACCAGGAACTGGCCCAAGCTGACACCGTCGATGACGCGGTGCAAGCCGCCGCGGAGGAACTGCGCCGGCTCTGGCGGGCGCGCCGCGTGCTGGCCGTCACCTTCCCGACGCAAGGTTCCTCCACGGAAACGGCCTTCGGCGCGCCGCGGGTGGTGTCGGTGGGCGAGCCCACGCAGTGGGCCGACCTGACGTCGCAAACTCAACAGGCGCTCAGCTCACTGCGCGACGGCGAGCTGCTCACCCCCAATGGGACGCGGCCGGGAACGGCGGGCATTGCGCTGCAGCACCCCGACGGTGTGCTCGTCGTCTGGATGGATCTGACCGAGCAGCGCCCGTTCACCCTCGAGGACCAGACCTTGCTCACGGTCCTGGCCGGCCGCTTGGGCCAGGGGCTGCAGCGGGTGCACCAGGTCGATCAGCAACGCGAAACCGCGTTGGCCCTGCAGCACGCGATCCTGGGACCCGCCGATCTTCCCAATGGCTTCGCGGTGCGCTATCAGGCCGCCACGAGACCTCTCCAGGTGGGCGGTGACTGGTACGACATCGTTGACCTGGACGACGGGCGCATCGCGTTGATCGTCGGCGACTGCGTCGGCCATGGCCTCGCCGCTGCCACCGTGATGGGCCAGGTGCGCAGCGCCTGCCGTGCGCTCCTCTTCGAAAACCCAAGCCCCGGTGCAGCTCTCGCGGGGATGGATCGTTTCGCCGCGCGGCTGCCCGGCGCGCAATGCACCACCGCGGTCTGCGCTGTGCTCACCCCCGAGACCGGTGAACTGGTCTACTCCAGCGCCGGTCACCCGCCGCCCATCCTGGTGCACGGCGACGGCAGCACCCAGATACTCGACGAGGGCCACACCATCGCGCTGGGCATACGGGGTAACTGGATCCGCCCCGAGGCCCGGGTGACCATCCCCGCGCGTTCGACGCTGCTGCTGTACACCGACGGTCTGGTGGAACGGCGCCGCATCCCGCTCGACTATGGCATCTCCCGGGTAGCCGCCGTCGCGCAGGACTTTCGCGCGTTGAAACTGGAAGATCTGGCGAACCAGGTGATGTCCCGCGTCGCGCCGGAAGGCGGGTACCAGGATGATGTCGTTTTGCTGCTTTACCGCCATCCGGCGCCGTTGGAGCTGAAGTTCCCCGCCGACGTCTCTCAGCTTGCGCCCACCCGCACCGCCTTGCGCAACTGGCTGACCCGGGTCCGGTTGGACCCGGATCAGACCCTGAACGTGCTCGTCGCCGCCGGGGAAGCCGTTGCTAACGCCATCGAACACGGTCATCGCCACAGACCGCAGGGCACTATTCGCCTGGGAGCGGTCGCCCTCGGCGACGAGGTCCAATTGACCATCACGGACACCGGCTCGTGGAAGGCTCCGCAACCGGCTTCCTATCCTCACCGAGGCCGGGGCATCCCGCTCATGCGAACCCTCATGCAGGAGGTCGATATCCGGCCCGACACCGACGGAACGACAGTCCACCTATCCACAAGGATCACCTGATGACCACCCCGCTCACGCTCGACACCGCGCGCGGCAGCGACGGGAGATTCGTGCTGGTAGCCGCGGGGGAGATCGACCTGAGCAATATCGACGCGTTCAGCGTGGCATTGACCAGCGCCGCGACCGAGGCCACCGGCGGTGACGGGGCGTTACTCGTCGATCTCAGTGCGGTGGAGTACCTGGACAGCGCAGCCATCAACACCCTGGCGGCCCACGCCGACCGCATCGAGCTCGTCGCGCACCCCATCCTGATGCCCGTACTCAGGATCAGCGGTCTCACCGAACTGACCACCATCGAATCCGCGCCGCCGACAGCGGGACAGTGACGCACCTGGGCGCGCGGCCCGCCCGCCGTCGTTGAATCACGTTGCGGCACGGTATAAAACGATCCTTAGCTGGCCGACGGTCGCGTCACATGTCACGATGGCGCAATGGGTGACGATGCGCTGAGCGCGGAACGTGAATTCAACGAGCAGAACATCGAGGAGTTCCGCCGCAATGGCGGCAAAGTGGGCGGCCAGTTCGAGGGCTTTCCGTTGTTGCTGCTGACTTCGACCGGTGCGCGCAGCGGCGCCCAACGGGTCAACCCGGTCGCCTACTTCGATATCGACGGCAAAATCTATGTCGTCGGGTCCGCGGCGGGGCGGGACAACAATCCCTCCTGGGTGCACAACATACGCGCCGACCCCCACGTGTCTGTCGAGATCGGCACGGGGGCTGCGAAGCCCGCGACCGCGCGCGAATTGCCGCGTGACGAAAGGGATTCGGTCTATTCGGTCGTGGTCGAGCGTGCCCCCGGTTTCGGGGAATACCAGCAACGTACCCACCGGCTCATCCCGGTCTTCGAGTTGATGACCGACTGAAGACACGGGCGGACAAGGGCATTCAAGCTCGCCAATTCGGCACGATAACGGATCGATTGCCGCACAATGATGGGCGCGGGTTCATCCGGATGCGACCGGTCATCACCGCCCGCCCTGCCCGAACGACGAAGTGAGATTGGCGATGAGACATTACTTGCGGCGCTGCGTGATCGGTGCGATCGCTGTCGTGTTGGCCGGGTTGCCGGTGATCGGAACGCCGGCCATCAGCCGCGCCGACGGTGAATGCGCCCCCGGTTGGGGCTGGAGTGTCGAGCTGAATCAATGCGTGTTCCTCCTGCCGGCCGCAAATGGACCGGACGGACCCGGGGGGCCGGGTGGACCTGGTGGGCCGGGCGGACCCGGGGGGCCGGGCGGACCCGGTGGACCGGGCGGACCCGGGGGACCGGGTGGACCCGGGCCGCGCTAGGAACCTCGTCTAATCGCGGCAACACGACGCTCGGACCGGCGAAATAGCTGGGCCGCGGGGCGTGGGAACTCCACGCGCCCGCCGGTCGTTATACCAGCTAAGTAACCGATTACTCCGAGGGGGACAGCAGCCGCATGCCGCGCACAGACAACGACACCTGGGATTTGGCGACCAGTGTGGGCGCGACCGCGACGATGGTCGCAGCCGCGCGGGCGATCGCGACCAACGCCGACAACCCGTTGATCGAGGACCGATTCGCCGAGCCGCTGGTTCGTGCGGTCGGCGTGGACTTCTTCACACGCTGGGTCTCCGGCGACCTGGCAGCCGCCGACGTCGACGACCACGGATCGGGGTGGAAGCTCGAACACATGCCCGCCGCGATGGCGGCCCGGACCCGATTCTTCGACTCGTTCTTCCAGGCCGCGACGCAGGCCGGGATCCGGCAGGCCGTGATCCTTGCGTCGGGCCTCGACGCGCGCGCCTACCGGTTGGCGTGGCCGGTCGATATGACGGTGTTCGAGATCGACCAGCCCCAGGTGATCGAATTCAAGGCCGCCACGCTGGCCGAGCTGGGTGCCGCCCCGCGGGCCGAGCTGCGCACGGTCGCCGTCGATTTGCGCAACGACTGGCCAAAGGCCCTGGTGGAAGCCGGCTTTGACAAGAGTCAGCCCACCGCGTGGATCGCGGAGGGGCTCTTCGGGTATTTGCCGCCGGAGGCGCAAGATCGGCTGCTGGATAACATCACCGCACTCAGCGTCGGCGGCAGCCGGCTGGCGTGCGAAGCTATTCCGGACATGTCCGAGGTAGACACCGAGAAGGCCCAGGAAATGATGCGCCAGGCCACCGCCAAATGGCGTGAACATGGCTTCGACCTGGAGTTCGGCGACCTCGGCTACCAGGGCGAGCGCAACGACGTTGCCTTTTATCTGGACAACCTGGGATGGCGGTCCGACGGCATCCGGATGAGTGAGCTGCTGGCCGACTCCGGTCTCGAGGCGATCCCGCAGACCAACGACTCCGTGTCGATGGCCGACACCATCTACTACAGCTCGGAGCTGAATAAATGACCGCACCGCAGCGCCGAGGGCTCAACGAGGCCGTCACGCGCCTATGGAGCTTTCTCGCGCCGGCTTACGATCTGCCGTTCCTGCAACGGTGGGTATATCGGCCTCCGCACAACGAGGTGATTGCCCAGCTGCGCAGCCACGGGGCTCGCAAGATCGCTGATATCGCCTGCGGCACAGGGATTTTAAGCGACCGAATCCAGCGCGAGCTGCAGCCTGACGAGATTTACGGTGTCGACATGTCCGAGGGCATGCTCGGCCAGGCTCGTGCGAGGTCGGATCGGGTCCAGTGGATGCGCGGCCCGGCCGAGCAACTCCCGTTCGCCGACGGCGCCCTCGACGCCGTCGTGACGACCTCGGCCTTTCACTTCTTCGACCAGCCGGCGGCGTTGCGTGAATTCCACCGTGTGCTGGCGCCTGGCGGCCTGGTGGCCGTGTCGGCGCTGAGCACGCGGCAACCGCGGCTGCAGTCATCCGCGGAATCCCGGTGGAAGCCTCAACACAACGCGTCCGCGCCCGAGATGCGGACGTTGTTCGAAAACGCCGGGTTTGTGATCACTGATCAACACCGGATCCCGAGACCGGTGTGGACGGCGCTCGTGTCCGACCTGTTGACTGTCGGCACGAAAAGTTAGAGCCGGTGCCGAGCGCGAAATCGCTCGGAGTCAACGCATATAAGCGACGACGCCCGCTTCGCCTTTCGGCGAAGCGGGCGTCTTGTCAGCTATGGATCACAGCGGGACCCACACCCCGAAGAGCCAGAAGCCCCACTGGTTGAAACCGGGATCCCAGATAGGTGTTTCCTGGTAGCCCCAGTAGTTGATTGGGCCGTAGTCCCAGTGCCCGCCCGGCGGAGGGAGCGGTCGATCCCACGCCGGCCGCGGCGGCACGCCCGCGCCCCACGGGCCAGGCCCATCGCCCCACGGCGCCCCGTGGAAGTAACCACGCTGGGCATCCCCGTGCCATGGGCCGCCAGGGTGAGGATCCGGTCCACCGAATCCGCCGGGGGCACCGGGGTGATCGCCGGGCCCGCCTGGACCGCCGGGGTGATCGGGGCCGGGTCCACCGGGACCGCCCGGTCCGCCTGGACCGCCGGGGTGATCGCCGGGCCCACCCGGACCACCGGGTCCGCCTGGACCGCCGGGGTGATCGCCGGGCCCACCCGGACCACCGGGTCCGCCTGGACCGCCGGGGTGATTACCGGGATCGCCAGGTCCACCCGGGCCACCCGGGCCGCCGGGACCACCAGGATCGTTGGGGCCAGTGGGAGCGTGGCCGCCACCGGGCGCCTGCCCGCCATGATTGCCCGGAGGCTGTGGCCCCCCGGGAGCAGCGTTGGCAAACCCGGCGCCCATTCCCAAAGCCGCAGCGCTGAGCGCTCCGGCGATGGTCACCCCTCCGACAAGTTGCTTCAACCTCATGATGCTTCACCTATCCACCAGGGATTTCTTGCAAGGAAGTTCCTTGAAACACCCCCCGTTACCACCCCGACGCTAAATAGCTTCCCTATGGAATAGCTGTGACTGGCCCATGCAGAACTTCTGGTCGGGCACACCACCCCGCGTTGGTTAGCCGCCACCAGCCACCCCGATTCAACGCCGCGCGGCGCGCGGGCCGCACCTCGGACACCAGCAGGTTCGACTGCTGACCGACGCGCTCGTCAGCGCGTGCGTGCCCGGGTTTGGGAAGGCTAGGTTGGCTGGTGGACCAGGGTTTTCCTCTATATCGTTGCGGCCGTGTCGAGTGCGTCACATCCGCACGAACCGCACGTCGGTTCGGTGTCCTCGAAGTTGAATTGGCTGCGTGCGGGCGTCCTGGGCGCCAATGACGGGATCGTCTCCACCGCGGGCATCGTTGTTGGGGTCGCGGCGGCCACCGCCGAACGCGCCCCGATATTGACCGCTGGCACCGCCGGATTGGTCGCCGGAGCGGTGTCGATGGCGCTGGGCGAATACGTCTCCGTCAGCACCCAGCGCGACACCGAGAAGGCGCTGTTGCATAAGGAGCGCCGCGAACTGCGCGACGATCCCGTCGCTGAACTGGACGAGCTCGCCGCCCTGTACGAGGCGAAAGGCCTGACGTCGGCGACCGCGCGCACCGTGGCCGAGGAACTCACCGACCACAATCCGCTGCTCGCCCACGCCGAGGTCGAACTGGGCGTCAATCCCGAAGAGCTGACGAACCCCTGGCAGGCGGCATCGTCGTCGGCCCTCTCGTTTGGGATCGGTGCCCTGTTGCCGTTGATCGCTATCCTGACCCCGCCGGCGACGTGGCGAGTGCCGGTCACCGTCGCCGCGGTACTCGTGGCGCTGGTGATCACCGGCTCGGTTTCGGCCGGTTTGGGCGGAGCGCCCAAGGGCCGTGCGGTGCTCCGCAACGCCATCGGCGGCACCCTTGCGTTGGCGGTCACCTACGGGATCGGTCATCTGGTGGGCGCCGCGATCGGCTGATCGCCGGACCTTCGGAATGTCGCGGCGCGGTGCGTATCCAGCGACTGGAAGCGCAACTGTAACATCGACAGTTGCGGCCTCAGCAGAGCCCGCAATCCCATCACGCGAAGGGTCATGCAGTGGCCGAGCCCAATATCGTGCCGGATGAAGCTCAATGGGCAGAACCGGCGCCATACTTTGAGCGCGACGAGAATTACTTGGTACCAACCAAAATCGCGCGCGGCGGATGGGGCCCGTCGTTGAGCGGCCATGTCGTCGGCGGGCTCCTGGCGTGGGCGGTCGAGAATGCGGTCCAGGATGCGCAACTGCAGCCGGCGCGGTTGACCGTGGACCTGCCCCGGCCAACGGCGTTGGCGCCCCTCGAGGTGCACACGCAGGTCCGGCAGGACCGACGTCGACTGCGGCTCGTCGAGGCCGTGATCACCCAGGACGGCGCCCCGGTTGCCCAGGCGAGCGCGCTGTTTCTGCGGCGCGGCCCACAGCCCGACGGGCACGTCTGGTCACCGCCGGTGCAAATGCCGCCGATTCCGCTGGACGAGGCCTACTCGACGTTGTTCATGCGAACCTACGGCTGGGGCGCCGACGTGCAGAATCCCGACCCGGACTGGCCTCAGACGGACGGCCCGAAATACACCTGGATCCACGAGACGCGCCCGTTGATCGACGACGAACCACTCACCGCCTTCGCCCGAGTGGCGATGGCCGGTGACATCACGGCCTCGATTGCCAACTGGGGCACTAACTCCCTGCAGTTCATCAACGTCGATTACACGCTCACCCTCAGCCGACTGCCCGAGGGCGACCACATCGGGCTAGCCTCGCTCACCCACCACAGTCACGACGGGGTGGCCAGCGGCTCGGCGGTCCTGGTGGACGCGAAGGGGCCGATCGGCACCGGCGTGTCCGTCGCTGTCGCGCACGCGGGATTTCGTCCGCCCTCCACCGATCCGTCAGCCGGGTGAGGTCGAGTGACGTTCTGGGCGTTGATTGCCGAGGCGGCGCAGCGAGAACCACACCGGCCACTGCTCGCCGATGAATACGGGCGGAGCCTGACCGCGTGTCAGTTGCGCGACGCCGCGTGCGTAACCGCTGCCGCCCTCGCCGAACGCGGAGTCCGCGCGGGAACCGCGGTGTCCTGGCAGCTGCCCACCAGGCTGGAAACGATGGTGGTGATGGCCGCGCTGGCCCGACTCGGTGCGGTGCAGAATCCGATCATCCCGATACTGCGGGAAAGCGAGGTTGGCTTCATCACCGGTCAGCTGGCCACCGAAGTCTTTGTGACACCACAGGTTTGGCGCGGATTCGACCACGGTGGGCTGGCTCGTGAGTTGGCGCGTGACAAGGGTTTTGAGGTCATCGCCCTCGACCTGGACACGCCCCCGGCCGCGGGCGCGCTGCGGCTGCCGGGCGCCGATACCGGGGCACTCCCGGCGCCGCCCACCTCCGCCGACGACGCCCGGTGGATCTAC
Source organism: Mycobacterium mantenii (assembly GCF_010731775.1). Taxonomy (NCBI): domain Bacteria; kingdom Bacillati; phylum Actinomycetota; class Actinomycetes; order Mycobacteriales; family Mycobacteriaceae; genus Mycobacterium; species Mycobacterium mantenii. Next base: position 2,091,243 of record NZ_AP022590.1, on the reverse strand, counting down.
TACTCCTCGGGAACCACCGCGGCCCCCAAGGGGATCCGTCATACCGATACGTCGGTCATCGCCGGCTCGGCGGGAGTGGTCGGCATGGTGGGGGCCAACAGCAGTGACGTGGATCCGATCGCCTTCCCGATCGCACATATCGGTGGGGCCGCGATGCTGGCCACCGCGTTGCTGACCGGCATGCGGTTGGCCCTGTTCGAGACGTTCGACCCGGCCACCACACCCTGGGCCATCGCCGCGCACAATCCGACGTTCCTGGGCACCGCGACCCCGTTCTTCGTCGCCTTCCTCGAAGCCCAACGGGCCCATGGCGATCGGCCGCTGTTTCCGTCGGTCCGTGGCTGCCTGGCCGGAGGCGCACCCGTCACCGCCGAACTGGGGCGTCAGGTCCGCGAAGCGTTCGGTCTGGCCGGAATCGCCAATGCCTGGGGGATGACCGAGTTTCCGTGCGCGACCTCGCCCTCGCTGACCGCGGCGCCCGAGGTGCTCGACCATACCGTCGGGCCGCCGGTGCCCGGGGTCAAGGTCCGCGCGGTCGACAGCCGCGGCCTCGAACTGGGCGCCGGACAGGAAGGGGAGCTGCGACTCAAGGGACCGCAATGCTTCCTCGGCTACGCCGACCCGACACTTGACGCCGATGCGTTCGACAGAGACGGCTGGTTGCGCACAGGCGATCTCGGCCTGATCGATGCCGACGGCAATGTTCGCGTCACCGGCCGCACCAAGGACGCGATCATCCGCAACGCGGAGAACATCTCCGCCCTCGAAATCGAGAATGCGCTGGCCACCCATCCCGCCGTCGCCGATGTCGCCGTCATCGGGATTCCGGACCCGCGCACCGGCGAACGCGTCTGCGCCGTCGTGGTGCCCGCGACGGACGACGGTGTGTCGCTGGAATCCCTTGTGCGACATTGTCAATCAAGGGGTCTTAGCCGATACAAACACCCCGAGCACCTGGTGGTCGTCGCTACGCTACCGCGTAATCAATTCGGCAAGGTGATCAAGAAAGACCTGCGTGACGCGTTTGGGTGAGCGCCACGCCTTCGGGTGACCCCGGCGCCTTTGGGTGACCGCGCGGTCCTCGGGGATAAGGCTGCCTCAAAACTCGATAGCGCAGGCGCTATCGAGTTTTGAATTGCGGTTATGCCCCCGGGACGCCGCGCAGCCGGGGTGATGGCCGGCCCCTACAACCCCTTGGGCGCATCGCGGACGGCCTGCACCGCCGCGGCATCGCCGTCGAATTCGACCTGGGCCTGCCGCCCCACCGCGAACAGCAATAGTTCCTCGGGCGTCCCGGTCACCGTCACGGCCGGCCCCTGACCGGCGGTGAGCACCGTCTTGCCCTCCGAGGTGCGCAACGCCACCCGGCCGGGCACCTTGGCGAGCGTGAATCTCGCCATCAGCGGCAGGGTGCGTCGCAGCATCTTGCTCAGGGCGGGCTCCAGAGAGCGCGGCTGCCAGCCCGGCTGCGCGCGTCGCACGTCCTCGTGATGGATGAACATCTCGGCCACGTTGGCCACCGGGTCGAGCAATTTCAGTGGGGAGTAGACCGGTGGGCCGGCGGCGAGCTTGCCCACCAGCTCGTCCCAGTCGTTCTGCTCGGCCACCTGGTTCTGCACCTTCTCCGTGTGCGAGGCGAAGAACGGGATCAAGATGCCGGGCGCCGCATCGGGCCGATATTCACGGATCACCAGGTGGGCGGCCAAATCCCGCGTCTTCCATCCCTCGCAGAGGGTGGGCGCGTCCGGACCGGCGCCGCGCATGGTTTCAACTAGGGCGGCACGTTCGCGTTGAGCAACAGACATGCGTTCAGCCTAGAGCCGGCGGCCGCCGAACAGCACGGGTCCACCGCACACCGCTGGCACACAACTCGCTAAATTTAGAACGTCATGTTGTCGAAGGGAATCTCATGAACGCACGCGTCGAGCAGTTGGAATTTCAGGCAGAGGCTCGCCAACTGCTGGATCTGATGGTCCACTCCGTCTACTCCAACAAGGACTCATTCCTGCGGGAGTTGATCTCTAACGCTTCCGATGCCTTGGACAAGCTGCGGCTTGAAGCGTTCCGGAACAAGGACCTCGACGTCGACACCTCCGACCTGCACATCGAGATCGATGTGGACAAGGGCGCGCGCACCCTGACCATCCGCGACAACGGCATCGGGATGACCCGCGCCGAGGTGGTCGATCTGATCGGCACGCTGGCCAAGTCCGGTACCGCCGAGCTGCGCAAGCAACTGCGCGAGGCCAAGAACGCCGCGGCCTCAGAGGAACTCATCGGCCAGTTCGGTATCGGTTTCTATTCCAGTTTCATGGTCGCCGACAAGGTCGAACTGCTCACCCGCAAGGCCGGCGAGAGCGACGCCACCAAGTGGGAATCCAGCGGCGAGGGCACCTACACCATCGAATCCGTCGACGGGGCGCCGCAGGGAACCTCGGTCATCCTGCACCTCAAGCCGGAGGACGCCGAGGACGAGCTGCACGACTACACCGCGGAGTTCAAGATCAGGAGCCTGGTCAAGAAGTACTCCGACTTCATCGCGTGGCCCATCCGGATGGAGGTCGAGCGCCGTACCCCCGCGACCGAAGAGGGCGGCGAGGAAACGGTCACCATCGAGACCGAAACCCTCAACTCGATGAAGGCTCTGTGGGCCCGGCCAAAAGACGAAGTCTCCGAGGAGGAGTACAAGGAGTTCTACAAGCACGTCGCGCACGCCTGGGACGACCCGCTCGAGGTCATCGCGATGAAGGCCGAGGGCACCTTCGAGTACCAGGCGCTGCTGTTCATCCCGTCGCACGCCCCGTTCGACCTGTTCAACCGGGACGGCCAGACCGGGATCCAGCTGTACGTCAAGCGCGTGTTCATCATGGGCGACTGCGACGAGCTCATGCCCGAATACCTGCGGTTCGTCAAGGGGGTCGTTGACGCGCAGGACATGTCGCTCAACGTGTCGCGCGAGATCCTGCAACAGGATCGGCAGATCAAGGCGATTCGGCGCCGGTTGACCAAGAAGGTTCTCTCCACGATCAAGGATCTGCAGTCCGAGCGCCCGGACGACTATCGGACCTTCTGGACCCAATTCGGCCGGGTCGTCAAGGAGGGCCTGCTGTCGGACTTCGACAACCAGGAGACGCTGCTGCAGATCTCCTCATTCGCCTCGACGCACAGCGAAGAGGAGGCCACCACGCTCGCCCAATATGTGGAGCGCATGAAGGAGGGTCAGACGCAGATCTTCTACGCCACGGGCGACTCGCGTCAGCAGATCCTGAAGTCGCCGCACCTCGAGGCGTTCAAGGCCAAGGGCTATGAGGTGCTCCTGCTCACCGACCCGGTCGACGAGGTGTGGGTGGGCACCGTGACGGAGTTCGACGGCAAGCCGCTGCAGTCGATCGCCAAGGGCGAGGTGGACCTCAGCGCCGACGGCGACGAGAGCGAGGCCGAGCGTGAGGAACAGCAGAAGGAATTCGCCGACCTGCTCGCCTGGCTCAAGGACACCTTGACCGACCACGTCAAGGAGGTTCGGTTGTCCACCCGCCTGACGGACTCGCCCGCCTGCCTGATCACCGATGCCTTCGGGATCACCCCGGCGCTCGCCCGCATGTACCGTGCGTCCGGGCAGGACATTCCGGTGGGGAAGCGAATTCTCGAACTCAACCCCAACCACCCGCTCGTCACCGGCCTGCGCCAAGCGCACCAGGACCGCAGAGACGATCCGTCGGTCGCGGAGACCGCGGAATTGCTTTACGGCACAGCGCTTCTTGCCGAAGGCGGCGCGCTTGACGATCCGGCGAGGTTTGCCGAGATCCTCGCCCACCGGTTGGCCCGCACGGTGTAACCCAGCGTTCACCGGCAAATGGGCGATTTCTGGGATTGAAAACGCGCTGGCAGGGATACTTAGATCCCATGCCTGAGTTTCGCGTTATCGACCCACATGGCCGGGTCGTCGCGGCGAAGAATTTTGCCAACGCGGAGGCCGCGCACGCCTGGTTCGTCAACTCGGTTGGCGGCAATACCGAGCTGGGTTGGCGCATGGAGGTCAACGACGAGGGGCAATGGGCTTTCTTCGACGACACCGAGGGCTTCACCGCCCCGGTGAGCCGCCGCCAGGAACGGCGCTGATTCGCTGTCTGCCATTAGTACTGCTCACACGCCGGAGGTGGCGCCGATAGGTCTTCTCGGACAGCCGACCGAAAAGCTTCGTCACCGTGGCGTACACGATCGCTCCATATGGCCATTGTGTGACCACACGGCCCGACGGTGACTTGTAGTAGTTGTTGGACCCTACCCAGGCCGTCTTGGCGAGCGCGCTTTGTACCCATTGGTTATAGCGGCGGTAGAACCACGGCCGGACCTCGATTGCGGCGACATCCGTGTCGCGCAGTCGTTTGATCGATCGCACCGCGAATTCGGCCTGACGCTGCAGTGCCGAGACTATCTCGCCGCCATTGGTATTCGGGCCGTACAGGATGTAGAAGTTCGGGAAGTCCGGCACCGTGATCCCGGCGAATGCCTGCGGTTCACCAGCCCAGAACTCGTGCAATGTCCGACCGGAACGGCCGACGACCCGGTACGAAGCAAGGTAATGCGCCGGCTGAAACCCGGTCGCCATGATTAGCACGTCGGCCGCGTGTTCGACCCCGCGTACATCAACGACGCCGTTCGCGGTGACCGATTGCACGGCGTGCGGAACGAGCTCGACGTTCTCCCGCAACAACGCCGGATAGAAGTCTTTGGTGAGAACCGGCCGCTTTCCGGGAAAGGGATATTTGGGCGTGACGGCCTCGGCCAGCTCGAGGTGATCTTTGAACACGTCCGCGATGTATTTGCGGCAACGTGCCTCCGCAAGCGAATTGATCTTGGTCCCCGGCCGGTGTAGCGCGCCGAACAGTTGCCCGATTTCGAGAAGCCAGAACTGCCGCAGTCTCTCGTGACGACGAGTCCATGGACGGCGCAGCCGCGCCCGCTCGTCAGCGGACAGGTCCCGGTCGGGCTTGGGCAGGATCCATCCCGGCTCGCGCTGAAACAGGACCACGCGCTCGGCCACGCGCGCGATCGCGGGAACCACCTGTGCCGCGCTCGATCCGGTTCCGACCACCGCAATTCTCTTGCCCGCGAGTTCGATTAGCTCCCATCGCGCGGTGTGCAGCTTGGGCCCGGCGAAGCTGTCGAGTCCCGGCCAAGTGGGGTAGTTGGGCACGTTGAGCATTCCGACTGCGCTGATTACCGCGCGGAAGGTCCGCAGCCGGCCATCGGCTGTACGCAACACGTATCCACTTGAGTCGTCGTCCCAGCGGACCTCCTCGACCGCAGTGTTGAAGCGGAAGTGCAGCCTCAGCCCGTATTCGTCGACAACGCCCTCGAGGTATCGGTGCAATTCGGCCTGACGGGCGTGGGTACGACTCCAGTCGTGCGGGTGAAATGAGAAGCAATACAGCACCGAGTGGACATCGACCTCCGCGCCTGGATAGCGGTTGTCCAGCCAGGTGCCTCCGAGATCGCTCGACTTCTCGAAAACGGTGAAATCGTGCAGACCGGCTTTTGCGAGATTGACGGCCGCAGCGATGCCGGCAAATCCACCGCCGATGATCGCGACGGACGGTGCCGCGCCGCGCCTGCCCACGGCCTCAAGCACGGATCGCCTCTACGGTCCAAGCCGGCAAAAGCGTTGCGCGAGTGAGGAAGTGATCGGGCTGGCCCATGCCCTGTAACAGCACCTGGATGCGCAGTGTGCAGCATCCAATACGGACCATCGCGAAATGCTCATACCAGTCCAGGTCGACCAAGCGGCGGCCGATCATCTCCTCGTAGCGGCCGATCACCTGGTCCATGCTGTCGAAGCCTGGCAACTCGGGGTCGGCGTCGATACCGTGTACCGCCAGCATCTGCCGCCGGGTACCCAGCCACCATGCAAAGTCGGCCTCGGCCGGACACAGGCAAGCCTGTTCCCAGTCCAACACCGCGGCGATATTGCCGGCGTCGTCGAATATCACGTTGGACATTCGCGCGTCGCCCCAGCACAAGCGGGACTCAGGGGGATCCTCAGGGATATGGTCGGTTAGCCAGTCGAACGCGTCGATCAGCAGCTCGGGCACCTGGTTGTCGGCGCCCCACATCATGTATTCACGCCACCAAGCCAGCTCTGCGTCGAGACCCATCCCGGTAGGGCGAACCAGCCACGACGCTTCCTCTGGTGGAATCTGTTGCAGCGCAGCAAGGGTCGCCAAGAACGAGTCATGCACGCGTCTCTGTAAGGTGACATCCGCGTCACGCAGCCAGCCTTTGCGGGCGTAGGTCATGTCACCGGGAATATGTCCAGGGATTCGGGGCATCACCAGGAATTTCGACCCGATCCAAGCGGTATCCGATTCGTAGACAAGCGGACTCGGCGTGGCAACACCGTAGCCTCGCACCAGGTCCTGAGTTCGAGCCTGGCTTTCGAGATCGTATTGGGCGAAAAGTCCGCCGCCCGCGGGCGGAATCCGCACTATGACGTCGCGGCGACCCTCCGCATCCGTCACGGTGGTCACCAGGCTCTCACTCGACCAACCGCCGGACTGGTTGGCCACGGTCAGGTCGGACAACGTGACGTCGTCACCAGACTTATCGATGAACCAGCGCTCCAACCGCTCGCGCGTTGCCGCGAGATCGCGATGGGCAAGCGTTAGTCCAGCCATAGCCAACCTTTACATGTCATGACACGGATGTAAAGTACACAAGGATTACGCAGCGCGGATCTGATGTAATGCGCAGGGCGAGTCACTCGAGGAGCATGCATTGGCTGGTCTGAGTCCGCTGATCTTCGGCGACATCGACGACGTGACGCGTCCGCTGGCCGTCTTGGTCCACGGCTTTCCCGACACTCCGTATACGTGGCGACATCTCGGACCGATGCTTGTTGACCGGGGGTTCCGGGTCGGTTCTGATCGGCCACGACTGGGGTGCCCATGCCGGATATGGTGCCGTCGTGTCCGACCCCGGCGCCTACGCCCGATTGGTCACCCTGGCGGTTCCGCCGACTAATGCCCTCGGCGAATCGATGTTCAGCTACCAGCAACTCAAGCGGTCCTTCTACATCTGGTTCATTCAGCAGGTCGGTCTCGCCGAATTCGCATTGCTGCAACCGGGTTTCTGGGAGTCGTTGTGGGCGGATTGGTCCCCGGGCTACGACGCCACCGACGACATCGCCCGGCTGCGTGCGGTGGCGACCGAGGCGACGATCGGGGGGATGGTCAGCCCGTACCGGGCGTCGTTCAACGTCGAGTTCGGCGACCCCGAGGCCGTGGCCGAGGCGGTCGCCACGATGACCGCGCCGCCTGTGCGCACTCTGTACATCCACGGGACGGATGATGGAGCCATCGGCGCCGAACTGCTCGCCGACGTAGCGGCACACTTACCCGCCCCTGGGTCGTCCTTTCGATTGCTCGACGGAGTCGGCCACTTTCTGCACCTCGAGCAGCCCGCCCGCGTCGCCGAGGTTGTCTGCCGCTGGCTGCAAAACGATTAAGCGCTGGCCACCGGACGGGCGCCTCGGCCGTCCGTTGCGTCCAGACCCGCTGCATGGCGCAATTCCGCCAGGAATCTATTGCGATCGTTTCCACCCACCAGGTAGTGGCACACCGCCACGCTCACTACCGTGGCGGCCGCGATCTCGGCATTGTTCCCGGGGATGTTGCGTGCGACGCGGTCATGGAGCAGCGGGATCACCCGACGCATCTGCGCCAGCACAAACTCCGGTTCGACGTCGACAAGGAAGCCCAGCGAATAGGAGTGCTGGAAGTCCACGATGAATTGCAATGCGGCATCGAGTCGTTGCGACCCGCTCAGGCCGGCCACCGCATTCGCCATTCCCGCGTCGAAGTTGTCCTGTTCGTAAAGCCCGAAAGCATCCAGCAGAGCGTCTTTCGAGGGAAAGTACCGGTAAAGCGTCGGTCGCGAGATGCCGGCTTCGGCGGCCACCTCCGACAGCATCAAGTCTTTCCGGCTGCTGCGTGCGAGCACAACGAAGGTGGCGGCGAGGATGCGCCGCCGCGTCGAGCTTTCGGCGTTCGGAGGCAATCGAGTCGGCATCGCCAACCTTTACATATAAGCGGTCAAATGTCACACTAACTCTACCCGACGTCTCGGCCGTCCGGTACTCCTGCGTGACGAGTTGGGTTAGCGCTGTAAACCGGCGCAGTGGAGGCACACAGCAATGACAGACCTGGTTATCCGCAAGATGCCGTTCGAGTTCGACGCGACGGTACCGTTCCTGTGGCAGCCGGCCAATCCGAGCGTCTCCGCGTTTTGCAACGCATTCACGTTCATCGCAGTGCCGTTCGAGAGGTACATCATCGCCGCGCTGCGGCAGGCAAAGGATCGGCTGGACGAGGATCCCGCCATCGCCGAAGAGGCGGAGGCGTTCCTGCGTCAAGAGGCCCAGCACGCCTCTGCTCACCGCAAACACATGCTGGCGCTCATCGAACGGTATCCCGGGCTGGAGGAGTGTTACGAGAACAGCGTGCGCGCATACGACAAATTGATCGAAGACCAACCCGTCGAGTTTCACGCCGCATACGTCGCCAACCTCGAGGCCACCTTCACACCGCTATTCAAAGTTGTTCTCGACAATCGTGATTCGCTGTTCGACGGAGGCGACAGACGAGTGGCGTCGTTGATGATGTGGCACTTCGTGGAGGAGATCGAACATCGCAGTTCAGGATTGATCCTGTACCGCCACCTCGCGAAGACCCCCTGGCATCGGGTGAGGTGCATTCGCCAAACGTTCCGTCACGTCGGTGCATTGAGCCAAGAGATCGCGGCATCGTTCGATGAACACGTCCCGTTCGAGGACCGGGGAGTCTCGGTTCAGGAGGTCTTGGCGTCGGCCCTGACCCGGGAACTGAAGTACCGGGGTCCGGGTGGCCGTCGACGGCGTGCGCGCGCGGGTTCATCGACGACGATGTTTCAAGCCGTACCCACCAGACAACTTGCAACGATGCTGTGGAGACTGCTTTTGTCGCAGACCCCCAACCACGATCCGGCCGACCAGCCCCTACCCGACTGGTTCGACACGTGGATCCGTGAGTATGAGCGGGGCACGGATATGACGACGTTCTACGGTGCATCGGAGAACACACATGGCATGTGAACACGTGACCGTCGACAACGTTGCGGGCCAACATCATTGCGGAAAGGTGACAATCGGTGTTGTCCACTAACTACGGAAGTCTGGTGCCAGAGGACGAGCTCCTCACCCACCAGATCGTGGATACTTTTGCGACGGTCAGCCAGTCGGATCCGTCTTGGACGGAGAAAATCTGGACGACCGCGCACGCCCGGGACAATTCCCTGCAGGTCGTGCTGGGAATCGGCAAATACACCAACCGCGGGGTCTTCGACGGCGCGTCGGGGCTGTGCCGGGGCACCGAGCAGTGGACGGTGCGCGCTGGCCGTCGTTTGTCGCAAGATCCGGCTAGCACCAACGTCGGACCCATCCATTACGAGGTCGTTGAACCCCTGCGCTCCATCCGTATCAGACTTGACGAAAACGAGCACCAGCCCATCGCCTTCGATGTCGTCATGACGGGAGATTTCGCCGCGGCGTTGGAGGATCCCTGGCCAGACCGCAGTCCCGACGGATTCCGGGTGACTCATAATGTGTTGCGATACCACCAGATTGGCGTCGCATCGGGGTGGGCGCAGCTGCACGGCGAGCGTGTTGAGATCAAGCCGGATGAGTGGATTTCCGTTCGCGACCACTCGTGGGGCCTGCGCCCCGGTGTAGGCAAGCCCATTCCTGGACTACCGCGGGGCGGCCGCCACGTAAAGCAGATGCTGATGACCTGGCTGCCAATGACCCTGTCCCGTAACGACGGAACAAAATACTCGTTATTCGTTTTCTTCCAGCAGGAACGGGGCCCTGGTTTCGAGTCCACGCGGTGTCAAGCCGAGCAACAGGATCAAGACAGTGGTTCGCACCGCTTCGCTGCCGTGGAGCAAGATCTGCACTTCCGCGACGACAACCGACGTTTCACGCGCGGGACGATCACACTGATCGATGGCGATGGCACCAAGCGGCCGCTGACGCTGTCCGCGGCTGGCGACACTGGCTTCCATCTCGGTACTGGCGGCTATTACGGTTGGAACGACTGGGTTCTGGGGCAGTGGGTCGGTGACCTGAAGATCGAGGGTAACCATGTCGACGACTGTGACGATCCTGCGACCGCGCGTAAATTGCACCAGTTGCGCGATCTGTTGGTGCGAGTGGAAGACCCGGTGGGTGGCGGAACGGGTTTTGGCAACATTGAGACGTTCGCGCTCGGGGCGTTCCCGGAGATCGGCCTGACTGAGGAGAATTCGTTCCTGTGATCTGTCGAATGGAGCCTTGATGACATCGATCGTGACCGGTGGAGCTTCAGGCATCGGCCTCGCGGCGGCCAACCGGTTACGCACAGCTGGAGAGCAGGTGGTCGTCTGGGACGTCGCGGGTGGCGACATCGACTGTGACATCAGTGTTCCGGACTCGGTGACGGAAGCTATCGAAATGACCATTGAGCGGTACGGGCCGGCCGGTCGCCTCGTGGCTTGCGCGGGAGTGGGCGCCTCCGGCCTGCTGCTCGAGCAGACACCAGAGCAGTGGCAACACGTGCTCGACGTCAACCTGACCGGGACCTGGTTGACGATGCGCGCCGTGGCACGCACCATGATCGAGGCCGGTGCCGGCGGGTCGATTGTCGCCGTATCCAGTATCAGCGGGACACTGGCTGATAGGGATATGGGCGTGTACTGCGTATCGAAGGCGGGCATCGACATGCTGGTGCGCGTGGCGGCCGCGGAATGGGGCTGCCACGGAATCCGGGTCAACGCCGTAGGTCCCGGTGTCACCCGCACCCCCATGCTTGCCAAACCCGAGGCGCTGCCGGGATGGGTCGAGGGTTTGACGGAACGCACTGCGCTAGGCCGCCTTGGGCAACCGGACGATGTAGCAGAATCCATCGTCGCGGTGCTCGATATGAGCTGGGTAACAGGGCAAACGATATTTGCCGACGGCGGACTGGCGCTGCACAGCCCGATTGACGCCTACGGGCAGGTCCAGCGGCTTATGCAGCGTCGACCAGCAGATTGAGGTGATCTCGGAGGCTGCCGGGCGTCAGGCTTATGGCCCGATCACGAAGCAACGACCGGTGCCGCTGACGAACAGAACCTCGTCGACCGTGGATTGTGCGGTGGCCGGAAATTCGAAGCGATGCACCTGTTGGTCGGCCCCGATGTTCGCGTCCTGCGATTCGTTGGTGCCGTCCTTCTTGCGGACCAACGCCGTCACCTTATCCGGTTGCGACGGATTCTTCGGATCGCGGAAGTACCACACTTCGATCCCGGCGCCGGAGCCATCGGCACGCCAGCCGTCGGAGTAGTAGCACGGCGGATTTCCCTCGGCGTCCGGCGGCGGTGGGGTGCATATCGACAACCCGACGCACGGCTGTTGGCCGGTGGTGCTGGGGGAAACGGGCGCGGCGGCAGGGGTACTGGGCGGGACGCTCGTGCTCACCGGTACCGATGATGTCGTCGAGGCAGGGCCGGATGCTTTGGGCGGCGCGGCGTGCTGCGATCCGCACGCCATCAGCCCCGCGCACCCCACGGCCATGACGGCGCACAACCGGGGTAGCGCATCGAAAAATGTTATGCGCCAACCCATTTCAGTGACACACTTCGCAGGCGATGCCGTCGTTGTCCCGATCGAGGCCGGATCGGTAGCCCGGTTGCCCACGATAGATCGGAGCGACACCCGCGGCGCAGGCTGCCCTGCAGTTGGGGTAGTAGGCGCTGCCGCCGCTCGTCGGCGACGGCGACGTGGTGGTCGTCGGGGGAGCGGCCACGGCCGCCGGAGTTCCCGCAATTCCCACTGTGATTGCTGCGGCGATTAACAATCCACGAAGCACGTTCGGGAGCCTCCTGTTAGCGAAAACGACGATGGTTGCTGACGACTACAGAGCTAACACCCTGAGCCCGCTCTCGGGCAAGAGGTCAACGGCCCCGCATTGCGGGCCCGCGCGCGACGTACGCTCCCACCATGCATGTCGACGCGATGACAACTCCCCAGCCACTCGGCCAAATCGGTGACCTTGCCCGGCGGACCCAATCCGCCGGGTTCTCCGGCCTGCTGTTCACCGAGACGGGCCGCACCGCATACCTGAACGCCGCCGTGGCGTCGCAGGCGGCGCCCGATCTCGAATTGTCGACGGGCGTCGCGGTAGCCTTTCCGCGCAGTCCCTTCGTTACCGCCGCGGCGGCGTGGGAACTTCAGGAAGCCACCAAGGGGAAGTTCCGGCTGGGCCTGGGAACCCAGGTCCGTACCCACGTCGTGCGTCGCTACGGCACGGCCTTCGAGCGGCCGGGGCCACGCCTGCGCGACTACCTGCTCGCCGTGAAGGCGTGTTTCGCGGCGTTTCGCTCGGGCACGCTGGACCACCACGGCGACTTCTACGATCTCGACTTCATCACCCCCCAGTGGAGTCCGGGACCCATCGACGCTCCGGACCCTAAAGTCGATATCGCAGCGGTCAATCCGTGGATGCTGCGGATGGCGGGCGAAGTAGCCGATGGTGTTCACGTCCATCCGATCGGCGAACCGGGCTATCTGGCCCGTCACGTGCTACCGACGGTCGCCGAAGGGGCGGCGAAGGCGGGTCGTTCACCGTCGGACCTCGCGATCATCGTGCCCGTCATGACCATCGTCGGCGACAACGACGAAGAGCGCGACAAGCAGCGCGAAGTCGTGCGAGCCAGCATGGCCTTCTACGGCAGCACGCCCAACTACGCGTTCATCTGGGATGAGGCGGGGTTCGACGGCACCACCGCCCGGATCCGGGAGAAGCAGAAGGCGGGGGACTTCGCCGGCATGGCGGCGCAGGTCAGCGACGACCACATCGCGGTCTTCGCCACCGAGTCGACCTGGGACGGGCTGGCCGACGCGCTGACCGAGAAATACGTCGGCAAGGCAACGCGGTTGGTGATGTACAACGCCGTCGCCGATCAGGAGCGCTTCGAGCGGTACGGCGAGGTCGCCCGCCGGATACGAGCGGTCAGCGGCTGAGCTGGATGGCTTTGACCACCAGAAGCAACGCGCCGACAACCAGATAGGCACGCAGCGCGATCATCGCCAGCCGGGTCCCGGGTGACCAGGTGACCGGCTCGAGCAGGGCCAGCGGCGGCATGCGCCAGGTGTTGCGGTCGACGCCGCGGGCCGGAAGGTGCTGCTGGGGCCGCGACGGCTGACGGCGGGCCAGCCAGCGCAGCACCGGCGCCGCGGCCGCCGCGAGGATGACCAGCGCCAGCGTCAGGTAGCCCGCGACCGCGACGACGTTGAGGTCGGGGAACAACGTGGTCGCCATCAGGATCCCCGACAGCAGCAGCAGGGTGCCGACGATCAGCCCGGCGACCCAGTTGAGCCAGGGCCGATTGACCCAGGGCCCCAACACTTCTCGATCGTTGCACAACAGCAGCAGAAAGACGCTGGCGCTGGGCAGCAACAGTCCCGCCAGGGCCTGCACGGCGGTGGTGATCAACCCGAGCGGGGCGCCCGGAATCAGCACGATGGCCGCGGCCACCATCACCATCGCGGTGTAGGACAGGTAGAACTGCTTGGCGTCGGCGAAGCCGCGGTGCAGCGAATGCTTCAGCCCGAACACGTCTCCGAAGGCGTAGCTGGTGGCCAGGGTCACCGCGGCGGCCCCGATGATCGAGGCGTCCATCAACACGATGGCAAAGATCCAGCCGAGTGTCGGGCGGTGCTCGCCCAGCAGATGCGCCGTGGCGCCTGCGTCGGTGAAGGCGCCGACGGTGTGGGTGGAGCGCGCCGCCCACTCACCGGTCATTACCAACGCCGCGGCGCCGACCACCACCACAAAGGCGCCCAGCACGGTGTCCGCGCGCTCGTAGCCCATGAACCGGGGGGTGATGCGCTTGTCGACGACGTTGGACTGCTGGAAAAACAGCTGCCACGGCGCGACGGTGGTGCCGACGATGGCGATGATCAGCAGCACCGCATCCGAACTGACCCCACCCGAAATGCTGGGCACCACAAACGACTTCGCCGCGTGTGCCCACTGTGGATGTGACATCAGCAGCATCGGGATCTGCAGCAGCGTCACGGCGATGAAAACGAACATCGCGCGCTCCCATCGGCGGAAGCTGCCGCTGGCCATGATCGCCACCAACGCCACCGCCGAGATCGGTACCACCACATATTTGGAGATGCCGATGTACTCGGCGGCCAGGCTGATGCCGATGAACTCGGTGACGATCGTCAAGAAGTTGAGCAAGAACAGGTCGCCGACCGAAAACCAGCCCCAGCCGCGGCCGAAGCGTTCATTGATCAGCCGGGCATGCCCGACCCCGGTGACCGCGCCGAGCCGGACCACCATTTCCTGGTTGACGATGAGCACGGGAATCAGCAGCAGCAACACCCACAGCAGTGAGTAGCCGTAGTTCTGACCGGCCTGGGCGTAGGTGGCCACCCCACCCGCGTCATTGTCCCCAACCATCACGATGATTCCGGGCCCGACGATCGCGAGCAGGGTCAGCAGCCGCGTGCGCCAGGTCCGGGCGTGCTCGGTTTCCGAGACGCTGATCCGCCCGAAGGCGCCCTCGATATCGCCCAGATGCGCGCTGTCCAGCACCGCGGTGCGCCGTGGCTGCGCCGGCTCCGAGCGCTGAACCTCGACCGGCTGCGCGTCGGCCTGGGTGCTGTTCTCGCCGCCGGAGCTCACTGCGGGCCACCTCCGGTCGGCGTGTCACGGTTGTCGGCGGCGGCGATCTCGCGGATGGGGCGCGGCGCGGGCTCGCGGCGGCGCCAGTCTTCGGGAATGGTCGCCTCCAGGACGTCGTCGACGGTCACCACCCCGAGTAGGCGATCCTGCTCGTCGACGACAGGGATGGAGTAGAGGTTGAAATCGGCCATCAGCAGCGCGATATCGGTCAGATCCGCGTCGGCGTTGACCCGCACCGGGTCGGAATCCATCAGGGCCGCAAGGGTTTCGGCGGGATCGACCTGTAAGAGGGTGATGACGGAAACGACGCCGTCAAGCCGTTTGTCGTCATCGAGCACGTGCACCTTGATGAGCGCTTCCGGTTGGATGCTGCGCGACGCGGCGATCAACGCCAACGCCTCGCCCGCAGTGGCGGTGGACGAACATGTCACCGAGTCGACATTCATCAGGCCGCCGGCGCTTTCGGGGTTGAACCCCATCAACGTGATGACCTTGGTGCGTTGCGGTGCGGGCATCAGCTCAAGCACGCGCCGGCGCCGCGACTGGCGCAGGTCGGCGATCGCGTCGGCGGCATCGTCGGCGCGCATCCGGCCCAGCAGCGCGGCGACCTCTTTATCCGGCATGCCATCGAGCAGTCGGCTGGCCTTTTCCGGATCCAGTTCCTCGAAGACGTCGGCTTCCAGTTCCGGGTCGCTGTGCACCCGGTCGAGGATCTCGCCGCCCTCGGCCTTGTCCGCCTCCTCGAGGAGATCGGCGATCTCGGCGGCCTTGAGGTCGCCGAAGCGATCGGACAAACGCCGCACCGCGTCCGAACGGGCGTGGCCGATCAGGGGCTCGAACGCCTTCCAATCGCGAGACGCGTGCCCGCCCGAATGCTTGATCAGCCCGAACAATCGTGGTGGTCGGCGCGTGTCCAGGCGGGTAACCGTCCAGCCTTCGGCGGTCTGTTCCAGCTCGACGTCGTAGGCGCGCACCAACTCCACGGTGGCCACGTCGATCAACCGGTGGCCCAACACATCGGTGCGCAACAGCACCTCACCCTCGCGGCGTTCGAACCCCCGGAGGTCAACCTTGTTCTTGGTCAACAGAACTCGGTCCGCGGAGTAATCGTCAATGGTTTTGTCGCCGATGAAGACCCGGCGTCCGCCGACCCCGGCCACGATCCCGGCCACCAGCGGATACTCCTCGGCTCCCCGCAGCCGCACGATCACGTCCTCGACCCGACCCACCGTTTCGCCGGAGCGCGCCAGCACGGGCGCGCGCAACAGCTGCGAGAGGTGGATGACTGGCTGCCCGGCGCGCGGCTTGGACGCCTTTTCCGATGTGCCCATGTATCCCTCCTCAAGGCGGTATGACCGAACCCGCGGACAACCTACCCCGAAATCTGGCACCGCGACGCCAGGTATGGCCACGAATCGGATTCACCGAAGGGCGGTATGGGTCTGGTGGCCGTCTCGACCACCAGGGCATACCCTCTGGCGCCGTGCAGTACCACCGCCAACGGGTAAACAGCAGACGGCTATTGGGAATTCTGTGTCGCGGCGGAAGCTATTGCTTGTCGACTTTTCCGGCGATCTGGTCGGCGATGCTGACGCCGAGGTTCCCGACGTCCCTACGGCACGCGTCGACATCGATCACGACGTTGTTGCGAACGGTCAGCGCCCGCTGACAGGGCACGGTCACGCTCGTGCCGTTTCCGATGATGGTCAGGGTCACCGGAGCGCTCAGCACTCCGTCGGCGTTGGAAACCTGGCCCACCTTCCACTGAAGTTCCGGTTTGCCGTCGGCGGCGGGAACGGTGTCCTGGCGGTTGGCGCAGGCCGGCCAGCGCTGGGCCGACGTCGTGAAGAACGCGTTCGCCTGCTCGGGGGACGGAAAGAGCACCACAAACTGGTACACGTCGGGGCTTTCCAATTGGTCTGCCCCCGCGGGAGCCGGCGCTTGGTCGTGGTAGCCATAGACCGCGGTGCTCCCACCGCCGGCGTAGACGGACGCCGACGCCGCGTGCATGGTGTACCTGCATTCAGTGGGGAATGCGTAGTCCGCGCGCATGACGGGATTTTCCAACAGCTTGGTGATCGGCGGGTCGCTCGACGTTCCCGTGACGCCCAGCACGGCGTCAATATCGTTCGGCGAGAGCACCAGATCGGGCAGCGCGGCCTGCGCCAGGGGAGTCTTCGCCGCCGCGGTCGTGGCGGTGGTCGACGACGAAGCACTGCCGCCCGCGTTGTCAACGCCGCACCCGGCGACCAGTATTCCGGCGGCGACCGCAGCTGCCGCACTCAGCCGGCTCCTCATGCGCATGGAGCGTCCGACAGCAGCCTGGCGACCACGGTGGCCAGCTGACGCATGAGCGAGGGGCCTTTCTGCTCGAGTTGACTCCTGAAGCGTTCCGCGCTTTCGGCTGCGTCGGCCATTCAGAGGCCGTTTGCGGAGCTTACGGCAGTGATCGGCTGGCGCGGGCGAATTCGAAGCTAAGCGTTATGTTCGCTGCGTGTCCGCAGTCAACTTCGCCTCGGTGTCGCCAATAGTCCCGGTTCGAGACTTGGACCTCGCACTCGGCCGGTACCGCCGGCTTGGTTTCGACGGCCGCACATACGACGGGCCCGAACGGTACGGATTCGCCGATCGCGGGTCGGTGTCGATCCACCTCACCGAATGGGCCGAGCACGACCCGTTGCGCACGGCCGCCAGCGTGTACCTCTATGTCAGCGATGCCGACGCGCTCTATGCGGAGTGGGCGGCGCTGCACAACCTCGATGGCCGCTTGATCGCCCCGCAGGACACACCGTACGGTTTGCGTGAATTCGCCTACGTCGATCCCGACGGGACGTTGCACCGGGTCGGCTCACGCCCGAGCTGATCTCAGGCCTTATCCGTTGCACGCGAACGCTTTTCGTCAGTAGGAGGGGCGTAGCTGGCCTGGCTGTGGGCCAGCGCCACCGCCGCCGCCGCCATCACGGCAACCGATAGGCCCAGTGCCACCAGGCCGACGTCGTTGGTGTGCAGCGTCTCACCCAGCACGGTGACACCGAGCACCGATCCGACGATGGGCTCGGCGACGGTCACCGCCGGAAGCGACGCGGTGAGCGGTCCGGCCCGAAACGCCGACTGCTCCCAGGCGGTAGCTGCGATCGCCAGCACCACCCATACGTACAACTCGGGTGTGCGCAACAACGCCGGGATGCCGTGGCCGAGCTGGTCGACCACGCCTTTGGTCAATACCGAGAACAGTCCCCACAGCGAGCCGGACATCAGGCCGAGCAACAATGCGCCGACCGAGCCCGGGAACATTCGCGCGCCGATCACGCACAGGATCAACGCCGGACCCATGACCAGCGCCACGATGGTCCATGTCTGCACCGACCCCCGCGGGGCCCCCTGCTGAGGGTCGCCGACCGTTACCACCACCGCCACCGCTGCCGCGAGCAGCACGGCCCAAATGCCTTGGCGGCAAGTGATTCTGCGATGGCTCACCCTCGCGCTGATGAGTAATGCGAACAGCAACGAGGTCACCAGCAGCGCCTGCACCAGCACCACCGAGCCCAGGCCCAGGGCCGCGGCCTGGAACCCGAATCCGGCGCCGGCCACCAGGCTGCCCGTCCACCATTGCCGGTCGCGCAGCAGCCGGCGAAACAGGGCGAAGGTGCCGACCGGTTTGTCGGTGACCTCTTGAGCGGAGCGCTGCTGGACGACGTCTCCGGCACCGACCATCAGTGCGGCCGCCACCGCGAGCAACGCGGCGATGTCTGTTTTACCCAAGCGGCCCTCCTGTGAAATCAGCCGACGTCAAGTCTTAGCGCGCGCGGTTGGGGAGTTCAACCGGGTGACTCGTCGAGGACTTGCGGCCCTAGACTTCTGGACGGTACGCGGGCGACGGTGGCGGAAGACCGAAGCTGCTCACCCACAAGGAGATACACGTCATGGACGAAACGACCTCCCAGATCGGCGTAATGGCTACCGAGGCACTCTATCTGCTCATCGACGCCGTCGACCGGATTCCGGCGGACAGTTGGGAGCAGCCGTCCAACCTCGAGGGCTGGAGCGTGCGCGAGCTAGTGGGGCACGTCACCGGCAGCGCGGCCAAAGTCGTGACCCTGGCGGAGGACGGGGAGATTTGGGACCGGCCCTCGCAGCCCGCGGACTGGGTATGCGACGACCCGGCGGCGCGGCTGCGCGAGCTGGCGACGCGGCTGGAAGCCGCCCTGCCAAGCGCTGACCTGGATGGGATGCGGGCATCGCCGGAAGGTGAGGTTCCGCTGCGTCGGGCGCTGACTTATCCGGTGTCCGACCTGGCCACGCACGCCTGGGACATCCATCGCTCACAGGGTCGGCTGATCGAGCTGCCCGCCGACCTGCTGGGTCTGTGCCGCGGGCTGGTGGAGTCGGTGCCGGAGGGGATGCTGCGGCGACCGGGCGGCTTCGGCCCGGCTCGAACCGCGCCTGAGGACTGCACGCCGACAGCCCGGCTCATGGCCTATCTCGGCCGCTCGGTCGGCGGCGACGGCGACGGCGACGGCTGAGTCCAATCGTGGGCCCGGCTTCTTTACTTGTCCCGCAGTTGATTTCGCCATTTCCGCGGTCACAGCCGCAACACCAGCCCCCGCACCGGGGGTGTACGAATTGCCCGCCTCCGAGCGACAACCCGGCCGAGGAAGTCCGGAGCCGGCCGCCCAACGCACGCGTCGTCGCTCAGAGGCGGGCAACTCATGCCTGCCCGCCGGCCGGGACGGCTGTGGCGTAAGTGAAAACCACGGGACGGCGGGCAGGGATCGGCCATGGCGGGCGTGTCGCCACCCTGCGGAACCTCAGCTGTTGCGGTGGATCTTGAGCGCGGTGGTGATCATCGGAACCTGCAGTGGCAACCGGGCCAGGGCGGCGATCCGCATCGGCCAGGGCTTGTTCCACCACAACCGGCACATGTTGACGTTCGCCGGGAACACCCCGATGAACAACACGGCCGCCGCGAGCGCGGCCAATCGCCGGGTGCGTCGCGGCAGCAGCGCCGCCCCGACGCCCACCTCCGCCACTCCGGACGCGTAGGTATACAACCGCGCGCTTCCGGGCAACTCGGCGGGAACGATCGTGTCGAACGGTGTGGGTGCCACAAAGTGCAGCGTCCCCACGCCGAGCAGCATCGCCGCGACACGGTAGGCGAGTTGCTGAGTGGCGTCATCGCGGACAGCGAGGGGTCTGGTCGTCATCGAGCCATTGTGCCCATGCGCTTACGCGCGGTCCGCGTCGGTATACCGGATGATGCCGCGAATGTTGCGGCCCTCGAGCATGTCGCGATAGCCGTCGTTGATCTGCTCCAGGGTGTATTCGCGCGTGACCATGTCGTCGAGGTTGAGCTGTCCCAGCTTGTACAGTTCCAGAATCGCCGGGATGTCGTGCTGGGGGTTGCCGCCGCCAAAGATGCTGCCCTGCAAGCTTTTCTGCAACAGCGAGAGTCCCGCAAGGTTGAGGGTGACATCGCTGGCCAGCACGCTGGCCATGCCGGTCAGGCAACAGACTCCGCCCTTGGCCGTCAGGCCCATCCACGACTCGACGTCTTTCCCCTCGACGTGGCCCACGGTGACGATCACCTTGTGGCACATGAACCCTCGCGTCGCCTCGGCGATGCCGGCCGCGGCGCTGTCGACGTCCGCGAAAGCCGCTGTGGCGCCGAACTTCAGCGCCTGCTCGCGCTTCCATTCGTAGGGATCGACGGCGAATATGCGCCGGGCTCCGGCGATGCGGGCGCCCTGCAGCGCGGCGACGCCGACGCCACCGATGCCGATGACCGCGACATCCTCACCGGGTGAGACCGCCGCGCTGCGCACCGCCGAGCCGTAGCCGGTGGTCACGCCGCAGCCCACCAGGCAGGCCACGTCGAACGGGATCGTGGGATCGATCTTGACCACCGACGTCTGGTGCACCACCACATACGGCGCGAATGTGCCCAGCAGCGACATCGGAATGACGTCGCGGCCCTGCGCGGTGACGCGGAACGACCCGTCGGAGACCGATTGACCCGACAGCAGGCCCATGCCGAGGTCGCACAGGTTGCGCAGGCCCGTCTGGCACGGCGTGCATTTCCCGCACGACGGGATGAACGACATGACCACGTGGTCGCCCACGGCCAGGTGCTCGACGCCGTCCCCGACCTCGGTGATGACGCCCGCGCCCTCGTGACCGCCGAGGACCGGATAGCTCGGAATGGGGAAGTCGCCCGTCATCAAATGGTGGTCGGAGTGACACAACCCGGCCGTCTCCAGCTGGACGGTCACCTCGCCGTGCCGGGGATCGCCGATTTCGATCTCATCGATCGACCACGGCTCATTCAGTTCCCAGACCAGCGCACCCTTGGTCTTCAACGGCTTGGCCTCCGTATTTACCCGAACCGCTTAACTGTTAGCGCCGTCACACGAGCCCGGCCTACCGAACTTAGACCATTACTATTGTCTATACAGTATTTGATACGATTTCCCGGCGTCTGACCGCCCACAACAACGAGGTTGAGAACATGGCCACTCCCGTCATTGTCGGAGCCGTCCGGACCGCGATCGGTCGTTCGTTCAAGGGCACGCTGGTCAACACGCCGCCCGAGACCCTGATCACCGCCGTTCTCCCCGAGGTGGTCCGCAGGTCGGGCGTCGACCCCCAAGACATCGATGACATCATCTTTGCCGAATCACATTACGGTGGTGGAGATCTCGCGCGTTACGCGGCGACCGCGACGGGCTTGGAGCACGTTCCCGGACAGTCGGTCAACCGGCACTGCGCGGGAAGTCTCACGGCCATCGGCAACGCCGCGGCGCAGATCGGCTCCGGCATGGAGCGCGTGCTCATCGCCGGCGGCGTGCAGTCGCTGTCGATGACGCCGCTGACCAACTGGCGGATCCCCGGCCCCGAACTGAAGTTCGAGGAGCGCTGGATGCCGCCTACGCACGTGGAGACCCCGGACGCGCCCGCTAAGGACATGTCGATCACCGTGGGCTGGAACACCGCCCAGGCGGTCGGCATCACGCGCGCGGAGATGGACGCCTGGGCGGCGCGCTCCCACGAGCGCGCCATCGCGGCCATGGACGCCGGCAAGTTCGTCGACGAGATCTTGCCGCTGAAGATCACCCAATTTGACGGTTCGGTAACCGAGTTCGCTGTGGACGAGCATCCCCGCCGCGACACCACCGTCGAGAAGCTCGCCGGCCTCAAGGTGCTGCACCCCGAGATCGAGGGCTTCTCGATCACGGCGGGCAACAGCAGCGGTACCAACGACGCCGCGGCCGCGGTCGCGCTCGTCGACAGCGACTACGCCCAGGCTCACAGGCTCAACGTGATGGGCACGGTCAGGGCGTGGGCCGCCGCGGGCGTACCGCCCCGCGACTGTGGTCTGGGCGCCGTGAAGGTCATTGGGAAGGTGTTGGAGCGGGCCGGGCTGGCCCCCAGCGACGTGGCGCTGTGGGAGATCAACGAGGCCTTCGCATCCGTGCCGATCGCGGCGTGCCGGGAATACGGGATCGACGAGGAGAAGGTGAACTTCTCCGGCAGCGGCTGCAGCCTCGGTCACCCCATCGCGGCCTCCGGTGCGCGCATGGTGACCACGTTGGCCTACGAGCTTGCCCGTCGCGGCGGCGGCATCGGCGTCGCGGCGATGTGTGCCGGCGGCGGCCAGGGCGGCGCTGTCGTCATCGAGGTCTGAGCAACGCCTCAGGCGCGGCACCACCGGCTAGTTGCAGAACGTGTAGCCGATGAATTGGGTGCCGCGCGTGTCGCCGCTTGAGTAGTTGGCGAAATGCACGGCCGGCTGGCCGTTGTACTGGGTGTTCATCTTCTGCACGTTCGGCGGTGGAACGCCTTTGGGGAAGGCCAAAATCATGTCGGCGAAAATCTTCAAGCCGGCCTGGCAGATGGCTTCGCGCCGCGGCGGCTGCGGATTCCACGCGTGCACAACCACCGGTTCGGTCAGCTGAGAGCCCGCCGCACAATTCGGATCACAGAGCTTGAACAGCGCCGTGCCGGTCCCGTCCGCGCCCTGCGGTCCCCAGGAACTCCACGACATGTCCTGCAGCGCAACGGCTACGCTGGCGCAACCCAACACGTTGAGCTTCTTCGGGCGCTCGACCGGCAGGACGGACGGGTTGTAGCAGCCCGGGATGGCGAAGCTCTCCGGCGCTGACGGCGACGGCTGGGTGCCGGGCGCTGTCGCGCTCTGGTGGCTGTGGGTCAGCTGCACGCCCACCACGGTGAGGGCCCCGATCAGCACGACGGCCGTCACGACCCCAGCCCCGATCAAACGCCCCCGCGAGGTGTGCCGCAACCGCCTCGATAAAGGGACGTTGGCGTTGCCGCTCACACCAACAGATTACGGACGAAACTTCTCCGGCGGGGCGGTGCCCACTCAGGGGACATGACAGGGTAAAGTTGGTCATCGCTACCAACATATTGAGGATTTCGCGGAGTTGCCGATGAATGACCATGATCTGGCCGCACGGTTGGCCACCGAGGCCGGTCGGTTATTGCTCGGGGTTCGAGAAGAGTTCGCCGCTGCGGAAGCAAGTGACCGTAAAGCCGCGGGGGACAAGCGATCCCACGACTTTTTGATGGAGGCGCTCGCGGCGGAGCGGCCCGACGATGCGGTGCTGTCCGAAGAGGGCGCCGATGACCCGGTGCGATTGCGCTCGGAACGCGTCTGGATCGTCGATCCACTGGATGGCACGCGGGAATTTTCCGAACTGGGACGTGACGACTGGGCGGTGCACGTCGCGCTCTGGCAGTCCGGTGAGTTGGTCGCCGGCGCCGTGGCGCTACCGGCGCAGGGCATTACGTTGGCGACTCCCGACGTCGATTTTCCTCCCGCCGCGCCGGGTAAGCCGCGCATCGTGGTTTCGCGTACCCGTCCACCCGCCGTCGCCCTGAACGTGCGGGACGCGCTGGACGGCGTCCTGGTGGAAATGGGTTCCGCCGGAGCCAAGGTCGCCTCGATCGTCCAGGGCTTGTCCGATGTGTACGTGCATGCCGGCGGCCAATTCGAATGGGACTCCGCCGCGCCGGTGGCGTTGGCACGGGCCGCGGGGTTGCACACCTCTCGTATCGACGGGTCCGCTCTGGCGTACAACCAGCCCGACCCCAAGCTGCCGGACCTCGTGGTCTGCCGTCCCGAACTGGCGGAAGCCGTACTCGCGGTTACGCGCTGAATCTCGCGGTGCCGGTACATGCCGGCGGCCGGCCTCGAATATGGCTGTGGCGGTATCAATTCCGGTTCGCCGGGTGGGGCGGCGTCATCACCACCGGCCCGATCCAGTGCCGCAGCATCGCCCGCAGTTCAGTCCCGGTGCGCGGGGGCTGCGGCGGGATCAGGACCATGGACTGAATGATGCGCAGCAGATACTCGACCAGATCGTCGAAGTCCGCACCTCGATAACCCAAAGCCTCCCAATCGATTCCGGTGTGCTGCAACAGCACTCGTGACCGTGCGATCGATTCGCCCATCACCATCTGCTGGCTGAGCAGGCGAGTTCGGTCGGTTTCCAGCAGCGTCATCAACAGGGGTTCTTGGGGTAGCCGCTCGACCAGGTAGGCCACCGCCTCGACGAGCAGATCCACGGGGTCGTCGAGGCCCGACGTCAGGTCGGCGATGCGGGCCGTCCACCCGCCCAGGGCGACATCGCCGGCCGCCGTCACGAGTTCGTCGATGGTGTCGAAATAGCGATACACCGTGGGCCGGGTGATGCCCAGGTCGCCGGCGATGACGGAAAGGCTTGTCCCCTGCAGGCCCCTGCGCTCCATGCTCCGGATGGCCGCGTCCACGATGCGCTTGCGCGCCTCCTGGTCGTCGACCGGCGGCGCTCCGCCCCACCCTTTCCTGCCCATGAGAAACGACCTCACCCCGTTCAGCGCCCAACGGGCCAACCATACAACGAGTCGAGCGTTGTCAATTGGCTCCGCCGCGACGGACGGTTGTCAACAGCCGCTGACGTTCGCTCAGAGCCAGGCCTGCTGCCACGACTGGATGCGTTCGGCCAGTTCGGGCCCACGGTCCTCTTGGATGAAGTGGCTGGCGTTGATGCGGGCGTGCGGCTGGCCCGCGGCGCCGGGAATGTGCTTGATCAGGGCTCTGTCGGCCTGCCCGAGGATGGGATCGCGGGCTCCGAAGATGGCGAGGAACGGCTTTTCCCAGCGGCCGAGGGCATCCCACGCCTTCCTGTTGGCCGGAATCGCCGGGTCGGTGGGTGAGGTGGGTACCAGCTGAGGAAAGGCGCGGGCGCCGGCCTGATAGGTCTTGTCGGGGAAGGGCGCGTCGTAGCCGGCCCGGACTTTCGACGGCACCCGGCGAACGGTTCCGGCGCTGACGAGGCGGCCGGCCGGCAGGACGGGGGAGTAGCGGGCGAAGGCGCGCCAGGCGTAGAAGGCCGGCGGGGTGCGCCGTTGCGCCGTCGGGAGGAAACCGTTGGCCACCACCAGCCGCCCGACGCGGTCGGACTGCTCGGCGGCGATGCGCAGCCCGATTAGCGATCCCCAGTCCTGCACGAACAGCGTGACGTCCCTGAGGTTGAGGTGCTCGAACCACGAGGTCACCCACTCCACGTGGCGCTGGTAGGTGTAATCCTCGACCTGGCTGGGCTTGTCTGAACGGCCGAAGCCGATCAGATCGGGCGCGAGCACGCGGTTCCCGGCATCGGTCAAAGGCGGAATCATCGTGCGATAGAGGTAGCTCCACGTGGGCTCGCCGTGCAGCAGAACGATTGGCGGCCCTTCGATAGTGCCCTCGTCGAGGTAATGCATGCGAAGCGGCCGGGTGTCGCTCGCGGTTACGTCAAGGTAGTGCGCAACGAACGGGTAGTCCTCCAGGTTTTCGAATCGGGAGTCCGGGGTTCGCAGCACACGCATATCAGCTCCTCCGGTGAACCGGCACCCCTGTTAGCCTCTCGCGCCGACGCGAATTCGTCTAGTAGCAGATTCATTGAGCTGAACCTTGCTGCCTACTAAACTCGCTAGTTCATGGCAATTCGGCGCGCGGTTCTCCTCATAGCCGACATCGGCGGCTACACGAATTACATGCAGTGGAACCGGACGCACCTTGCCCATGCCCAGCTGACAGTTGCGGGCTTGTTGGAGTCGGTCATCAACGCGGCCAAGGGTTTGAAACTGGCCAAACTCGAGGGTGACGCCGCGTTTTTCTGGGCGCCGGACGGGCACGCCAAAGTGGTGGTGTGCGACCGCCTGTCACGGATGCGCGCGTCGTTCCTGGAGCGGCGCGAGCGGATGAAAAACGACATCGCCTGCGAGTGTTCGAGTTGCGAACAGCTCGAGAAGCTGTCACTCAAGTTCGTCGTGCACGTTGGCGAGGTGGCGGACCAGAAGGTGAAGCGCCACGTCGAGCTGGCCGGCGTCGACGTCATTCTCGTGCACCGAATGCTGAAAAACATGGTGCCGGTTGCCGAATACGTGTTGATGACCGATCCGGTCGCGGAATGCCTCGATGAGCCGATGCGCGAGCTGTGCTTGCCGATGGTCCACGTCTTCGACGGAATTGGTGAGACGTCAACGCACTACATCGACCTTGGTGCGTTACAGGTTCCGGTCGCGACGCCACGGCGCAGTTTTTTCCGCCGGCTCGGCGCGACGACGAAGTTCGAGTTCGACAGCCTGCCGTTCGCGCTCGGCATGAAGGAGCCCGCCCAGGGGTTCCGCAACCTGGGCCGGGGTGCCGAGGAAATCTCCGCGTAGCCGAAAACCCTTGTGGCCGGACGCCGGTCGACTACCGAGCGTCGGCCAGCGCGCGGCCCATGCGCGATACCGCCTCGGTGAGAATGGCTCGCGAGGTGGCGAAGTTCAATCGCACATGTCCGGCTCCGCCGGTTCCGAATACGTGGCCGGAACTGAGCGCCACCCGCGCGTGATCGAGGAACCAGCGGGCGGGTCCGGACAGGTCGGCAACCGCCGCGAGACCATCGGTCACGTGCTCGTCGAAATCGAGTTCCCGGCAATCCAGCCAGGCGAGGTAAGTGCCTTGCGGCCATTGATATTTCACCGCGGGAAGGTGCTCGGCGACCAAATCGCCCAGCAATGTCCGGTTCTGGTCCAGGCCCTGCAGGGTCGCGTCAAGCCAGTCGCTGCCGGAGCGAAACGCCTCGGCATGGGCGATGACGCCGAGGTGACTGGGTCCATGACTGACCTCCTCCGGCATCCGGTTCAGGTCGGCCGTCGCCTCGGGGCCGGCGATGGCCAGCGCGGCTTTCAAGCCGGAAAGATTCCAGGCCTTCGACGCCGAGGTCAGGGCGAACGCGTTCTCGGCCCCCGGGACCGTGAGGAAGGGGGTGAATCGTGATCCCGGCAAAATGACGGGTGCGTGAATCTCGTCGGAGACCACCCGGACACCGAACCGCCGGGCGAGTTCGGCGACCCCGCGGAGTTCGTCGGCGGTATGCACCGATCCGGTCGGGTTGTGCGGATTGCACAGCAGATAGACGACCTTCGCGTCTTTGGCCGCCCCCGCCCCGGCCCGCGCGAACGCATCTTCCAAGGTGTCGAGGTCAATTCGCCCGTCGGCCAGCGGCGCCTCGATGACGCGGCGGCCGTCGTGCGCCACGAATGCGTAGAACGGCGCGTAGACCGGCGGGTTGGCGATGACGGCGTCACCGCGATCGGTGAGCAGGCGCAACACCTCGACGATGCCGAGCATGACGTCGGGAACGAGCGCGGTGCGGCTCACGTCCAGGTCATGCCACTGCCAATGCCGCGCCGCGAAATCGCTGACCGCTTCCGCCAGCGCCGTTCCGCAGGGATATCCGGTGTCGCCGCGGTCGATGGCCGTCCGCAGCGCGTCGGCCACCGTCGGGGCCAGGTTGACATCCATCTCCGCGACCCACAGCGGCAGGACATCGGAGGAATGCGCGCGCCATTTCATGCTGGTGCGCAGTCGCAGTTGCTCCAGCGTCAATTCCTCGAGCGGATTAAGCGTCACCCCGGCAGACTAAGCCGCGGGTGCAGGCGCTCTTACGTCGTGGCGAACGCGTGCGTCGGGATCGTCAGCGGGAGGTCCACCGAGCTCAGCAATCCGGGCTGGGCGGCAACGACATACGGCACGGCGTTGACGACCCGCATCGCGGTGGCGACCATGGCGCCCGCCCCGGAGGTCATCCCGCCGATACCGGCCTTGCCGGGATCCTTCAGCGTCGCCGCCAGGGTGCAGTCGATGTCGGGGTCGCCACTGATCTGGACGCGGTAGGACAGGTCGCCGATTCCCTCCGGCCAGTCCGGGGCGACGTCGTGCGCGAGCCGCGTGACATGCTCGATGACGATCGCCTCCCGGCCGTCCACCACGCCCGTCGCGCGCATGCGCAGCGCGCCGCAGGTGCCGGCCTCGACGGTGCCCATGGCGACCTCCAGTGCCCGGTTGGTGAGCGCGCGGTCGAAGAACTCGCGGACTTCCTGGACTTCGACTCCCAGCGCGTCGCCGATCAACCGGATCTGGCCCTGCCATTCGCCGGCGATGGCGCCGGGGTAGCCGATCCAGGGCTGGTAGTCGAGCGGGCGACCGAATCCCAGTGCGTCGCTCATGATGTCGGGCACCCCGTAGTCGTCGTACAGGCCAATCTCCCACGCATGAATCTTGTCGATCGACGACGACTGGGTGGACAGCACCAGCGGCAGATAGTCGGCGGCGAAGCCGGGCTCGATCCCCGACGCGTACAGCGACGCCTGGCCCTGCTTGGCGGCGGCGACGAGTTGGTCGCGCCACTCCGCGGGCTCGTAGGCGTGCGGGTTGACCAACCTCGTGGTGCTGGTCGTCACGACGTTGATCCCGGCCCCGAGCAGCTTGACGTAATCGGGGATGGCCAGCGCATCGCGCTCCGGCCCGCTGGCCGCGTAGATGACGCAGTCCGGTTTGAGCGCGATCAGCGCGTCCGCGTCGTTGGTGGCTTTCAGCCCGACCGGCTCGCCGCCGGCCAGCTCGCCGGCATCCTTGCCGTCTTTGTCCGGGGAGTGCACCCACACCCCGACCAGATCCAGATTGGGCCGCCGTTGGATGGCGCGGATCGCGATCGAACCGATCCCGCCCGTCGCCCAGACCACCACGCGTTGTGCCGTCATGTTGTTCCTCCTCAGGTGCGTGATGAAAGCTGAGGCGGCCGTTGCCCTTACGCCGGCAGTTACCCAACGTTCGACTCGGAAGCTAACAGCCGCTGTGCCGCACGGTCAAGCGTTTAAGAGAGTAAGTACTATCCTAATGAACAAATCTTAGGTTAATCTGCGGGGTGTGAGGGTAGACCGAAGTTTTGCCCGCCTCCGAGCGACATTTCACGGCGGCCCGCGCTGATGTTCACGCTTAGGTTCGACATGCGCGCTCCCGAGTGCGCTGCGCCGGCCCCCGATCTGTACGCCGCGGCCATCGACATGTGCGCCTGGTCAGAAACGCGGGGCGCCGTGCTGGCGGTGCTCTCCGAGCACCACGGTGCCGCGGACGGTCATCTGCCTGCACCGTTGATCCTGGCGTCGGCGATAGCCGCCAGGACGCGCACGCTGACGATCCTGCTGGCCGCGGTGCCGATTCCGTTGTGGGATCCCGTCCGGCTCGCCGAGGAGATCAGCGTGCTGGACCTGATCAGCAACGGCCGGGTGTCCTGCGCGTTCGGTGTGGGACATCGACGTGAGGAATACGAGCACTTCGGCATCGACATGACCACGCGTGGTCGGGCCGCTGACGAGATGCTGGCCGTGCTCGGTCCGCTGGTGCGGGGTGAGCCCGTCGAATATCGGGGGCGCACGGTCCGCG
Source organism: Mycobacterium mantenii (assembly GCF_010731775.1). NCBI lineage: Bacteria > Bacillati > Actinomycetota > Actinomycetes > Mycobacteriales > Mycobacteriaceae > Mycobacterium > Mycobacterium mantenii. The sequence continues at coordinate 2,061,738 of NZ_AP022590.1, read as the reverse complement.
TCAGCCCGCGGTGCGGCTCGCCCAACGGGCCGATGGTCCTCATTGCGGGCGGCAGCAAGGCGGCGGCGCGGCGAGCCGGCCGCCACGGATTGGGCTTCATCTCCCAGACCGCCTCGCCCGGTCTGAAGGAGTACTACGAGGACCAGTGCCGTGCGCACGGGCACGAACCCGGGATAATCCAGCTTCCTCAATTAGGCGCACCCACAGCGGTTTTCGTCGCCGACAACCTCGATGAGGCGTGGGATGAGCTGGGGCCGCACCTGCTGCACGACGCGAAGATGGCTGCGTCCTACCGGCCGCACGACGATTCGGTAGCCAGCATCACCCGTGCCGACAGCGTGCCGGCGCTTCGCGAGGGCGGCGGCCCCTACCGCATCTTTACGCCCGGCGAGGCGATCGACTACGTGCGCGGCGGGCAACTGCTGCCGCTGCACCCGCTCTGCGGCGGCATCGCACCGGAGGTGGCGTGGCCTTATCTCGAGCGTGCCGCGGCCGCGTTTGCAGACGACCAGTGAGGAGAGCGCCCATGCGTGTTGTCGTGTGGTCGACCGGGGGAGTCGGCTCGAACGCGATCGATGCCATTCGGCGTCGGCCGGATCTGGAACTTGTTGGTGTGTGGGTGCATTCACCCGACAAGGTCGGCAAGGACGCCGGCGAGCTGGTCGGCGGCGAGCCGCTGGGCATCACGGCTACCAACGATGCCGATGCGCTGGTGGCTCTCAAGCCGGACTGCGTGGTGTACGCGGCCAGCGGACCCGACCGCGACGGCGCGGCCGTGCCCGATTACGTGCGCCTGCTTGCGGCGGGTATCAACGTGGTGTCGACGTCGTCGACCAGCCTGGTGTACCCGCCGTCGTATTTCGCGCCTAACTGGCGCGACGAGCTGGACGCGGCGGCCAAAAGCGGCCAGGCGTCGCTCTACGTGTCGGGCATCTTTCCCGGCTTCGCGTCCGATCAGCTCGCGTTGTTGATGACGACGCAGTCCAAGAGCATCCGCCGGATCACGGCCAGCGAGGTCGCGCTCAATGATCACTACCCGGTGGCCGACGTGATGATGGACGGGATGGGCTTTGGCCGGCCACTGGATTTCGAGCCGATGCTGAAGACGCCGGGATTCATCGAAATGGCATGGAAAGCACCGATTTACCTTATGGCCGTCGGTCTCGGCGTCGAGGTGGAAGAGATCCGGGGTTCGCTCGACCGCGAGCTGACCGACCGCGACATCGAGGTCGCCTTCGGGACCGTCAAGGCCGGCACCTGCGGTGCGGTGCGCACCCGCGCCGCGGGGGTGGTCAACGGCCGTGAGGCCATCGTGATCGAGCACATCATTCGGATGGCGCGCGATGTCGCCCCCGACTGGCCGACTTCGGAGTGTGACGCCACCTATCGGGTCGACATCGAAGGAGATCCCGACATCCACTGCGAGCTGACACTGGGTGAGAGCGAGGGTCATGGGGCCGGGCGGGCAGCGATGGCGTCCACGGCCATGCGCGTCGTCAACGCGATCCCGTACGTCGTCGACGCGTCTCCGGGCCTGCTCAGCTCGCTGGACATCCCGACCACGCTGCCGCTTTACGCCTTCGACTGAACGTGTAACGTACGTCGCAAAGATTGGGCCAGCGAGGAGTTTGCCGTGTACACACTGCGCTTCGACATGCGCGATCCCGAATGGGCCGCGCCCCCAACCGATCTGTACGCCGCGGCACCCGACATGTGCTCCTGGGCCGAAGAACACGGCGGTCTGGCCGCCGTGTTGTGCGAGCACCACGGGTCCGAGGACGGCTACCTGCCGTCACCGTTTTTGCTGGCCTCAGCGGTGGCCGCGCGAACGCAACGGCTGGCGCTCAGCCTGATCCTGATCCTTCCGTTCTACGAGACCGTCCGGCTCGCCGAAGACATGGCGGTCCTGGACATCATCAGCAACGGGCGGGCGTCGTACATCCTGGCCCTGGGCTACCGGCCCGAGGAGTTCGAGCACTTCGGCGTCCCGATCAAGAAGCGCGGCCGCGTCTGCGACGAGAAGCTCGCGCTGTTGCGGCGGCTGCTGGCCGGCGAAACCGTCGTCGAAGACGGACGGCGCATCACCGTGACACCCCGCCCGCTGACCCCGGGCGGGCCGGGACTGATGTGGGGCGGGGGAACGGTCGCCGCGGCCCGCCGGGCCGGCCGGTACGGCCTGGGCATGCTGGGCAACGCCAACGCGCCGGGCATGCAGGAGGCCTACGAAGAGGCCTGCCGCGAGCACGGCCATCAGCCGGGGCCGACGATGTTCCCCGACCGCAACACGCCCTCGGTCGTGTTCGTCGCCGACGACGTGGATCAGGCGTGGAAGGAGATCGGCGAGCATCTGCTGCACGACGTGAAAACCTACGCCGCCTGGAATCCCGGTGACGAGACGACGGCCGGCTTCTCGCACGTGAACACCGTTGACGAGCTGCGCGAGACGGGTACGTCGCACGTGATTATCTCTGTGTCCGAGGCGATTTCGCGGGTGAAGGCCGGCCAGGTGCTCAACCTGTCGCCGCTGTGCGGTGGGCTGCCGCCGGACATCGCGTGGCCGTATCTTCGGCGCGTGGGCGAGGTGGTGCTGCCCGAGGCGCTCGGCTGAGGGCTACTCCTCGCCGAACCGATCGACGAGGTGTGAGTTGACGCCGTCGGCGTCGAGTCGCCGGGCCACCAGGTAACCCGCGCCCACCCAGGCGCGGCGAGACCAGTTACCGAACGACACCCGTGTTCCCGGGGCGCCGGACGCGGCTGGCATCATCTTGACGCGTTCGAGCGCCTCCTTCACCCCGCGCGGACTCAACGGGTGGGCGTCGGCGAGCGCCCGCAGCAGTGTGTGCGCGACATCTCGATTCACCACCGGCACACACCATTCCGGCCGCCGGCCGTAGGCCGCGTGGTACTCGTCGAGGAAGTTCTGCCCGACCGTGTTGCCCTCGTCGTACTGGTCGATCCCGGTCCAGCCCATGAAGGCGTTCCACATGATCGGGTTGAGCCAGGCGTTCTGAAAGGCGGTACCGCAGAAGCGGGGCGGATCCCATCCCAGCGCCTGTAGCGCCGGGTTGACGAACACGATCCCGAAGCCGAATCCGCAATGCACGATCGCCTGCGCCTTCGCGTCGTGCAGTGCCCGGACCGCGGTCGTCACGTCCCCGGCGGTCTGGGCGATCGATGACTCGACGACGATCCGAATTCCCTTGCGCCGGCATGCATCCCGGAAGCTCTTCAGATAGGCCTCGCCGACCAGCGATTGCTCGACGAGGACCCCCACCTCGGTATGACCGCCCTTGGCCAGCAGGTCGGACCAGAAGATCGGCTCGTCGGTGTGCGAGCCCATCGGAAACGCAAAGAACCACTCGCCGAGCGCGGCGTCGGAGCCGGTCACGCTGATGCAGGGGACCTTGAACCGTTCCTCGATGGCTTCCCGGGTCGGGATCGCGTTGTCGCCGATGTTCGGGCCGAAAACGGCCAGGCAGCCCTCGTCGCACAGCTCGCCGTAGGCGTCGATGACCGCCTTGACCGATCCCTTGGGCAGACCCTCCACTTCGCGGTAGATGATCTCGATCGGTCGGTCGATCAACCCTTGCTCGACGCCCTTCTTGAAGACCAGATCGAACGGCTGCGTCAGGTCCTGGAAGTACGTTTGCGGGAAGCCCTCGGGCAGGAGGAAGTCCATCAGATAGCCGATCTTGATCGGCTGGGCGGTGCTCTCGTAACCCACTGGGCCTCCCGCTTACTTGGGTTGGTTCGGTACGCCGGGGTACAGCTGCTCGGTCGGGCCCGCGGTGACATAGCCGCCCAGCTTGGTGATGAGGTGGGGCGCAAAGACCGCGCCGTATACCAGGTGTCCGACGACGATGGCGGCCAGGACGGATAGCACCGCAGACTGCCCGCGGCTCTTCGATCTCTTGTCGGCCCACATGTCGATGACGTTTCGTCCTTGCTCATCGGTGCGCCCTAGCAGATAGGTGAAGAGCATCATCTGGATGCCCATGGCCAGCGAGTCGTACAACGGGTATTGGTGCTTGGTGCCCTCGAAGATCGCGAGGCCGGGAATCACGTAGCCGTAGTAGAAGTTGCCAAGCTGGGCTCCGGTGTAGCCGTTGAAAAACAATGCCCAGCAGAAACCGACGACGAGGCCGACCACGAGGAGGGTAATCGGCCTGCGCCAGTTGAACTTTGCGCTCAGCCAACGCCCGAGGGCGGCCCCGGTGACTGCGGGGATGATGAAGTAGGAGACGTAGCCGATCGGGACCGCGAGAGGCAACCCGCCCCACGTCACGTTCAACGGCCACCAGGACGGCATGCGGGGCAACCCGGGCGGGAACTGTGCGTACATCGCCCAGTCGTAGGGTGACTCGATCCAGGAGAACGAGATCGCCGAGATGCCAAGGAGCAACAGCGGGTGGATGCGGCGGCGACGATAGCTCAGATAGATTCCGATGATCAAGAACGCGATGCTCGCGACGTAGGAAAAGTACTGAGCCCCGGCCATCACCGGCGTCATCTCGGTTTTCACTGGCGGCCCTCGTCGCTCGGCGCGCGCCGAGCCTCGGGATCGAAGCGCAGCACCAGCCCGAAAATAAGAACGATCAGCCCGAACAGCGTGCCGAGCATGATGGCAGCGCCCACGGTCGCACCCCTTCCGACAAAGCTTTAAGGTAGTGGATACTATCTTAGGTAGATAGCGGATACTATCCCCAAAAACGGGCCGTTTCGACGGGAGTGGACACCGGTGCCCCAGCGAGCAACTAAGCAGCCGATCCCGGCTACGGTCGCGCGTCGGCCCCGTGGAGAGCCGCGCAGGCTCCTGCTCGACGCCGCCCGGGCGCTGTTCGCCGGTCAGGACTATCGCAGCACGACGACCCGCGAAATCGCCCAGGCCGCCGGGGTCACCGAACACCTGCTGTTTCGCAACTTCGGTTCGAAGGCGGCGCTGTTCCGCGAAGCGCTTGTCGTGCCTTTCGTGAGTTTCGTCGACGAATTCGGTCAGACCTGGCAGTCCGTCGTGCCCGAGGAGACCGACGAGCAGGAGCTGACACGGCATTTCGTATCGCAGCTTTACGACGTGTTCGTCGAACACAAGGGTCTGCTGCTGACCTTGATGGCGGCCGAGACTCTCAGCGACGAGGAACAAGCCGACGCCGGCATTGCCGAGATTCGGCGGGCCATCACGGTGCTCGGCCAGATCAGTGTCGAAGGCATGCAGTTACGGGGGTTGCGGTCGGACCATCCCGACCTGCCGGCGCATTCGACGGTGTCGATGATCGCCGGGATGGCCGCTCTGCGTTCAACCTACTTCGGGAACAGACAACCGCCGCGGGAGGTAATCGTTGAGGAACTCGTTCAAGCGCTCCTGCACGGCTTCTTGCATCGCAACGACTGAGTTAGGGATAAGCCAATGACAAGCCCGAGCGCCGTCGAATTGTATTACGACCCATTCGATGTCGAGATCGACTCGAACCCGTATCCGGTGTGGAAGCGGATGCGTGAGGAAGCGCCGCTGTACTACAACGAGAAGTACAATTTCTACGCGCTGAGCCGATACGACGACGTGGTGCGCGAACTGCCGAACTGGGAGACGTACCGCTCGGGCCGCGGCACCACGGCCGACATCTTGTTCGCGAACATCGAAGTTCCCCCGGGCATTCTGCTGTTCGAGGATCCCCCGCTGCACGACCTGCACCGCAAACTGCTGTCCCGTGTCTTCACGCCCCGGCGCATGCTGGCCGTAGAGGACCTGGTACGCGGGTTCTGCGTCCGCGAGCTCGACCCGCTGGTCGGCGGGAGCGGTTTCGATTTCATCGCCGATCTCGGCGCGATGATGCCGATGCGGACCATCGGCTACCTGTTGGGCATTCCCGAGGCCGACCAAGAAAAGATCCGGGACCGCAGCGTCGCCAACATTGAATTGTCCAAGGACAGCGACCCCGCCGCGATCGATGCGAACGTTTTCGCCAATTCCATCGCCCTGTTCGCCGAGTACATCGAATGGCGGGCCAACCATCCCTCCGATGACCTGATGACCGAATTGTTGCGGGCCGAGATCGACGAACCCGACGGCACGCGGCGTCCCCTGTCGCGGACGGAGGTACTGTCCTATACCGCGATGATCGCCGGTGCCGGCAACGAAACCACCGCTCGCCTAATCGGTTTCATGGGCCAGCTGTTGTCGGATCACCCGGATCAACGCCGCGAGCTCGTCGCAGACCCGTCGCTGATCCCCGGCGCGATCGAGGAGACACTGCGGTACGAGCCGCCGTCACCGGTGCAGGCTCGCTACGTGGCGCGCGATGCCGAGCACTACGGTCGCAAGGTTCCCGAAGGGTCGTTCATGCTCCTGCTGAACGCCTCGGCCAACCGCGACGAGAACCATTTCACGGATCCCGATCGCTACGACATCCACCGGCGCGGAAGCCATCTCAGCTTCGGACAGGGCCTGCATTTCTGTCTGGGCTCTGCGCTGGCCCGGTTGGAGGCGCGCGTGGCCTTCGAAGAGGTGTTGAAGCGTTGGCCGGACTGGGAAGTCGACTATGCGAACGCCCAACGGGCGCACACCGCAAGCGTGCGCGGGTGGGCACGCTTGCCCGTCGTCACGGGGTGAAGCCCCCTCGAGCGTCACGACAGCGTGACACTCGACGGTGAGAGCCACGCTGGCGTGACGCTCGAGCGCCCGGCCGGCCGCACACTCGAACGCGAGGAGAGCCGTCGAGTGTGAAGTTAGCTTCACGCTCGGCGCCGAACGTGAAGTTAGTTTCACGCTCGATGCTGCTAGGTGTCGCTCTGGTCCACCAGCACCGCGCCCTCGGGCTGGTTGCCCAACGTCTGCAACGCAATATCCCCGCCGTCGGCGGTGAGGCGCACGATCTGGGCGAGTTGCCCCGGGGCATCGCACTGCAGGTAGTGATCGGCGCCGGGCACCACCCAGTAGCGGTTGCGGCCCGGCTTGTTCTTTAGATACGTCTGCCAGACGTGATTGGGAACCCGCAGCGGCGCCACGTTGTCGTGAATGCCCCACACCACCGTCGTATTGACGTCGCTTACGGAAAGTGCCTCCAGCCAACCGGTTTCGTCTGCCGCGCGCTCGTGGAGATATTGAATGGTGTCGGGCAGCACGCGGATGCCGTCGTTGTGGGCGAAGCATTTGGCCAGCGCGGCGATCTCGGGATCTTCTAGCGTGCGTCGTGGCATGAACGTGCTCGCGCCCATGCCGGCCGCCAGCATCTCGGGCGTCGCCGCCGCCGCGGTGGCTCGCCCGGTCGCCGGGTCGAGCAGCGCGGTCTGAAACGCGGTGAGGTTGGACAGCGGAAGGAAGATGTTGGCGTTGGTCAGGATCAGATCGAGGGGTACGGCCGACGGATCCTGTGCGGCCAGCATGCCCAGCGCGATCATGCCGACGCTGCTGCCGCGGTCATGGGTGAGCATGCGGTATTCGGTCAGCTTCCACACCTGGGTAATCGCGTGGACGAGCAGGCGCGCGTCGTCGTAGAGCGAATACACATACGGCTCGGGTGGTTTGTCGGACAGCCCGTAGCCGGGAAAATCCAACAGGTAGATGTCGAATTCCGCGCCCAACTCACCCGCCAACGCGAAATAGTCGATGCTGCTGGTCGGAAATCCGTGCACCAACACCAGGGCGGGAGCACCCGGAGTGCCGCAGCGGCGACTGAACACCGTGACCTCGGTGCCGTCGTTGGCGGCGGTTGTCGAGCGCCAACGAAGCTCGGTGCCGCCGTCTTTCCACTGCGCGAAGATGCCCAAGCTTGTCAGCATCGCAGAGGTGGTCGCGGCAGACAACTACGCGTTTACGGGCACGTCACGTGAACGCCGAAAGTCACATCCCGCAGCCCACTTTGGCCGGGTATCGTCGCCTGGCCCGTCCCGGTCACCGTGTAGCTCTTGCCGTCCTTGGTCGCTTGGACCTGATTCGGCGACTTGGTTCCCTGGTAGGGCAGTTGGTACTCGCCGTTGTCCATTTTGAGCGAGATCGCGAACCCATCGATGGCGGGCGGTTGTTCATCGGAGACGGCCAGCGACACTGACGTCGAATCGTCGTGCACGTTGATCCGGGTGGTGAGGTCACCCGATTCCGGGGGAGACGCATTCGGTTGCGCCGCCGATCGACTGCAGTCCACCGCGGCGATGATCGTGTGCTTGTTCCCATCGATCATGACGGTCGTGCTTGCCAGAGCCGGGCCTGAACTCGTGGTGGCGGCCGGGTGATCGCCCTTGCCGGAGCAGGCCGGCAGGCCGGCCCCCAACGCCACCAGGGCGAGCGCGGCGGCCGCGCGAACGACCCACCGCTGACCGCGGCGGTTGTCGGGACTGGTCATGGCAACCCCTTTGACTAGGACAGGACGTCACGAGGACTATAGGGCCCGCTCGTTTCCCTTACCTGACTAAAACCGGAGCACGGGGAAAACGCCACCGCTGGCGCCTTGATTCGATACATGCTTATATAGATGTATGTCGAATCAATCCGAGGTGGCATGTTGCCCGGCATTGGGGGCGGCCGCCTTGGCCGAGCCGCACGCCGTGGAGCTGGCGGCGATGTTTAAGGCGCTCAGCGATCCGGTTCGGCTGCGACTGTTGAGCCTGATCGCCAGCCACCCCGGTGGCCAGGCGTGCGTCTGCGAAATTTCCCAGACGTTCGATGTTTCGCAGCCGACGATCTCCCATCACCTCAAGACGCTGCGCTCGGCGGGGCTGTTGGACTGTGAACGGCGCGGTACCTGGGTTTACTACTGGGTGATTCCCACTGCATTGCAACAGCTTTCGTCGGTGCTGAGCGTCGACGCACCAGTGGCTGCGGGATGCGGGTCATGACCGAAGCGCGGATCGGCACGGGCTCGCCGGTGGGCGCCCGGCTCTCGACGTTGGACCGATTCCTGCCCGGGTGGATCGCGATCGCCATGGTGGCGGGCCTGCTGCTCGGCCGGCTCGTCCCGGGCGTGGGGCGGGCGGTGGGCGCCGTTGCGGTCGACGGGATCTCGTTGCCCATCGCGATCGGGCTGCTGGTGATGATGTACCCGGTGCTGGCCAAAGTGCGTTACGACCGGCTGGGCACCGTGACCGCGGACCGCAAATTGATGGTGACATCGCTGGCGCTGAACTGGCTGGTCGGACCCGCCGTGATGTTCGCCTTGGCCTGGCTGATGCTGCCGGATCTGCCGGAGTACCGCACCGGCCTGATCATCGTGGGGCTGGCGCGCTGCATCGCCATGGTCATCATCTGGAACGACCTCGCGCGCGGGGACCGCGAAGCCGCCGCCGTACTGGTCGCGCTGAATTCGATCTTCCAGGTCGTCATGTTCGCCGCCCTGGGGTGGTTCTACCTGTCGGTGCTGCCGGGCTGGCTGGGGCTCGACACGACCGGCATCGATGTATCCGCATGGCAGATCGCGAAATCCGTGCTGATCTTCCTGGGCATACCGTTGCTGGCCGGATACCTGTCGCGTCGTCTGGGCGAACGCGCCAAAGGCCGCGGTTGGTATGAGGGTCGGTTCCTGCCGCGGATCGGCCCATGGGCTTTGTACGGGTTGCTGTTCACCATCGTCATCCTCTTCGCGCTTCAAGGCCACCAAATCACCTCTCGGCCTTGGGATGTCGCCCGAATTGCGTTGCCGCTGCTGGCGTATTTCGCGATCATGTGGGCCGGGGGATACGCGCTGGGAGTGCTGCTGCGGCTCGGATACGCGCGCACCACCACGCTGGCGTTCACCGCCGCCGGCAACAACTTCGAACTGGCGATCGCGGTGGCGATCGCCACCTACGGCGCCGCCTCGGGCCAGGCCCTGGCCGGTGTGGTCGGACCCCTGATCGAAGTCCCGGTCTTGGTCGCTCTGGTCTACGTCTCCCTGGCGCTGCGACCACGGCTGTTCGGTGCGGCTGGGAGCTCCTCGGCCGGCGCCGACAGGCCCAGTGTCCTGTTCGTCTGCGTGCACAACGCGGGCCGCTCGCAGATGGCCGCGGCGCTACTGAGTCACCTGGCCGGCGACCGCATCGACGTCCGCTCCGCCGGAACGGAGCCCGCCGATCACATCAATCCCGCGGCGGTGGCGGTGATGGCCGAATGGGGCATCGACATCACCGATACCCCGAAAATTCTCACCGCCGACGCGGTACAGACGAGTGACATCGTGATCACCATGGGTTGCGGTGATGCCTGCCCGTACTTCGCGGGGGTCTCCTACCGCGACTGGCGCCTGCGCGATCCTGCCGGGCAGCCGGTCGAGACGGTGCGGGCCATCCGCCAGGACATCGCCGAGCATGTTCGTGCTCTCATAGCAGAACTGCTCGGGACCACGATGACCATCCAGACACCCGTCACGAAAGGAAACTGACCATGTCACGGGTTCAACTGGCCCTCAATGTCGACAATCTCGACGAGGCAATCACCTTCTACACCAAACTATTCGGCGTTGAGCCGGCCAAGACCAAACCCGGCTACGCCAACTTCGTCGTCGCCGAACCGCCGCTCAAATTGGTCTTGCTGGAGAACCCCGGCCAAGGCGGCACCCTCAACCACCTCGGGGTCGAGGTCGCCTCCACTGACACCGTGCACACGGAGAGTCAACGGCTTGCCGAGGTCGGCCTGCTGACCGATGAAGAGGTCGACACCACGTGTTGTTACGCCACCCAAGACAAAGTGTGGGTCAGCGGTCCCGGTGGTGAACGTTGGGAGATCTACACCGTGAAGGCGGATTCGGAGACCTTCGGGCCCGCCGACCAATCGGAGCCCACCTGCTGCGCCTCGCAGGCGGTTTAGGGCCAAGCGTCCCAACTGATCATGGTGCGCAGCGGTCCGGCGAACACCGGCCGCACCGCCGTTGAGCGCCAACGCTCTTCGATGATGGGTGCCAGTGCGCCGATGGTGGTCAGCGGATCGTCGTCGAGATAGACGACCGTGACGTACTGATGATCGGTCCGCCATCCCCGGGGCAGGTGGCTCCATCCGGCGCTGGAGCCGAACGTCCACGCGCCGGCCGTGCCCGGGGTGGCGAGCAGTGTCGGATAGTGCTCGGTGTGCAGCCACTGCAGCCAGTCGTCCGGTCGGCCGTCGGTGGGTTCTTCGACGATCAGCACGATCCCGCGGTGCGGCCGGAACGGCACCACCTCGGGCGAAACGAGTGCGTGCGGCGAGGATCGCCACTGCAGCAAGCGCAGGCCGGCCACTTGCAGCGACGGTCGCACGACCGGAAAGCGGCCGTTGTCGCGTAGGACGCGGCCCAGGGTGACAAAGTCGTCGAAGGTCTTCTCGACGGGATCGCCGACCAGATAGTGCACCGCGTTGCCGATCTCGCCCAGCGGCCCGTCGGCCGCGAGGCGGTGGTCGGGATACCTTCCGTCAGCGATCCAGCGCAAGCCATGCACGATGCCGGGCAGCTGGTATTGCTCGGGCATGTGGTCCAGCAGATGCCAGCGCAGATAACTGCCGTCGTCATCGGCCGGCGCCGCGGCGGTGAGGCTGAAGATGCCCGCCCTGACGCGCATCACGTGGAAACCCCCGCGGGGGGATGGAGTTCGGCGAGAGCCTGCAGGCTCTCCAGGTAATGCTGCAGCGAGGTGTGCCGGAAAGCGACGCTGATTATCGTCGCGCCGTGTGCGGTGGTTTCGCCCAGCAGGTCGCGGGTGCGCTCCGGTTCGCTGATCGGGTTCAGCAGCGCGGGAGCGGGTAGGACGACGTCGAAGCCGGGATGAAAATCACAGCGGCCCAGCCAATCCCGGGCCTGCTGGAGGCTCACGTTGAAGGGGGCCCAACCGTCGGCCAGCGTCGCGGCGCGGCGCAGCGATCGCAGCGTCCGCCCGCCAACCCAGATGGGCACGCGCTCCTGGACCGCGCACGGATCGACCACCAGGCCGTCGAACGAATAGAACTCACCGTGGTAGGCGGGTTCGGCGACCGACAGCGACGCGCGCAGCGCCCGCAGGGCGTCGTCGGCGCGCGGGCCGCGATCGTCGAAGGGTGCGCCGATCAGATCGAATTCCTCTTTGAGGCTCCCGACGCCGACCCCCAGAATCAGCCTCCCGCCGCTGATCTGGTCCAGGGTGCCATAACGTTTGGCGATCTCGAGCGGATGGTGATAGGCGAGCACCAGCACGTTGGTGGCCAGCCGAATGCGCTGGGTGTGTGCGGCCAGGTAGCCGAACGTGGCCAGCGGATCCCAATAGCGGGTGCCGCGGCGGGCCCGCTCGGCCGCGGGCAGCGCGATGTGCTCGCTGCAGGTCAGGTGGTGGTAGCCGAGCCGGTCTGCGGCCTCGGCGATCTGAGCCAGATCCTCGATGGTGGCGTGTTTCTCCCAGTCGCCGCTGCTTCCGGGAAACATCGTGACCACCGGGGTGGCCACCGACAGTTTGGCGTGTCCGCTCATCCCTGCATGTACCCCCCGGCATCGACGGGAATCGATTGGCCTGTGATGGTGCGGCTTTCGTCGCTGGCGAGGAACAACGCCAGGTTGGCGACATCCTCGGTCGAGGAGATATCCTGCAGAGCAACGCCTTTGAGCTGCTTCGCGCGAACGGTCTCCGCGTCGACGCCCTGCTCGTCCGCGGTGCGCTTCACCCATTTGCGCCACAGCTCGGTGTCGATGGCACCGGGCACGATGCAATTGCAGCGGATTCCATGCGGGCCGACCTCGAGCGCGACAGCCTTGGTGAATGCCCGCAGTGACGCCTTGGCGGTGACGTAATGCGTTTTGCGCACCATGCCGGAGTAGCTGACGGTGGAGGAGAAGTTCAGGATGACGCCGCGGCGGCTTTGCAGCATCGAACGGTTGAGGACCTCGCGGGTACACAGCATCGCGGCGGTGACGTCGATGGCGATGGTGGAGTTCCAGTTGTCCAGCGTCTGCTCCCAGATCCAGCGATCCTGTCCGGGCGCGGCGGCATTGTTGCACAGGATGTCGACCTGACCGAATTCGTCGACCGCCCGTGCCACCATGGCCGCGACGTCGTCCTCATCGGTGACGTCGGCGCGCATGGCGATGGCACCGGGGCCCGCCGCGTGCGCAGCGGCGTGAACCAGCTCGTCGCGCCGTGCGGCCAGCAACACCTTGGCGCCTTCACGGACGAACAGCGAGCCCAGCACGGGTCCCAGGCCGGTGCTGGCGCCAGTGACGATCGCGACCTTGCCGTCGAGACGGCCGCTCATAGCGTGTTCTTCCCAAGCGGATTCATGCGGGCAGAGTCTAACAACTCGCGAACCTCGCCCGGGGTGATGTTCGCCGGGATCGAGGCGGCCTCGCGCGGGCGGACCACCGCTCCGACAATGAGGTGTGCTTCCCAGATCCGCTAGTCCATGTGCTGGCGCTTTTGAAACTCATCTCATGGTCGGGAGCCGCCGGGCGGCGGAAGACTATGCGTCGCCGCGTTCCACCGGATGGTCGGGGTCCGAGCACCATTCGGACCACGAACCCGGGTACAGGGCCGCATCGCGGCCCATCGCGGCGAGCGCGGCGATGGTGACCGCGGCGGTGACGCCCGAGCCGCAGTAGGCGGCCACCGCGTCGTGACGCGCGATTGCGCGATCGGACAACAGATGTGCGAGCGCGCCGTCATCGAGGAAGGTGCCGTCGGACGCCAAGACCTCGCCGCTGGGAAGATTTTTCGCGCCGGGGATGTGGCCGGCGACGGGATCGAGGGGTTCCACGTCGCCGCGGAAGCGCTCCGGTGCGCGCGCGTCGAGCAGCATCACCGTGCCCTCCCCGACCCGCTCGGCCGTCAGCGTGCGGCGGCGTCCCGCATGCAGATCATCGTGCGGCACAGTCACATTCCCGGGGGCCGGAACGACGAGCCCGGCCTCGAGGCCTTGTCCGGCCGTGCGCCACGCGGCCAAGCCGCCGTCCAGAATGCGCACGTTGTCCAGCCCGGCCGCGGTCAGCACCCACCACGCTCGCGCGGAACCCGCGCGATTCCAGTCGTCGTACACCACGACCGGTGCGCCCTGCCGGATTCCCCAGTTGCGCGCGGCGGCTTCCAGACTGCGCCCCGACGGCAGCGGGTGACGGCCCCGGCCAGCAATCGAGTAATCGCTGAGGTCATCGTCGAGCGAGACGTACACCGCACCCGGAATGTGGCCGTCCAGGTAGGCCGCGCGCCCGTCGGGATCGTCGATTCTCCACCGCACGTCCAGGATGGTCACCGGATCGCCGGCCGAGAGGGTGTCCGCCAACTCGGCGGCGGTGACCAGTACCTGGTTGCGTGTGCTCAAGGATCCTCCTTATCGGCCTTCAGTGAGCCTAGCCAGCGCTGCGAGCAAACCGCTCCCTGGCCGAGCGAAGCGGCGTAGGGTCCCGGGAACGGGGCCGCCGATAGGAGCAGATGGTGGCGCAAAGGCCCGTCACGCGGCACATTGTCACCGCGTGGTTCGCGGCCAGTATCGCGCTGTCATGCGCGACCGCGACACCGGCGGCCGCTACCCCAAACACCCAGTGCGCCTTGAAAACACCCGTGCAGGAGGTGCAGCACGTCTCCCAGGTGCCGCCGGAGCTCCTCAAGTTGCTACCGCCGATGGCCGATATCGGGGCCCCGTTCAACTTCACCGATTCGGTCAGCGACCCAAACGCGCCGTTCCGCCGCCTGATTCGCGCGGGTCACCGCGGCACCGACTGGTTCATCTGGTACGAGCACGGCGGCGTCGGTTACTCGTGGCAGGCGGTGATCGCACGCGTGGTGCCGGGCGGTGCCGCGAAGGTGTTAGCAAACGCCGGCACCATCTCCGACACCCTGTGCACACTCACCGACGACGCTTTCGCCGGACAGGTTCCGCCGTATCCGCCGGGGACTTGGGCCGCGTCCGACTTTTAAGGCTTTACCGACCAGCGGTTTGGTATACCGACCACTGGTCGATTATGCTCGGTACGCAAAGGGAGGTGGTGCAATGAGCACTTCGACACAATCGCAGATCCGGACGCGGATGTTCGCCCGCGTGATGGGCCCGTTTCTCACCATCGTGCCCACCACGATCGCGGTACGCGGCTCCTACGTGCAGACGCTGTTCACCGAGTTCAAGGCAAATCCGATGTGGCCGTGGCTGTATGGCGCCATCCTGTTGATGGGCGGCCTGTTCATCATCGCTTTTCACCAATACTGGCGCGGACTCGCGGCGATCATCGTGTCGGCCGTCGGCTGGTTCTTCTTCATTCGCGGGCTGCTGCTGTTGACTGTTCCCATGGCCTACGACGCGGCCGGCAACGCCATCTACAACTCGGGTGCTTACGCCGCGATATGGGTGTTGTTCATCGGCCTGGCCTGCGCCGGGCTGTATCTGACATACGTGGGCTGGAAACCGGAACAACGCGCGCCCGAAACCGTGGCGGGTGCAACCCAGGATCGCCCGGGTGCCGAGGGTAGTTAAGCATCCAGACATCCGCCGGGCGGAACTGCTGGATCGAGCGACCGAATTATTTATGCGGCGTGGCTATGACAACGTCAGCCTGAACGATCTGATCGCCGACGCCGGTGTCTCCAAAGGCGCTTTCTACCACTGGTTTCCATCAAAGGACGCGCTGATAACCGCGCTGGCCGAACGCAGTGCGCGCACGGGTTTCGCCGTCATCGAGGATGCCGTCGCCGCGTGCGGCGGAAATGCGCTGGCTCGCCTGAACGCGTTGCTAAAAGCCGGGTTTGACGTCAAGATGACGATGGGCGTCCCCGAGCAGCTCGCCGCCATGGCGGCATTGCTGCGTCCCGACAACGCCCATCTGTTCGGACGAATAGTGGCTGTGGACGAGGCGTTGTCGTTGCCTTTGTTGACGCGCCTGATCTCCGAGGGGGTCGCCGAGGGCGTCTTCGACACCTTCGACCCCGAAGGCGTCGCCGACATGATCTACGGCCTCGCCGCGCGCACGAACTCGACCGTCCTGGAGGTGCTGCGCGCGGACGATGAGGCCGCGCGAGAACGCTCGATCGACTACCTGACAACACGATTCAGGTTGCACGGTCTGGCCGTCGACCGCATCCTCGGCCTACCGGACGGGAGCGTCACCACGCTGACGCGCACACAGGTCGAGGCGATGGTTGCGGCGCTGCCGCGAAACTACTGACGAAGCTGGACGCTAGGCGGTCTGTTCGGAATCGGCGGGCGGTTCGTCGAGGGCCGGCGCCCCCAGCGACGCCAGCATGCCGGTCGCGGCGCGGTGCCAGGTGAAGTCCTCGGCGCGACGCCGCGCAGAGACGCGGCGTTGCCGTTCGGGCAGACTGGCGATGGCGCGGACCGCTTTTGCGATGGCGGCCGGATCGTTGTCGGCCGACGCGCCACTGTCCGGGGTGATGATCTCGGTCAGCGCCGACGTGCGCGAGACCACGGCCGGTGTGCCACACGCCAGCGACTCCAGCGCGGCCAGCCCGAACGTCTCGTGGGGTCCCGGCGCCAACGTCACATCGGCCGAGGCCAGCAGTTGCGCCACGGTGTTGCGATCGGAGATGAAACCGGTGAAGTCGATCGGTAGCCGCGAGGCCTGTCGCTCCAGCCTGGCCCGCAGCGGGCCCTCGCCCACCACCACGAGCCGCGCATCGACGCCGGCGTGGCACAGCGCGCCCAGCGCGTCGATGCTGCGGTCGACACGCTTTTCCACCGACAGCCGCCCGCAGTGGACCAGCAGCATCTGGGCCGGGGCGGCCCACCGCTCGCGCACCAGATAGGAGTGGCGGCTCGGATGGAACATCTGCAGGTCCACACCGAGGGGGACGGTGACGGTGTTGGCCGCTCCGATCCGGTCGAATTCCTCGCGGGCGAAACCGGTGGTGCACACCACGGTGTCATAATTCGCGGCGGTGCGTGCGTTGGCCAGGTCGGCGAACTTCCGCGCCGCCCGGCCCGGAAGAACTTGGCCCACAAGGCGATCCAGGCGTTCATGGGAAATCATCACCGTCGTGGCACCGTAGCCACGGCCCCAGCGGCCCAGCGACCGCAGGGTGAGCCGGTCCGAGACCTCCAACGCGTCGGGCCGCAACGTTTGCAGGAGCGCCTTGACCGGGCCCGGCATCACCGCGCGGTATCCGCCGGTGAAGGGAATCAGCCGGGCGGGCAGGGTAATTCGTACCACGCCGGTGTAAAGCTGGGCGCGCTCGGCGCGCTGGCCGGGAACGATCAGGAAGACCTCATGCCCGCCCGCGCAATATTCCGCGCCCAGCCGATCGATCGCGGTGCGAAGGCCGCCGGAGCGAGGGCCGTAGAAATTGGCGACCTGTACAACGCGCATACCGTGAGGACACGCGGTGCGCGTGTGCACTCACCAATGCTGGCCCAACGCGTGCCTGAACACTCCGTGAATTTCGCTTGCGGTGGCGCTATCGGCGGGTCCGCGGCCCGAACCAGCGCTGTAGCGCCGCATGCAGGCCCGATTCTTCGGCGGAACCGAATTCGTCGGCGGCCCACGCGACGTAGCCGTCGGGCCGGATCAGCAGCGCGCCGCGTCCGCGACGCCGCCGGCGAGGTCGAGTAGCACCGGGCGCGCATCGTGCAGCAGCTCGGCGACTCGTCGGCCGTCATCGAGGGTCAGTTCGGGAACCGGCCACCCCGACAGCGGATGGTCATCCCCCACGTCGTACCGAACGTCGTTGCCGGCCAGCAGTCTCGCCATGTGCGCGGCGACGTCGGGAATGGTGAACAACTCGCCCACGAGCGTGCGCAGCGCGGCAACTTCCGCACCCGGCGAGACCAACGCGGTCTGGGCCTGCGAATGCGGGCCTGACACCGGTCAGCGCCAGCTCGCAAGCCAGCAGCAGCCCGTTGGCCCGGCGCCGGCGATAGACGATGTCGGCGCGTTCGTCAGTCATGGTGTGCCTCTTTCCCGGGAGGTTCGGGCAATCCTGCGCTGACGGCCGCGAAGCCCTCGCGGATCAGCTCGGTGATGGCTACCGGCGGATCGGCCCGCACGTAGGCGTCGGCAGCGGCGTCGCCGACGGCGCGGACGACGGCCAGCACCAATCGTGGGTACAGGTCGCGGTCTCGTCGAATAGATTCTGCGGCACCGAGGTTCGGACCTGCGGGTGCATGAGCAGCTTTCGTACCTCGATGAGTTCCTGACGGCTGGGCAGCCGGTTCTCCTCGCCGTGGACGTCGCCGAAATCGGCCTCCAGGGGTCCGAGCACGGCATGGGTGAGCGCCGTCCACAGCGGTCCTCGGCGGGGCGCTCGCGTAGCAGTTCGGCACTGCGGCCCACGCGTTCTGCCTGCCGGTAGGCCAGTGCCTCGTACTTGCCGCCGAAGTAGTTGGTGAATGTGCGCAGCGAGACGCCCGCCAGGTTCGCGACGTCTTCGCGTGTGACGTTTTCCAGGCCGCGCTCGAACGCCAGCTTCAGGGCGGCATCGCTGAGCGCGCGCCGGGTGTCGGCCTTCTTGCGCTCACGGAGTGTGCATTGACGTCGTTGAGTGTGAATCCTGGTCGGCGACACGCCACGTGCGGGGCCGCGGGGGATCCACACTGAACGCCAGCGACAAAGCGCCGCCGCCTAGCGTGTGCCCCAATCCCACCGGGGCGTCGTGATCAGGGCCTGGCCGCTGATGCGCGTTTCGCCCCAGTCTTTGTAGAGCTCGATCTCGACGGCCCCGTCGGAGCCCTCGCAGACCGGCGTGGTGTCCAGGAATTCCAGCAGCGACCGGGAATGGGTGACCACCACGACCTGAGTCTTGGCCGCGGTGGTGCGGATCAGCGACGCCAGCGGCGCCACCAGGTCGGGGTGCAGCGAAGTTTCCGGTTCGTTGAGCACCATCAGCGACGGCGGCTGCGGGCTCAACAGCGCGGCGGCCCACAGCAGGAAACGCAGTGTGCCATCGGATAATTCGGCTGCGCGCAATACGCGCAGCATGCCGCGCTGTCGCAGTTGGAGGTCGAACAGCCCGTCGTGGATGGCCACCGTGACGGTGGCGCCGTCGAAGGCCTCCGCGACGGCCCGGTCCAGGTCGTCGAACCCCGACTCGAGGATCGTCTGGATCGCGGCCGCCAGGTCGCTGCCGTCGTCGGAGAGCACCGGGGTGCGGGTTCCCACCTGCGGGTGCCGCGCCGGAGCCCCCGCGTCGACACGGAAGCCGTCGTAGAACCGCCAGCCGCGCAACCGTTCTCGTACGGCCGCAAGCTCGGGTAGCGCGTGCGGGTGGGCGTATTCGGCGAGCACGCTGTGGTACGACGGCAGGGCCCGGGACAACTCATCGAAACCGCTGCCGAAGTCCGCGCAGGCCTCGGCGAACACACGGGACCGGCGCACCAGCGTCGTGCTGGGCCGCAGCACGGGGCCGGCGAATAACACTTCCCGCTTGATCTCCGGGTCGCGGGCGAACACCGACTTCCCGGCAGACTGCGGAATGCCCAGATCCACCAGATAGCCGAAATCATCTGCAGCGAAGCCCAATTCGAGTGACACGGGCCTGGTGCGCACCGTGCCCTCGGTCTTGCCGGAGCGTCGCGCGCCGGCCGGTTGCTCGGGACCGGCCCACAGCACCGACTGCAGCCCGCCCTCGCGGGCCAGCGAACCGATCACCTCGCCGCGGCCGCAGTCGGCCAGCAGGCGCAGCGCGCGATACAGCGAGGACTTGCCGGCGCCGTTGGCGCCGGTGATCACCGACAGACGAGCCAGGGGCAGGATGACCTCGCGCAGCGAGCGATACCCGCGGATCGCGACGGTGTGCAGCATGGGGCCGACTGTACGGTCGGCCACCGACGGGCCCTATTCGTCCTCGTCGCCGTCGTCGACCGCGGCGGCCAGGAGTTGCACTTCCTCGAGGTCCATCTCGTTCTGCAACTCGCGCAACACGATGTCGTCGATGAGGTTCTGGTTGCGCAGCGAGGTGATTTCCCGGCGCTTGTGTTCGAGCACGCCCAGGCGGACCCGCCGGACCTTCTCGCGGCCCTTGAGGATGCGGGTGTCGGGCGAACCGTCCTCGGTGGCCAGTACCAGCGCGGCCTTCTCCTCGTATTCCTTTTGCAGCCGGCGCCTCAGCTCGTCGCTGATGCCGACCTCGTCGGCCACTGTCGGCAGCGCGGCGAGGGCGGCTTGCGTTCCGCGGCACCGAGCCAATTGCAGTTCCTCGGCGTGGGCGACGTCCTCGGGCATCTGCGCCCACCGGACCACGGCGGGCAGCGTGCTGCCCTGCACCAAGACGGTCACCAGGATGACGACAACCACGATGAAGATCAGCAGGCTGCGGTCCGGAAACGGCGCGCCGCTCAGCGTCGTCACGGGCACGGCGACGGCCGCGGCAAGCGATACCGCGCCACGGAATCCGGCCCACACCGTGACGAAGCGCTGGCGCCAGTTGACCCGACGTTCGCGTTGCACTTGGCGGCGGTCGATCAGCCGGATCAGCAGCGTGGTGATCTCGCCCCAGAAAATGCGCGACACGATCACCACGCCGGTGACCACCAGCGCGACGAACAGGGCGTGGCGAATGCCGCCGTCGACACCCGCAATCCCGCGCAGCGCAGCCGGGATCTGCACACCGACGAACACCCACAGCGAGCCGTTGAGCAGGAATGTTGCGATATCCCAGAAGGCCGAGGACTGCAGCCGGGACCGGGCCCGAATCACCACGGGGCCGGCGTAGGCGAGGACCAGGGCCGACACCATCACCGCGACCACTCCGCTGCACTCCATCGACTGAGCCAGCAGGAACGCCGCGAACGGCGTCACCAGGCTCAGGGCCCCCTCCTCTTGGGGCGCGTCGAGTCGCTTGCGCAGCAGCGTCACCGCCCCGCCGACCAGCAGCCCGGCGGCGATACCGCCGAGGTAGGAGCCGACGAACCGGGCCGTCACCTCGGGCGGGCTGATCGCGGCCCCACCGATCGCGACGTGGACGCTGACGGCGAACAAGACCAGGGCGGTGCCGTCGTTGATCAGACTCTCGGCCTTGAGCACGGTCAGCGATCGGCGCGGCAGCTTCTTCGCCAGACCGGCCACCGCGGCCGCGTCAGTGGGCGACAGCACCGCACCCAGGACGCCGGCCGCGTGCGGATCCATGCCCAGCGCCCGCGCCGTCCACGACACCGCCACCGCGGTGGCGATCACCAGGACGACGCTGAGGAACACGATGATGCGGGCGTTGGCCCGGATCTCGCGGAAGCTGGTATTCAGTCCCTCCCAGTACAGGATCGCGGGGAGGAACAGCAGCAACACGACCTCGCCGTTGACGTGTATCTGACCGAAGTGGGGCACCAGGCCCAGCAGGACGCCCAGCAAGATGAGCAACACCGGGGGACCCACGCGATAGCGCCGCCCGATGACCGTCCCCACGATGACGGTGGACACCAGGGCAACGATCAGTACGAGGCCAAACACCAGCCCATCCTGCCGGACGCGACGGTCGGCGTCGTCGCCTATCTTCGGTCTGGGTTGAGAACCTATTAGGCTCCGGAGCGGAATCGAAGGGGGATGTGGTGAAGGTCAGGCTGCTGGTGACAGTCGCCGTGCTCTTGTTGTCGACAGTGGTGGGCTGTCACTTCGCGTCCAGGAACCCGCCGTCGACCAAAACGCTCCAGGTGCCCATGACCGATGTGCTGACGCAGAGCGAGATCACGCAGAACATCACCCTCGCCGTCGGCAACACCCTGGTCGTGGAGTTGGGGTCGAACTACACCACTCCCTACCGGTGGAATCCCGACACCAAGATCGGCGATTCCTCGGTCATCAAGCAGCTCAATCACGAGTTCGTCCAGCCGACGTCCGACGCGTTGGGCGCGCCGGGCAAAGAGGAATGGACGTTCGCTGCCCTGAAGCCGGGGACCACGACGATCAGCACGCTGTACACCAGCTTCGTGTCCAAGGACGCCAAACCGGCCTGCACCTACACGCTGACCGTCACGGTGCGATAAGGCTGCGGGCCGGTCAGTCGTCGGGCTACGGTCTGGGCGTGTTCGGATTCAGCGCCGCCCGGATCGTCGCCACCTTGCCCGCGCGCGGCGACGCCAACCTGCGGTCCATCGACTGCCGCTGGGACACCGACGACGGGCCGGGCCGGGACACCATCGCCAACAAGGGCGTCCGCATTGACATCGACCTTCATGGAGTCGACCCCGCCTTGAGCGGCTCGATGAGGCTCAACTACAAGAAGACAATTCCGACGAGGTGCTGAAAGCCCTACCCGCTACGACGCTGCGCTTTCCGGTGGACCCGATGTTCGTTTACCGCGCCGCCGGCGTGCGTCCGAAGTCCTAGCTTGCTACGAGACTTCGGGGGTTGCGACGACGTCGGCCCGCAGGTGCGCCGCGTAAATTTCGGCGAGGAATTGCGCGACGGCCACCGCGGTATGCCCGGCTCGAGCGGAGCCGAAGATGTCGAAAGCGTGTTGGGTGAACGGTAATTCGGCATACAACACCGGCTGGTTGCTCTTCTGCCGGAGTTGCTCGACGAACGCGCGCGCTTGCTCGACGTAGGCCAGCGAGTCGTTGCGGCCGTGCAGGACGAAGAACGGGGGAGCGTCGGAGTGGACATGGTTGACCGGTGACGCGGCCTCGAATATCTGCAGGTGTGTCGAGGGCTTTTGCTTGATGATCGACTTGACCAGCAGCCCCGGCATCGTCGGATGCAGCGTCTCGTCGAATTGGGTGAAGTCGTAGATGCCGTAGAACGGCACCGCCGCCTGTACCCGGGTGTCGACGTCCTCGAACCCCGGCTGGAACTGCGGGTCATTGGGCGTCAGCGCGGCCAGGGCCGACAGGTGGCCGCCGGCCGAACCCCCAGTGATGGCGATGAACTCGGGGTCGCCGCCGTATTCGGCGATGTGTTCCTTGACCCAGGCGAGGGCGCGCTTGACGTCGACGATGTGGTCGGGCCAGGTGTTGCGTGGGCTGTGCCGGTAGTTGACCGCCACGCAGATCCAGCCCAGCTCGGCGAGGTGGCTCATCAACGGATGAGCCTGTCCGCGTTTGTTTCCCGTTGTCCAGGCGCCACCGGGGATCTGGAAGAGGACCGGCGCCTTGCCGCTCGGGTCGAGGTCGGGGCGTCGCCAGATGTCCAGGTGGTTTGCGCTGCCGAATTCGCCGTAGCTGATGTTGGAGTCGTGGGCGTAGTCGCGGTAGATGCGCAGCATCCGCAGCAGCCCAGGGGTCTTGGCGGTGCCGCTGCCGGTCGGCCGGCGCCACAGGCTCGCCGAGTCGGTGAGCCGGTCGGCTCCCAATCCGCTGTCCAACGCCTCGTTCAGTGGCACGGTGGCCCGATGTCCGGCGCGGCTGAAATTCAGCAGGCCCGCGGCCGAGATGCCCGCGACAATCCACGCGACTATCCGCACGGGCCGGTTGAGGCGACGGGCCGTCAACGCCAGTCCGCCGAGCTGGGTCACCAGCGTCTGCAACGGCAATTCGGTGACGACGAGCCCGAACATCCAGGAGTACAGCGACGGGAATCCGCGGCGTGCCAGCGGCCGGTAGCCGTTGAGGGTGGACGCCGCGGTCACCGCGGTGACCACCAATGACCCTATTTGCCGGATGATGTGGCTGATTCGAGCTCTCCGCATTGCCTCACCTTACGAAACGGGTAGATGACTCTGAGATCCGATAGCGCATGCGCTAGGTGATTTGGGATTGGCCACATGGGTCCGGAGAGGTGTGGGGTGCGGCGCGGTGGGGCCGCGCCGGCCCGGCCGCCGCACCGTCGTCGGCCCCGGCGGTGGGGTAGCGCCGAACCCGGCCGCCGCCCCGTCGTCAGTCCCGGCGCGCCTCTCCCTGGGGATAAGTGACTCGCGAAACCGCTAGCGCCCGTGCTATCAACCCGGCGTGAACCACTACACGTACCGCGCCGCGTGGTCGCCGTACCACGGCCAATACGTCGGCTCCTGCCTCGAATTGCCGTTCATGCGGCGAGAAGCGCCGACGGCACAAGAGGCCGTCGAGGCAATCGAGACGGCCGTCGACCGGCACGTCGAAATCATGCTAAACACCGGCGAAACACCCCCGACCCCAATGGCCGACCGCAACTACAGCGGCACGCTCGTCGTCAGGACATCCCCGGAGCTGCACAGCCGCCTCGCCATAGAGGCGGCCGAGCAAGGGGTTTCGATGAACCAGTGGGTGGTGCAGAAGCTGTCGGGACGACGGCCAAGCGATACGTTCGGGCTCTCCGGGTTCGACTAGCGACCCGGGAGGCTAGGACGCCTCTGCTCTGCTCTCCAGCTCTTTCACCCGGGCGGGGTCGTTCTCGGTCAGCCCGACCTTCGACGCGCCACCGGGCGACCCCAGTTCGGTGAAGAAATCGGCGTTGATCTGCAAGTATTGGCTGTGCTCGTCGGGCAGATCGTCTTCGTAGTAGATGGACTCGACCGGGCATACCGGCTCGCAGGCGCCGCAGTCGACGCACTCGTCGGGGTGGATGTAGAGCATCCGGGCGCCCTCGTAGATGCAGTCGACAGGGCATTCCTCGATGCACGCCTTGTCTTTGATGTCGACACAGGGCTCGGCGATCACGTAGGCCACGGGTGTTGTCCTTCCTTCTGGCGAGCGGGTCAGCCGGGTGCAAGCCGTCAATTCACGGTCTGGCTGGCTAATTTAGCGCGACGGCGTACGCGCGGGCTACCGGCCTCTTGGTTGAAGCGTTGGGCGGCCCGCAAAAGCGCGAGGCCCAGGCTGCCTGGTCTGAACCTGGTCGGCTGCGCGGTCCATGTGTCCCATCGTTCCGGCCGGGGCGCGGCGTGAGTAGAGGTTTGGCGTTGTGGTGTCACAAGCTATAGTTGTGTCACACGATTTGATTGTGAGCTGCCGCCCATGCCACTTAGCCCTCGGCTGCCCGAACTCGCCGCGTTCGAGGCATTTTTGGCGATCGCCGAGACCGGCAGCCTCGGCCGGGCCGCGCGCGAACTCGGGCTGACCCAGCAGGCGATATCCCGCCGGCTCGCCACCATGGAGGCCCAGATCGGCGTTACCCTGGCCGTCCGCACGACGCGCGGCTCCCAACTGACGCCCGCGGGCCTGATCGTCGCGGATTGGGCGACCCGGCTGCTCGACGTCGCGGGCGAAATCGATGCGGGCCTGGGTTCGCTGCGCAAAGAAGGCCGCGAACGCATCAGGGTGGCGGCCAGCCAAACGATCTCCGAACAACTCATGCCGCACTGGCTGCTGTCCCTGCAGAACGAGGCGACGCGGCGCGGCGACAACGCGCCTCAGGTGATTCTGACCGCCACCAACAGCGAACACGCCATCGCCTCGGTCCGTGACGGTAGCGCCGATCTTGGGTTCGTCGAAAACCCGGGTACACCAAAGGGTTTGGGTAGCTGTGTGGTGGGGGGAGACGAGCTGGTGATCGTGGTCCCGCCCAACCACAAGTGGGCGCGACGGTCGCGGGTGGTGACCGCGCGCGAACTCGCGCAGACACCGCTGGTGGCCCGCGAACCCCATTCGGGCATCCGCGATTCGCTGACGGTGGCGTTGCGCAAGGTGCTCGGCGAGGAGATGCAACAGGCCGCGCCCGTGCTGGAATTGACCTCCGCGGCGGCGATGCGCGCCGCCGTGCTCGCCGGCGCGGGCCCGGCGACCATGAGCCGACTCGCGGTGGCCGACGACCTGGCGGTCGGCCGTCTGCACGCGGTGCACATCCCGAAGTTGGACCTGCGCCGCAAGTTTCGGGCCATCTGGATCGGCGGGCGCACCCGCCGGCCGGAGCGATCCGCGACTTGCTCAGCCACATCATCAGCCGCAGCGCGGCATCGAAAAGCTAGGCCGCGGCGTCGTCGGCGATCGCCTCGTCGTAGCGATCGAGCACGGTCTCGGCCACCAGCCGGTGCGCGCCCAGCGGGGCCGCCATCGGAATGTCGTTGTCGCGGGCGAAGTTTGACACGCCGTCGGTGATCAGGCCCGGCGCCAAGAACCAGGGTGCGATCACGAGCCGGCGCGCGCCGCGGCGGCGCAACAGCTCGGCGCCGCGGGCCACCGAGGCTTCGGGCCGGGTGGCGAATGCCATTGTGGTACCGGCCCACTGGGTGCCGGCGGCCAGCCGGGCCGCCACCTTCGCGGTGCGCGCATTGGCGGCGAGGTTGGACGAACCGATCGCCACCACCATCACCCCGAGACCGTCGTCGAGCGGGGAAACCCCTACCTCGACAAGGCCTTCGCGCAGCACCGACACCAGCCGCTCGTCTTCACCGAGCACGGCGGCTTGGCGGATGCCGTGGGCGCGGGCCTCGGCGATCTGCTTGGGGATGTCCAGGCGCGCGTGGTAGGCGCTGGCCAGCAGTAGCGGGGCGACCACCGCGCGGCGGCTGTCCGGCAACCCGGCCAGCACGTCGCCGAAGTTCGGGGTGTTGAGCTCGAGGAACGCCAGCCGCACGTCGAGGCCGGGCCGCATCATCGCCAGCCGCTCGGCCACGGCGTGGGCGTTGGCGCCCGACCGGGGGTCGCGGCTGCCGTGCGCGGTGAGGACGAGGGTGCTCATGAGGCGTGTAACCCGCATTCGACCTTGTTTCGTCCCCGCCAGCGTCCGCTGCGTGGGTCTTCGCCCTCGGCCGGCTTGACGGTGCACGGGGCGCAGCCGATCGACGGGTAGCCCTCGTCGACGAGCGGGTTGACCAGCACGTGGTGCTGCTCGATGTAGGCGTCGACGTCTTCGTCGGTCCAGGCCGCGATCGGGTTGACCTTCACCACCTTGAACGAGTCGTCGAAGCTGATCAGCGGGGCGTTGGCGCGGGTGGGCGCCTCGACCCGGCGCAGCCCGCTGACCCAGGCCGCGTATCCGCGCAGCGCCCGGCGCAGGGGCACGACCTTGCGCAGCCGGCAGCATTCGTTGGGGTCGCGGGCGAACAGGTCCTTGCCCAGCTGCTCGTCTTGCTCGGCCACGGTGTGCTCGGGCTCGACGTTGAGCAGGTGGATGTCGTAGACGGAGTCGACCGCGTCGCGGGTGCCGATGGTTTCGGCGAAGTGATAGCCGGTGTCCAGGAATAGCACGGGCACTCCCGGGTGCACGTCGGCCGCCAGCGAAACCATCACCGCGTCCTGCATGTTGCAGGCCACCACGAACTTGCAGTTGGCTCCGTCGCGGGGTCCGTCGGTGCCGCCGAAATGTTCGTCAGTCCAACGCAATACGTCGACTGCGCTGGCGCCTTCCATCTCTGACGCGCCGCGCGCGGCCAGCTCGCGCAGCTGTTCTTCGGTGAAATTCATCGCCACCATGTCGGCCTCAGCGCAATTCGTCTTCGTCGGCGCGCAGCGCCCAGGAAGCGAAAGTCTCACCGTCCTGGCGGCCGTCGAGGTATTTGCGCGTCACCCGGTCGATGTAGTCGCCCAGTTCGGCGCTGGTGACCTTGTGCTGGCGCAGCTTTCGGCCAAAGCCGCTCTGCTCGCCCAGGCCGCCGCCGAGGTGAACCTGGAAGCCCTCGACCGAATTACCCTCGCCGTCGTCGATCCACTGTCCCTTGAAACCGATGTCGGCCACCTGAATTCGCGCGCACGAGTTCGGGCATCCGTTGAGGTGCACGCTGATCGGCAGGTTGAGCCTGGAATCGACGTCGGCCAGGCGCTGTTCCAGCTCGGGCACCAACGTCTGCGCGCGAACCCGGGTTTCGGCGAACGACAGCTTGCAGTACTCGATTCCGGTGCACGCCATGGTGTTCTTGCGCCACGACGAGGGCCGCGACGGCAGGCCCAGCGCCTCCAGACCCGCGACCAGTTCGTCGACCTTGTCGTCGGGAACGTCGAGAATGACCAGCTTCTGGAACGGGGTCCACCGCGCTCGGTCGGAGCCGGCCTTCTCCATCAGGTCGGCCACCGCCGACAGGGTGCTGCCCGACACGCGCCCGACGATCGGGGCGACGCCGACGGCGTTGAGGCCGTTCTTGATCCTCTGCACCCCGACGTGGTCGATGGTGTGCTTGACCGGCGCGGGCGCCGGTCCATCGATCAACCGGCGGTTGAGGTATTCGTTCTCGAGAACCTCGCGGAATTTCTCCACGCCCCAGTCCTTGACCAGGAACTTCAGCCGGGCCTTGGCGCGCAGCCGGCGGTAGCCGTAGTCGCGGAAGAGCTGGGTGACGCCCTCCCAGACGTCGGCGACCTCGTCCAGCGGAACCCACACGCCGAGCCGCTGGGCCAGCATCGGGTTGGTCGACAGGCCGCCACCCACCCACAGGTCCAGGCCGGGCCCGTGTTCGGGGTGGATGACGCCGACGAACGCGACGTCATGCGTCTCGTGCGAGACGTCTTGCAAACCGGAGACCGCGGTCTTGTACTTGCGCGGCAGGTTGGCGTACTCGGGATTGTTCAGCGAGCGCCGGACGATCTCGTCGATCGCGGGCGACGGGTCGAGCACCTCGTCGAGCGAATCGCCGGCCAGCGGCGAACCGTGGATGCCGCGCGGGCAGTCACCGCAGGCCTCGGTGGTCTGCAGTCCCACCGAATCGAGCCGCCGCCAGATCTCGGGGACGTCCTCGATGCGAATCCAGTGCAGCTGCAGGTTTTCCCGGTCGCTGATGTCGGCGGTGTCGCGGGCGAATTCGGTGGAAATCTGGCCCAGGGTGCGCATCGTGTGCGCGGTCATGGCCTTGCCGTCCGAACGGACCCGCATCATGAAGTACTTGGCTTCGATCTTGTCGGTGTTCTCGTCGCCGGTCCAGCTGCCGTCGTAGCCCTGCTCGCGCTGCGTGTAGAGGCCCATCCAGCGGAACCGCCCGCGCAGATCGTCCTTGGCGATGCTGTCGAAGCCCTCTTTGGCGTAGACGTTGATGATGCGGTCGCGCACGTTCAGCGGCGCGTCGTCGGTCTTGAACTGCTCGGCGTGGTTGAGCGGTTCGCGATCGCCCAGTGCCCACTGACCGTCGTTGCGGGTCTTGGCGGGACGTGCGGTGGTCATGTGGCTTCTCATTCCTCGCGGCGGCGCAGAGCGGGCTTAGAGCGGACCGTCATGCGGCCTCAGGGCGGGCTGGCGGGCCGCGGCATCGCGATGATGTTGGGTCTGTAGGCACCCGTAAGTTCGTCGTTGGACCCACGGGTCGCGATTTCCATAGTGCCCCCCTGACGGGGGCGTCAGTAGAGGTCGGGATGTTGTGAGGGCACAACCGGCCGTTGTGTGCGCGGGTTCACGTTTCCGCCTTGCCGGCCAGAAGGATTGGACGCGGCACTTTTGGGATTCGCAGTAGTGTGGCCGGTTATGAGTTCCACCGACATCCACGACGTGATCGTTATTGGTTCGGGTCCTGCTGGGTATACCGCGGCGTTGTATACGGCGCGGGCGCAGTTGGCGCCGGTGGTGTTTGAGGGGACGTCGTTTGGTGGGGCGTTGATGACGACCACCGAGGTGGAGAATTTCCCGGGTTTTCGTGATGGGATCACGGGTCCGGAGTTGATGGATCAGATGCGTGAGCAGGCGTTGCGTTTTGGTGCGGATCTGCGGATGGAAGACGTCGAGTCGGTGTCGCTGCAGGGTCGGGTCAAGACGGTGACCACGTCTGAGGGCCAGACGCATCGGGCGCGGTCGGTGATCTTGGCGATGGGGCGGCGGCGCGCTATTTGGGGTGCCCGGGGAGCAGGAGTTGCTGGGCCGCGGGTGAGCTCGTGTGCGACCTGTGATGGGTTCTTTTTTAGGGATCAAGACATCGCGGTGATCGGTGGTGGGGACTCGGCGATGGAGGAGGCCACCTTTTTGACCCGCTTTGCCCGCAGCGTGACGCTGGTGCATCGGCGGGAGGAGTTTCGCGCCAGCCGGATCATGCTGGAACGCGCGAAGGCCAGTGACAAGATCACCATCGTGACGAACAAGGCCGTGGAGGCCGTTGAGGGTGAGCAGACGGTGACGGGGTTGCGGCTGCGCGACACCGTCAGCGGTGAGGTGTCCACGTTGGCGGTCACCGGGGTGTTCGTGGCGATCGGGCATGACCCGCGTTCGGAGTTGGTGCGCGAGGTGCTCGAGACCGACCCTGAGGGCTATGTGCTGGTGCGCGGGCACACCACGGCCACCTCGATCGATGGGGTGTTCGCCGCCGGGGACCTGGTGGATCGCACTTACCGGCAGGCCGTCACCGCCGCCGGCAGCGGCTGCTCGGCCGCCATCGACGCCGAACGCTGGCTCGCCGACCACGAAGAAACCGAGGTCGATGCCTCCCTCACACCGGCGATCGGCCGAGAGTCGTTGCCTAGCTGAGGTTCTCAGGCCACGTCGGCGACCAGGACGCCCATCCGGCGTAGACCCAGACGCGCGACGAACGGCAGCCCGTCGCCCTCGGCGCCGGTGGGCAGCACCCGCAGGTTGCTGATGTGCACGTCGCGGTTGCGCATCTCTAGATCCGCCTCGCCGGCGGCCAGCAGGTTCTTGACCCAGTCGGTCTTGCCGTGGCCCAACAGGATTGCGACGACGTCGCCTTTACGGTAGGCGTTCACTACGGTGCGATAGGGCTTGCCCAATTTGCGGCCGCGATGGTTGACCACCACGAACGTCGGCAGAAAGCGGGCCACCCGGCGCATAACCGGGTTCATGTATTTCATCTGCAGCCGGTCGATCCAGGCGGGAAACAGCATTGGCAGGCCCGGGGCGCTGTTGGGATGATCCTTGGGGGACATGACGACTCCTGAGCTTTAGACGGGCAGTGTGGCGCAAGTCGTTCTGCGGTGGCCGAGTTGGGCCGGCAGCCAAGTGTATCCGTGCAAGTTGATCAGACCGCGCCGCTGCGGGGGAGCGGTGAGGCGCAGATCGGGGAAGCTTTCGAAGAGTGCCCGCAGCGCGGTCGCGCCAAATGTGTCGCCGGGAGGCGGGCAAAAGCGTCCGTCATCGACGGCACCGCGGCGTAGCATCAGCTTCCTCAGGGATCGGTGAGCTGGCAAAGGCGCATGAGCGACACACGCAAAGACCTGACCGACGTCGACAAGTGGGACCGCGGTCTGACTGAGCATGTCGTCGGTCTCACCCGGCCGATCGTGAAGCAATATTTCCGTTCCGAGGTTCGCGGCCTGGACAACCTTCCGGAGGGCGCATCCCTGGTGGTGGGCAATCATTCTGGCGGCATACTCACGTTCGACCTGTCGGTGTTCGCCGTCGCCTATTACGACACCTTCGGGTACGACCGCCCGCTGTATGCGCTTGGCTTCGACACACTTTTTTTCGGACCGGCGGCCGAGTTTTTCCGGCGGACCGGGGTGATCCGGGCGACGCGCGAGAACGCCGCCAAGGCGCTGGCCGCCGGTGCCGTCGTGTTGGATTTCCCGGGCGGTGACTACGACGTCTACCGACCGACCCTGCGGGAGAACGTCATCGACTTCGAAGGCCGAACCGGCTACATCACCACGGCCATGGAGGCCGGCGTTCCGATCGTTCCTGCCGTCTCCATCGGCGGGCAGGAAGAACAACTGTTTCTGACCCGGGGCAAATGGCTGTCGCGGGCCCTCGGGCTCACCAAATTCGAGCGAAAGTTCCTCCGCACCAACATCTTGCCGATAACGATCGGATTCCCGTTCGGGCTGAGCGTCCTCGCGCCGGTCAACCTGCCGCTGCCCACCAAGATCGTCACCGAGGTGCTGCCGCCGATCAACCTGGCCGCCAAGATCGGTGAGGCTGCCGACATCAAGAAACTCGATGCCCACGTGCGCGGGGTCATGCAAAAGGGGCTCAAGGCCCTGGCCGCTCAGCGCCGCTTCCCTATCATCGGCTAGGAGTCTGGTGCCGCTAAGGCGACGTCCGGGTTGAGGATGCCGACCGGGTCGAAGCCCGCCTTGATGCGGCGCATCAGGTCAACCTTGACCGGGTCCTCGAGCTCGATGAAATACGGGGCCTTAGCGCGACCGAGGCCGTGTTCGCCGGAGATCGCACCACCCAATTCCATTGCCAGCGCGAAGATGTCGGTCAACAACTTCTTTCGTATCCCGGGGTCGGGGCAGAAGATGGCCAGGTGCACATTGCCGTCACCGGCGTGACCGCAGCCCGCCGCGGCAGCGCCGGCCGCCGCGGCCAGACCCCTTGCGCCGGAAAGGAACTTCGGCATCGCGCCGCGCGGCACGACGGTGTCGATGAGGTCGTCGGCGTTGAGCGCCTTGAGCGTCCAAAACGCCTTCTCGCGCGCCTCGATCAGCTTGCGCGCCGAGCCGCCCTCGAGCACGTAGGCGTCCACCGCACCCAGCTCGGCGAGCAGTTCTCCAGTCTTCTCGACGTCCTCGTCCAGCCGGTCCGCGGTCCGATTCTCAAGGGCCACAACCAGATACGCCTGACAGCTGTCGCGGACGGCGTCCGGCACGCCGAGCTCGAGGTTCTGGGTGTGGACGAGCGCGGCCATCGTCACGTTGTCGATGTACTCCAGGATGTAGGGCGCCAGGCCGCTGGCGAGGATCTTGGGCACCGCCTCCATCACCTGGTCGAAGTCGGTGAACGGGGCGAGCACGGTGGCGCTGTGGTCGAGGCGCGGATGCAGCTTGACGATCACCTCGGTGGCCAGGGCCAGGGTGCCTTCGGAGCCGACGATGAGCTGGGTCAGGTCGTAGCCGGTGGAGACCTTGGCGATCTTGCCGCCGGTGCGGATGAGCTCGCCGGTGGGCAGCGCCGCCTGCAGACCGAGCACGTTGTTGCGGGCGATGCCGTACTTGACCGCGCGCATGCCGCCGGCGTTGGTGCCGACGTTGCCGCCGACGCTGGAGGACAGCTCGCCGGGGTGCACCATGTACCGCAGCCCGGTGCCGGCGGTCGCGTCGTCCAGCGCGGTGAGCGTCACCCCGGGTTGGACGACGGCGACCTGGTTGGTGACGTCGACCTCCAGCACGGCGTTCATGCGTTCGAAGGAGATCAGCAGCCCGTCCGCTCGCGGAATGGCCGCGCCCGACAAGCCGGTTCCCGAGCCGCGGGCCGTCACCGGCACCTGGTTTTCCGTGGCGGCCTCGAGCAGTTGCGCGACCTCTTCGGCGGTCGCGGGCTTGGCCAGGTACGCCGGTTTCTGCGGCGGCTTGGTCAGCACCTCGTCGTGCGAATAGTCCTCGGAAATGGCGTCGCCCGTGAGCAAGTTGTGCTCGCCGACGATCTGCGCGAACCGCGCCGTCATGTCGGTCATCGAAGGCCTCACCTTCTTATCCACGGTGCGAGACAAGAGCTGTGAACCATTTTTACTCTTCATCCAATGGCGGGTAATCGCCACATTCGGTGGATCGACGTGGCGGGGTATCTGGGGCGTCTCAGTGAGTGGCAAGCGCGTGACGTGCAGCCTACGCTTCCGCTTGTGCGGCAAACGATGCGTGTGGATGGCGCGGGCATCCAAGCCATGGCGGCCCGCTGGGGTGCCTTGGTGGACGGTCTAAACCACACGGCCGTGCCGACGGGGCTGGGGTTGGCGTGTCAGCTGAGCGCGGCCGCCGTCAACGGCGCCCACATTGACGTCACGGCATTCACCGCGGGGATGGCCGCACAGGTGGGTGCACGCGCCACCAGTGTCGGCCAAGCCGATACGCGTTATACCGCCAACGAAGTTGAATCGACCACCGACCTGGCTACGATGACTCAGTCGGTGACCAGCGTGTAGCCATGGCCGCGGTTGCAGAACTTCCTGGCCTGTCGGCGCTGTTGGCCTGGCCCACAGACCATCTCACGGAGGCGGCCGCTCACTGGGAGATCGTGGGCGAGCGTAGTTATGGGGTGGCCCACCAGGTTTGGCGAGACGCTGCGTCGGTCGATTGGCACGGCGAAGCCTCCGACGCGTTGCGTAGCGCGACCCATGCCGACCTGCAAACAGCGAGCGCAGCAGTCGACCAATTACGGGCGGCAGCCCGCGTCGCGCGCAGCGGCGCCTCGGATCTGTATGCGGCCCGCTCCCGAGTCCGCTACACCGTAGAGGATGCGCGCAATGCGGGATTCGCAGTGGGTGAAGATCTTTCGGTCACCGACCGGACGGGCGGGCAAATCAGGCGCGCAGCGGGCCGCGCGGCAAGCTGTAGACAGGCCTTCGCCGGTGACCTTCGTCAACGTGCAGCGCAGCTGGTCGGCCTGGATCAACAAGTGGCCGGCAAGATCACCGCCGCCGTAGCTGGAATCCGCGATACATTCCCGCCAAACCCCGCCCCTGCCGCGCCTCTGCCGGCGCGTAACGGCCGTATCCAAGCTGTGGACCGCACCTGGAAACAAGATGGTGGGAACGGCGAAGCTAATCCCGGGCCCACCGGGGACGATATCCGCGGGGGACTTGGGAAACTGCCTGTCGGCGATCGACTAGACGTCAAGGAAGTGCGTTCTGCACAAGACCTGGAGAATCTGTGGAAGTGGGCCAAACAACACGGTGTCGAAATGCCGAATGGGTACGGCGACCCCAGCAAAGGGACTCGAACCGGCTACCCGACGGCACGACGATCGGGCAGCGCTGGACCGCCGAGTCCGACGGAAAGCCGGTCCTTGACATCAATAGCCCCGACCAAGGCGGCTATACCAAAGTTCACATCAACCCGCGAGGTGGCGTACCGGAAATACCGGCGCCCGCCGCACCGCGGGCCGTAGGCCCGCCAGCGTCCGGGCAACCTGCTGTCGCTCCCCAAGCGCCGGTGCGTGCGCCAGTCGAAGCGCCGCCGCCGGTTAAACCCGCCCCCGGCGCGGTAGAAGGTGGTGGCGCGTTGCCAGGTTTCGGAGGGCTGCCTCCCAATTCACCTGCTACAGGCCCTCATCCCATCCACATTCCGCACACCTTGGACCACAAATGGCCGCTACTAGGTGAGATCCCCGAAGAATTCGAAGGTCCACAAGAATGAAGACCGAAGCTGATCAAGCTACCAAATGCGACACCGGAGAAAACGATGACTCAACCCGATGAGCAGCATCTAGAAAACGACAAGCCGGGGACTGACGCCAAAGAGTTCCTGCGCAACGAATTGCTGCTCGATGGGCTGGCAATGTGTGTCCCGATGGCGCAGGTCACGTCCGTCACCAAACGCAACCACCTCGCTGATACCGTTGTGGCTGAACAAAATCTGGTGCTGCGCACAATCCGGTCGTTGCTTGAGGATGGGCTGATGAAGATCGGAGACATACTCGGCGCTTCCGACGAACGAGTGGTGCCTTGGGATCTTTCGATCGACGACGCGATGGATCGCGTCCACGACCTTTTTGTCGGCCACTACGACGAACCCACGCTGTGGGATTTGACGATCTGGCTTCAACTGACACCTGAGGGTGAACGCCTAGCCGAGTCGTTGAAGAGTCAGACGACAACTGAACCGCCGGTCTAGCCGCTGGGCGGCCGGGGTGTCCAGCGCGAGTGTTCAGCCCGTTCGGCGCAACCGTAGAACGTCGTGTACGACGCAACCCACTTGATCGGCGGCCTCAATGGCCGACAACGCCGGGTTGAGCAGGATCTGCATCTCTTCCGCAGTGAATGTTGGTTCGACGTCCCAGGGCGCTTCATCCCACCCGGCGTCACTGAAGCCGGAAAATAGTTCGTCACGCATAACTAAGCCTCTTGAAAGATGGAGTAAGAGTGGATAATTCGCCGGCTGAGAGCAGAGACGATCCATGACCGGCACTTGGTGGGGCTGCGTCGCCCAACGGAATCGACTACTGCGTCAATAATACCGGTGCCACCCGCAAACCGCGCGCCGTCATACCGTCGGGACTGGGATGGCGCGTTGCCGCTAGGGTAGGGGCGGCGCGGTTTCGCGCAGGCCGGTGCTGTTCGTCATGCGAGTGGTAGCCGGTCGGCGAACAATAGCGGCCATCAGCGGCGTCCCGGAGTAGCGACACGCGTGAGGCTCCGCACGTTATGTCGTCGCCCGATTCGGGAACCCGCGGGCTGGACTGTCTTACGCAAGGAAGGATTGCCCATTGACCTCCTCGTCCCGCAGTTCGCGGCTCGGTACCCGGTTCGGGCCGTACGAGCTGCGATCACTGATCGGCACCGGGGGGATGGGCGAGGTCTACCGCGCGTACGACACGGTTAAGGACCGGATGGTCGCGCTCAAGCTATTACGTGGCGAGACGGCCGCGGACCCTGGCTTCCAGCAACGTCTTTGGCGTGAGTGCCGCAAGGTGACGGGGCTACGGGACCCGCATGTCATCCCGCTGCATGACTTCGGCGAGATCGACGGGGTGCCCTTCATCGACATGCACCTGGTCGACGACGGGGGCAGCCTCAAGGACCTGCTGCGCGAGCAGGGCGCACTGGAGCCATCGCGTGCGGCATCGATCACCGCGCAGGTGGCGCGTGCCCTGGACGCCGCGCACGCCGCCGGGCTGGTGCACCTCGACGTCAAGCCCGAGAACATCCTGCTCACCCACGACCACTTCACCTATCTGGCCGACTTCGGGATCGCCCAGGCCGCCGGCGACGACAATCTGTCGCGCACCTATATGGCGCCCGAGCGATTCACCACCGGACGCGTCGGGCCGCAGACCGACATCTACTCGCTGACGTGCGTGCTGTATGAGTGCCTCACCGGCCAGCCGCCGTTCGACAGCGAGGACGCGGGGGAGCTGAAGCGCGCGCACATGTTGGCTCCGGCGCCCCGGCCCAGCATCATGCGCCGCGGCGTCGGCCGGGAGTACGACGACATCATCACCCAGGGCATGGCCAAGCAGCGCGCCGCGCGATTCGGTTCCGCGGGCGAACTCGCCCGGGCCGCCAGCGAGGCGGTGTTCGCCGCATACGAGCCGGTGGGCGTCGCGGCCGGCCGCAGCGGACCGCCGAAGACGCGCCCGCTGCCGGTGCTCGCTCCCGTCGAACCCGACGAGCCCCGTGACGCCCCCGAGCCGCCCCCCGTCTCCGGGGGCCCGCGGCGCTGGCCGGCGATCGGCACCACACCGCTCGTGGTGACCGCCGTCGCGGTGGTGATGCTGATCGCCGGGTTGGTGCTGTCGGTGAATCTGGTTGGCGGCACTCATCACAACGCGTCACGGCCGTCCCAGACGGTGAAGGCGGCGGCACCCCCGGCCCCGACCACCCCGCCGCCACCGCTGACGCCGACGCTGTCACGGCCGGTGAAGGGCGCCGACGGGTTGGGGTTCGTCGGCGAGACGGCCCGCTGCGATCCGGGCAATCCGCCGGCCGCGGTGGTGCGCACCGCGAAGTCGCTGGCGGTGGTGTGCCAAAACCTCAGCGGGAGTTACTACTACCGCGGCGAGCGGATCCGCGACGGCGCCCACATCGAGCTCTCCAACGCTGAGCGGGCCGAGGACGGATTCGACGTCACCAATCCGGTCGACGGCGTGGTCTACGAGGTACGTCCGTACCGGCTGCGGATCATCAGCTTCGGGCACGTCGATTCGTCGGAACCCGTGCTGCAGTTCGCCACTGCGTCGTAAGCGCAACGGGCCCAATATCTTTCAGTTCACATCGGACCCATGTGTCACATGCGTAACGGTGTGCCGACCATTAGACGACTCACGAACCTGCTAGCGGATGTGATAGCGCCTTCGAAAGTCGCTTATCGGTCCGGCACCGGCACGTCGCGCTCGTAACGCGGCGCTGCAGTTCGCTAATGCATCACCGGGCCGCAGCATCCGCCCGCTCATGAGGGCCGAGAGCCAACCGGGTCCGAGCCGTCCGCCCGTTGTCATCACCTTGTTGCGCCATCCGGGGACGACCACCGCGCGGCCCCGGTCCAGGCCGCGCAGCCCGGCGGCCGTCGATGTCGGCGAAGGGGCCGTAGGTGCCGAATCCGGCGTTGTTGACCAGCACGTCGATCGTCCGGCCGTTCAGACGAGCGATCAGCTCCTCGACGCCGCCGTCGGCGCCGAGGTCGCTGACGACCAGTTCGACCTGAGTGCTGCTTCCGATCCGCCGCTTGACCTGCTCGAGCCGGGCCTGATCACGCCCGGCCAGCACCAACGGGTGGCCGCGCTGCGCCAGTTGCTCGGCGAAGATTGCGCCCAGCCCAGAGCTGGCGCCGGTGACTACTGCCGTGTTCATGGCTGCTCCTGACGAAAAGTGTTGATTGCTAACGGCTTTGCTTGAGTTGCGATATCGACATCGCGTGGCTGACGAGCCCGGTTCCCGCGCCCAGGATGGGCCAGATCGGCCAGAAGTAGGTGGCGTCGGTCGTCAGGGCGACGGCTGCCCAGACGGTGAGCACGATGACGACCATGGCGAGGTACGCGGCGAGGTGCGCGCGCACGCCCCGTCGGGCCGCGGCCACGCGAGCGGCGCGCCGGCGGGGGTCGTGACGCCGGATGCGGTCGAGCGGCAGGCCGGCGAGCAGTTCGCGCAGTTCCTGGGCGGTGTGCGTCTGGAAGACGCTTTGCAGCCGTCGGTCGTACTCGTCGATCTGCAGGTAGCCCTGGGCGAGCGCCTGGCCGAGTAGGTCGGCCGTCGTCTCCCGGTCGCGGGTGCCGGCGAGTGTGGATGTGGTTTCAAGCAGATTCGTCATGTCGTCTCCTTGGTCGCCGATGTGAATAGCGTTAACATAGACCCCAATGTTAATGTCGTCAACATGTCAGTGCAGCGGTCGACCGTCAGGCGGCGGGAGAGCTATCACCATGGCGATCTCAAGCGCGCGCTGACCAGCGCCGCGCTCTCGTTGGTGGCCGAGCAGGGGCCGAAGGGGTTCACCCTCACCGAGGCGGCCCGGCGCGCCGGGGTCAGCGCCGCGGCGCCGTACCGGCATTTCGCCGACAAGGCCGAGCTGCTGGCCGCCGTCGCCGAACAGGGATTCCACGAATTGCACACCGACCTCGCCGCGGCGGCCGATCGCGTATCGGATCCCCGGGAGCGGGTGATGGAGCTCGGCCGTGTCTATGTGCGGTGGGCGGTTGCCCATCCCGATCACTATCAGGTGATGTTCGGGGCGGAGTCGCTGAAGGCGGAGCAGCCGGGCGTGGCGGTGGCCGGCTTGGAGGCGTTCGGCGACTTACTCGACGCGATCACCCGATGCCAGGAGGCGGGCATCGCCGGGGGTCAGGATCCTCGCGAGATCGCCGGCCCGCTGTGGTCGCTGGTGCACGGCGTCGCCTCGCTGGCCATCGGTGGCCACCTGCAGGCCGTCGGCATCGACCAGGCTCCCGACGACTTGGTGACGGGTGTTGTGGCTCAAGTGCTTTGAGCGATCACCACGGCCGTGACGTTACCCGGCTGGCTGCGGGGGTGAAGGTGACCGGGAGCTTACCCAGCCCGGTCATGCTCGGATTGCCCAGGTATTGGTGGACGTTGGCGACGTCGACCTCGTAGTCGGGGATGCGGTCGAGGACGGCCTTGACCAGCACGCCGGACATCAGCCGCGCCAGGTGCGATCCGATGCAGCGGTGCGGCCCCAGCCCGAAGGCGACGTGGCGGTTGGGTGCACGGTCGAGGATGACCTCGTCGGGCCGGTCGAACTCGTTTTCGTCGTGGTTGGCGGACAGCCAGCTGATGACGACTTTGTCGTTTTTGCGTAGGTGCTGGCCGGCGAGGACGATGTCGTGAGTGACTGTGCGGCTGAGGGTTTGGTTGACCGAGAAGTAGCGCAGGAATTCGTCGGTGGCGGTGCGGTACAGCTCGGGGTGGTCGATGAGCTGCTGCCGGATGTCGGGGTGCGTGCCCAGATGCAGCAGGGTCAGCGCGGTCTGGGAGGTGGTGGTGTCGACGCCGCCGCCGATGAGGTTCCACAGGATGTTGAGCAGCTGTTCGTCGGTGAGGCGCCGACCGTCGAATTCGAATTGCAGGAGGAAGCTGGTCAGGTCGTCCTTCGGGTTGCTGCGTCGGGCCGTCGCGAACTCGATCACTTCTTGCATCATGGCGGGCACTTTGGCGATCGCGGTGGCGTACTCGTCGCTGTCCTGGGAGACGGCCATGACGGAGTGAAAGAGGTTGGCGTACAGGTGCCAGTTGTCGTAGGGCAGGCCCATCAGCTTCATGGTCAGGATGGCCGGGACCGGGCTGGCGTAGTCGAGCACCAGGTCCATCTGTCCGTCGTTCATTTTTCGGTCGAGGAACCAGTGGGTGGATTGCTCCATGAATGGCTTGAGTTTCTCGACGGCGCCGGGGGAGAAGAACGGGGCCAGCGCGTGCCGTAGGGCTTGGTGGTAGGGGCCGTCGACCTCGCCGATGCCCAGGGCCGGTTGGCCGTCGGGGCGCGGGACGCCCATCTCGCCCTGATAGTCGACGCCGTCTGCGGCGTTGGGCTCGTACTTGTGGGCGAAAGTGCCGCCGTCGCGGGCGGTTTGACTCACAGCGTCGTAGCTGCTGAGGAACCAGAACCCGCCGTAGTTCTCGTTCCACGCCACCGGACATCGCTGCCGCAAGTCGGCGTTGACGGCCAGCTCGTTGAGGTTGAACGCGTCGGAATGATGGTCGAAGTCAACGATCGCGTCGGCGCTGACGTTCGGACGTGTGGCCATCGAAAAGCCCTCCAAGCAAAGCGGTCTGCTTATTTGGCGGTGGCGGTCGCTTATTGCGTTATCTTTGCATTATTACGCGTTTGAGCTGCGTGGCGGAAGCGGCTTCGAGGTCGCTCGGCATGGCCGCGGAGGCTCGATTTGCTGCGGAAAGGTTGTCATGACGAGCCATCGGACGGTTTTCAATCATGTTGGGTTATGCGTCACGGATCGCGAGCGGTCCCGCCGCTTCTACGAGGGCTTGCTGGGGTTCCAGTTCTGGTGGGAGCTTGATCCACCCGACGGCCCAACCTCCCAGCTGGTGGGGCTGCCCGAGCCGCTCGGGGTGCATGCGACGTATCTAGTGCGGGATGGGTTCGTTCTCGAATTGATGGACTACTCGCAGCGGCACGTGCACGCCGGCTCGGAGCGGGTGATGGATCAGATCGGGCTGACGCACATCTCGTTCTCGGTATCGGATCTTCCCGGTGTGTTGGCTCAGGTGGCGGAGTTCGGGGGTGCGGTGGTCGACGGGACCGTGGGTGAGGCGATGGCGATGATTCGGGATCCGGATGGGCAGTTGTTGGAGTTGCTTTCGGATGGGTGGTTGAAGGCGTTGCCGGCGAGGCCGTAGCGCGGGTTCCGTCGACAGATCGGTTATTGATTTCGCGTGCGATAGGTTGAGGCCCAGGCAGTAGAGGGGAACTTGTGCCGGGTCTGCTGCACGGATTGGTGACACCTTGACCCATTCGTGCAGCAGACCCGGTAGTTGAGTTCCCCGCTCACTAGAACTTGATGACTGTGCGCAAAAGCAGGATTGGCCAGATCGCTGACATCGGCCATGCTCAAGGGAGAACGCGACAATCTGCCAGCCGCACCCCGGTTGGCGGATGTTGAGTTCTAACGAGCATCCGATAGGGATTCGGATGTGGGTAGCCGTTGCTCGCCTAACGCGCCGAAGATTTGATTGATCACTCCACGCACTTCAGCGATGAACACGCCCTCTCGATCTAGACCGATCGCTTCAGCCATCGGCCAGGTCCTCTGAATCTGGACGCTCGGGCGGATGTGGAACTGGCGTTTGGGCGACTGTTCGTTTATCCAAAC
Source organism: Mycobacterium mantenii (assembly GCF_010731775.1). Lineage (NCBI taxonomy): Bacteria > Bacillati > Actinomycetota > Actinomycetes > Mycobacteriales > Mycobacteriaceae > Mycobacterium > Mycobacterium mantenii. The sequence goes on along the minus strand of NZ_AP022590.1, from coordinate 2,020,489 downwards.
GTCGAGGCTCGCTAGGTCGGCGTCATCTGCGTAAGCACGTTGCACGAGCCACTCGCGGAAGCTGGGGTCTGCCAGCTGGTCGCGGGTTCGGCCGCCGGCTCGTCCGTCATGCAGATCGTCGATCCATTGCCGCAGGTATGCCGGGCCGGGCAGATACCTCGGGGGGTACCACCTCTGCTGTGGGCTAGCAAACCGATATGCGAGGTGAAAATTGGGGTGGACTTCCCAGCCGGCAGCGTGGGTGAGCGCGATGAGTGCTTCCACAGCCTTCGGATCGGAGTACACGCGCCTGTACTGGGGTTGTAGCTCGCCAGGCCACATAGCCAGACACACATCCCCGCTGTCGACCCACATACAGACACGTTCCACCGTGACGAACTGCTGGCTTGGAAACCTGACACCAGCCCCAGGCGCCAAAGCCCGTCCCGACGGGAAGATTTGCCCGCCGGGGTACAGCTGGCCAGAGACCCCGGTGGCTTTCTCCAGGATGATTCGGAGCCGGTGAAGAAGGCAGTCGTCATCGCCACCGCAACATTCGAGGTCGGGTAACTGCGAGTAGCTCATGTAGGTAGCCTCCGCAAAGTCGGATAGCCAATCGGTTGCGGCCGGAAACGCAGATACCGTCGGCCTATCTTGTGATGAGACTTGCGCCATTCGCCAGCGACCTGCTCTAACCTCAGAATCAACGCATCCAACGAGAGCGAGACCGGCTCTGACTTGAGTGCCATGAGCTAGACCAGGGGGAGGAATGGAAGCACATCCGCGCAGTCCACGCGAGCTATTTGAAGGCAAGGAGCATTACGAGATCCCGGCTTTCCAGCGCCCTTACGTCTGGAATGAGGAAGATCAATGGGCACCTTTGTGGGACGACGTCGCTCGGGTTGCCCACAGCTATGTCGTCGCCAAGGAAGCAGGCATCGAACCGAAGATCGCACAGCATTTCCTGGGTGCCGTGGTCTACGAGACGAAGCCACCTGTCGCCGGTGATGTGACGCACCATGAGGTCATCGACGGCCAGCAGCGAATGACCACCTTGCAATTACTGCTCGACGCAGCCCGTCGAGCGATTGAGGAGCGTGGATATGAGCTGCTCGCCGAGGCGCTGGAGGACCTGATCCGCAATAAGTCGAAGGCGTTCGCCGGCACACGTAAGCGGTTCAAGCTCTGGCCGTCGCAAGCGGACCGGTCGGCTTTTGCCTTCGTGATGGATCCGGAAGGTAGCTGGCATGGGGAGCACCGAATCCTCGAGGCGCACGCCTTTTTTCTACAGGAAGTAGAGCGTTGGCTGATCGGAAAACCCGATGACGATGGTGCGGTTCCGCCTGGTACAGAGCAGCTGCGAGCGGAGGCGCTCGGCTCGACGTTGCAGGATCGCCTGACCCTCGTGGCAATAGATCTGTCCGGACATGATGACGCGCAGCTCATCTTCGAGACACTGAACGATCGCGGGACCCCTCTACTCAAAGCGGACCTCATCAAAAATTGGGTCTTCCGGAGAGGTGAAGCCATTGGCGCCGACGTCGAAAAGTGGTCGGTTATCTATTGGGCTGATTTCGATGACGTCTGGTGGCGGGAAGAGATCAAGCAGGGCCGTCAAGTTCGGCCGCGTGTCGACATCTTTCTGCAGTACTGGCTCACTATGCGATCACAGGATGAAGTCAAGGGTGAACACACATTTCGCGTGTTCACCGAGTATGCGGCACGGGACATGGACTCCGTGACCACAGCCAACGCCCTGCTGGGTGAACTGCGGAACGATGCCGAGACGTATCGAAATTTCGCGCAGCTCGACGAGACCACCACCGAAGGCCGGTTCTACTCACGTGTCGTCGAGACCATGGAGCTCGCCGCTGTCACACCTGTGTTTTTGTGGCTCCTGTCGGAGAACCACGGCGTACCGAAAACCCAGATCCGAGTTGGACTGGAAGCTATTGAAAGCTGGGTTATCCGTCGTACTTTGCTCCGCGCCACCACCAAGGATGTCAATAAGTTCATGGTCGCGATCCTCAAGGCGCTCGACCGTGTCAGCGCAGAGAAGGCCGGCCTCGAGATCCGTCGCTATCTCTCCGAACAGACCGCGGAAACACGAGTGTGGCCAAGCGATGCGGAGCTGGTCACGTTCCTACCGACGGCCAAGCTGTACGGCAATATTCGGCAAGGCCGCCTGCGCGTGGTGCTCGGCGCCGTGGAGCAGCACCTGCGCAGCAAGAGCCAGATGTATGAAGCGGTGCAGCTACCGACGGGGTTGGAAATCGAGCACGTAATGCCCCGTGGCTGGCGCACGCATTGGAACACCGATCCCCCGATGTCGCCGGAGGATGCGGCGGCGCGAGACAAGAACGTGAACACGATCGGGAATCTCACTCTGGTCACCAAGTCTCTCAACATCTCGCTTTCGAATCGCCCGTGGACTGACTCCGAGGCGGTGGGGCTTAAAGAGGGAGGTAAGCCCGGCATGGGCAAGCGGAGTCTGTTGGACGAATTCAGCCTGCTTGTGCTGAACAAAGAGGTCATCAAAAACGGTGAATCATGGACTGATGCAGACATCTTTGCCCGTTCTAAGTACATCGCGAATGCGATTTGCGAAGTATGGCCTGGTCCGACGTCTTACTCGAACACGGGCGATGATGACAGGCGGCCGATAGCGGATGGCGCCGACAAACGCGATGGCAGGTATGACGTCGAAGACTCGTCGGCCACGGCGTCTTCATCCGAGGCGCTACCGAACGAAGCGGTCGAAACCACTGACGTCGATCAACTCACCTCGGATGGAGATCTCCTTCGTGACTTCAACAAAGCAATGTTGGACGTCTACGTCCGGGCCAAGCGCGAAGCAGGCTATACAGCGACCTATTACCTGGAGATGCTGCATCGGGACGGCGGGCTCGAAACCGCGCGCCGGCTTCTTGCCAGCCACTCTGTATCGGATGGCTTTACTGCTCTTTGGGGTAAGAACCGCCTTGACCTGACTGTCGAAAACGTCGTATTAGAGCCGGAATTTCGCTCACTCTTCAGCGAAGACGAGCTGGCGACTGCCAGGCGCCGTCTGGCTGACTACGGCTTCCGTCCCGACTTGTGAACGCCTACTGCCGCACTCGACGGATGGTCGATTGTCTGCAGGTATGGCAAACGTTAAGCGCCCGAGCGTCCGCGCAGGCAACTTTCTCATCGCATAATCCCGCTTCGCCTACCTTTGTTGAAGAGCACTTCCTTCCACGTCTCCACTGCAGTGCTCGAGTTGGAGCATCGTCATTCGACAGACTCATTGGTGCTCTTTGGATTTAGTGATTCTCCAGGGTGGTCCACCGTCGACGAGTCGGCAAGACGTGCACCGAATTGGGCAAGTCCTTGGCCTGCGGCCTGAAGTATGCGGCCAGTGGAAGTCCTGGCGGCGTCGACGGCCGCGCTAGCAGCATCCAAGAACTTCGGAATGTTGAAGTCCTCCCAGGCTTCGACTTGGTGGCGGCGGGCTTTCGCGAAGCGGTCGAGCTCCTCGCCAAGCGCCGAGCGCTGCTTGACCAACACCCGCACCGATTTGAATCGAATGCCTTCAATAGCTTCTGGCTTAGCGAACCGGTCGAGCGCTTCCTTAGCGTTTCGGTAGATGTCAGCGTCTTCGCGAAGCTGAAGGGCGATAAGCTCACGAGCCTCATCGATCGCTCGTAGCAGTTGTTCTGGTTGTGTTGATTCGATGCGGGCAAGATTGAGGCGCTGCCATTTGTACAGTGATTCTTCGGCGACTACCAAGAGGCTCAGGGTTTCACCAAGCCGGTTGTCGTTGATTGCATTTCGCAGTCTCTCGGCCCGGTCGTGCACAGGCAAGAGTGGCTCAAAAGACGCGAGAATGCGCCTGACATGGTCGCGTAGTTGCTCGACGGTGACGTTGAGCGTTGGCCCAAGGCCGGCCACAGAATCCCAATACGCATCGGGCAGTGACCCATACCGTTCCAGGGAATCAACCATCCGTGAAATCGTCAGGTGATTGCCGAGAACGTCACCGGCCCGGCTTGCTTTAGCGAGTTCGAGGACCGACTCGACTTTGCCCTCTACCCGCCGAACGGCCTCTTCCACCTGAGCAATCGCCGACTTCAACGCCAGCTGTACGGCGACCATTTGTGCCGACATCATCGCCTCTGGGCCCAGTGCTGCCGGTCGCCACTGAAGTTGCGCAAGGAACTGACCATCGTCGCCCCGTGTCATCATGCGAAAGAACCCGTCGGTTCCCGGAACTCGACGGCCGTTCTTCAACGCTTCGATGCTGCCGGGATGCAGTTGGACGTACCTACCCGAGTCAAGGAATATTGACGCCAGCCCAGCGGCCACCCCCGTCACATTTCCGATCGTCGTGGCATCGATCTCAGCGACGTGTATGGCTCGCCCGGCGGCCGCCCGAAGCTGCGTCAGATAGGACTCGACCGCGGCAGGATCGCCGCCGACGAGAAGACCCTCGTCGTGGTAGGAAACAACGATCTGGTCGTTGTTAGTGCCCGCCAGAGATTTCGAAACATCACCGCTGCTCATAACACACCCCCGTGGTTCCTCCTATCAAGCCATTGAATCAGTTGTATGCCGTACTCCCCGGTTCGCGGTGCGTCGTGCTGACGAGCTTGGCGGCGCAGTGGCCGCGGTCGAATCCTTGGTATCGGCACCACGCCAGCGCCCCCGCGGAGTCGGGGAACCTGATCCCGGCGATGGTGACCCAGAAGTCCGGCGCCGAGAACGTTGACCAGTCGCCCGACCAGAGCAGTCTCACATCGGGGTAGCGCTGCCTGAGCTGCAGGTGTTCCTGCAGCGTCGAAGCGTTGTCCCAGACCATGCCGTCGTCGTGGACACCGGGGCGCTTCGAGCTGAGTTGGGGAACCCACCAGTCGGCGAGTTGGCTGTACACGAATGACCGGTCGTCATTGGCGATCTGGCGCAGTTGCATTACCGGGTCCAGCGTGGCGGGCGGCACGGGCGACGGCGGTGCGGCGGTGACGGTCGTGGGCACCTGAAGTGTCACGGTGGAGGGAACCTGGGCGGGCTGCGTCGGGTACTGCTGTGTCGCCGGTGACGACGGTTCCTGATAGTTCGTCGCGCCGCCGGGTGGGGCAGCTTCCGTGGGCGGCGAGGGCTGCGGGCTGGAACTTCGAGTGACAACGAGGCCGACGCCCACACCCACACCCACCACTAGCAACGCCACTGCAATTGCGATTGCGGCCACAAGTGCCAGGTGCCGTGAGCTTCGGTCCTGTGCCTCAGTCGCGACGGTGGGAGTTACCGGGGGAGGGGCGTTTTGGGCCTCAAAGGTCTCGTTGCTGAGCACGGGCGGAGGCTCGTTCAAGAGGTTGAACCGTGTTGTCGCCGCGGCATCCGCAGTACTAGGTACAGCCCCAGGTGCGGGGGCAGGCGCGGGAGCAGGTGCCGCGTGCGGCTCCGAAAGGGCGCGCTTCGCGGCGCGTCCCAATGCTCCGGCGCTGCCATACCGGTCGTCGGGGTGCTTCGCCATGCCGCGTGCGATGACTTCGTCAAATGACCGAGGAACGAATGTATTGACGTCGCTGGGCCGGGGAGGGGGTGTGAGCGTGTGCGCCTTGACGGCTTGCTGTGCAGTGCGGACTGGAAACGGTATGGCGCCCGTAAGCATCTGGTAGAGCACACATGCCAGCGAGTACACGTCTGCGGCAGGCGCGGCGTCATCGTCGTCGAATCGTTCCGGAGCCATGTATTCGAAACTGCCGATGTGGTAGCCCACATTCGTCAGTTGTGACTCCCCAGCGGCCGCGGCGATCCCGAAGTCCAGCAGATAGGCGAAATCATCCGGCGTAATGAGGATGTTCTGCGGCTTGACGTCGCGATGGATGAGCCCCAATGCGTGGGCGGCGTCTAGCGCCGACGCGACCTGCCCGACGATGTCCGCGGCGCGTTGCGGTTCGAGGGCGCCCTTCTGCAAAAGGTCGTGGAGCGTCTCGCCCTTGACCAGTCGCATGTCGATGTACAGGTTGCCGTCGATCTCGCCCCAGTCGTGGATCGGGACGACGTGTGGTTCCTCGAGCGTGGCCGCGACCCGGCACTCCCGTAGGAACCGCATACGAAACTCTTCATCGTGGGCGTACCGATCGGTGAGGACCTTCAACGCGACGGTCCGGCCCTTAGCGGCGTCGTAAGCCGCATAGACCTCACCCATGCCGCCCTCGCCGAGCAGCCGTTTGATTTCGTATTTGCCGAACTTGCTGCCGACGAGCGACACGGCACCCCCCTTCGTTCCATGTGCCGCGGCCAGTATCGGCTGAGGGGGTGGGGCTGCGCAGGGGTTTTGCCGAGAAAGCTTCGTATTTAGGTGGTGTTGGCGAGTGCCTCGAAACTTGACGCGAACGGGCGACCTCTGAACCATCCGACACGTCCAGCCGGGGGAGAGGGACGTTGGCTGCTAGCCGGAGATCCCGGTGGCTTCCTCCACAATGACTAACAGACGGTTACGTCATTGCCGCAGCGCTCAAGATCGGACGTTGTCACTTGTCAGACTGATTGGCTCAGTGGTTCTTCGGGATGCTCATCCGCCGACGAGTTACCCAGCCGTGCACCGAACCGGGCGAGTTCTTGGCCTGCGGCCGCAAGTATGCGGGCGGTGGAAGTCCAGGCGACGCCGACGACCGCGCCGGCGGCATCCAGAAAGCTCGGAATGTTGAAGTCTTCCCAGGCTTCGACTTGGTGGCGGCGGGCTTCCGCGAAGTGGTCGAGCTCCTCGCCGAGGGCCGATCGATGTTTGGCCAGCTCCCGCACCGCCCAGAATCGGAAGCCGTCAATGGCCGACGTCTTCGCGAACCGGTCGAGTATCTCCTTCGCGTTCTGGTAGATATGGACATCTTCGTGGCGATGGTGCTCGACGAGCTCGCGAGCTTCGTCGATCGCCCGCAGCAGCTGCTCCGGTTGCGTGGACTCGATGCGTGCGAGTCTCACTCGCTGCCATTTGTAGAGCGCTTGTTCCGCGACCACCAAGAGACTCAGGGTTTCGCCAAATCGGTTGTCGGTAATCGCATTTCGTAGCTTCTCGGCGCGCGCCTGGACGGGCAGCTTGTGGTCGAGGGACGCCAGGATGCGGCTCACATGATTGCGTAGCTGCTCGACGGTGACGTTCAGCGCCGGACCCAGGGCGGCCACCGAATCCCAGTCAGCATCGGGCAGCGACCCGTACTTCTCCAACGACTCAACCATGCGCGAAATCGTCACGTTGTTCCCCAGCACGTCGCCGGCCCGCTGTGCCCGGGTGACTTCGAGCACCGACTCGACTTTGTCCTCCACGCGGCGGACGGCGTCTTCCACCTGGGCAACGGCCGACTTCAACGCCACCTGCACCGCCACCAACTGCGCGGACATCATGGCTTCTGCACCGAGCACTGCGGGTTGCCACTGAAGTTGCGCGAGGAGCGGGCCGGTATCAATGCCTGTCGTCATGCGAAAGATGCCCTCGCCGACGGGAACCAGATTGCCGTCCTTCAACGCGTCCAGGCAGTCGCGGTGCAGCTGAACGTACTTGCCGCAGTCCGCCAGCAGGGCGGCCAGCCCGACGAGCCCGCTTGCCGCGTTCGCGAGCGAGGCTCTGTCGATCCCGGCGACCTGGATGCCCTGCCCGGCGACCGCCCGCAACCGCGTCAGATAGGACTCGACGGCGGCGGGGTCACCGCCCAGCAACAGGGACTCGTCGTGGAACGACACCACGACCTCGTCATCGCCGATGCCTGCCGACACGTCGGACACCTCGGCTGTGCTCACGGCACCCCCTGATCCTTCGGCTTCCAGCAGGCAGCCAAGAGTTAACAGGAATTTGTCGGCTAGCAAACCGGGACACTACACGCCTGCCCTGGCCGGATCCCCAGGTTCGCCGCGTGTTGGGCAGAAGTTCACCGAGGACGAGCAGGGGCGGCGCCCCGGCGACCATTGAAAGCATTGGAGTGGTCGCCCCGCTGGCCGACGGTTGCCGGTGATGACTCGGACCTTGCAACAGCTAGCACCGGAGCTATCACTTTGCGCAACGCTCTCCACCGGCGGGACCAGCGGGAGAGGCGGGACCGGCAAGACCACACAGGACCGCCGAGACCGGCGTGCTCTAGCGTCCCTTAAGAGGAGAAAGGAGTCGGCGATGACGCGTATGCCTCTGGTCAGCACCGACCGGCAACCCGAGCGGATCCAGCAGTTCATCGCACGACCCGACACGCTCAACGTGCTGCGACTGCCCGCCAACGCCCCCAACATCTTTGACGGATGGGCCCAGATGGCCGGCCAGCTCTTCGAAAGCCCCACCTTCACCCCGCGGATGCGCGAGGTGGTCGTCCTGCGGGTGGGACATCTGCAGGACTCGCCCTACGAACTCGCCCAGCACGTGATCTTCGCCCGCACCGCGGGGCTCACCGATCAACAGATCGACGCCCTGCTGGACAAGGGGGACCTGGACTCGGCCGGCTTCAGCGGCGACGAGCGCACCGTCATCGACACCGTCACCGAGTTGTGCACCACCCGCCGGCTCGGCGACGACACCTTCGCCACGGCCCACACGCTGCTCGGCGACGAGGCGCTCACCGAGTTGCTGATGATCGTCAGCTGCTACTACGGCCTGGCGCTGGTGCTCAACGCCGTCGACCTCGAGATCGACACCCCGAGCTTCTCCAGCCCCGACGAGGGACTGGCGAAGTGACCCGAATCCCGTATCGCCGGCCCGAAGAGATGACCGAACTCGCCCGCGAATTGACCGCGCGGCGGGGTAATCTCAACGTCTACCGCGCACTGGCCAACGCCGAGAAGGTATTCACCGGCTGGATGGTGGCCGGCGACGCCGCCCTGAGCAGCCCGGTGCTGCCGAGACGGCTCCGCGAACTGATCGTGCTGCGCACCGCCTATCTGATGGACTGCGCGTACGAACTCGGCCAACACAAAGACGTCGCACAGACGGTCGGAGTCGACACCGACAGCATCGACGCCATCACCTCCGAGCCCGATTGGCAGGCAGGGCAATTCGATCCCACCGAGCTGGCGTTGCTGCGCCTGACGACCGAGCTGGTCACGACACGTCGGGTTGCGGCAACGCTTTTCGACCAGGTGCACACGGCTCTCGGTTCGGAGGCCACCGTCGAGGCGTTGATGGTCATCGGTCGCTATGCCGGCCTGGCGCTGATGCTCAACGCCCTCGACGTGGACCTCGATGACACCGCGAGACTTCCCATTCCGCCGACGAGGTGAGAACGCTTCCCGTAACGTCCATGTTGTGGTGCGAGGGCAACCGTCGACCCGGCTGTCAGCCGAGGACTGGCTCGAGGTGGGCTACACCGTTCTTGCCAACGAGGGAGTGCGCGCCCTCAAAGTCGAACGCCTCTGCCAGGAGGCAGGTGTCACCCGCGGCAGCTTCTACTGGCACTTCGAGGACATCGAAAAGTACCGGGCTGCACTCATCGACTCATGGAACAAATTCCTCGAACGCGACCGCCAGGCGCTGTCCGAGCTCGATGCGCTGCCACCGCGGGAACGCTTGTCGGCCCTGACGGGCACCCTGGTCAGCCCCCAGTACTGGATGCTGGAGCGGGCGATGCGCGAATGGGCCCGCCTGGACCCGGTGGCCGCCGAGAACGTCCGCGCCGCCGACCGGCTGCTGCTGCGCACCGTGATAAAGGCCTACAGCGACTACGGTTTCAGTTCCGAGGACGCTAGGTTGCGCGCCGAGTTGACTTTCGCCGCGGGCATCGGACTGCTGCACCTCACCAGCTCGGCTGAGCAGGCCCAATCGGTGGCACAACGCGAACGATTCCTGGCCCTGATGCTCGAGGAGGCGGGCACTGCCCGCTCAGACCATGGCGATGGGTGAGATCTTCGCGCCAATCGCCAACGCCCCGGCTAACTCTCGGCTCGTGTCGTAATCGAACACGACATGCCCCGCGGCGATGTCCACATCGCGCTTGGCGCGCTGCATGGGGCTGGACAAGAAGTGGGCGCTGGCGCCGGACGCCTCCATCAGATCGGCGATGATCGACCGGCTTTCGTGCACGACGCGCGCGGCCGCCAGTCGCGCGTCGGCCCGCACCGATCGGCTCACCCGCTCGCCGCTTACCACGATCGCCTCGATGTCGTCGGCGGTCTTATCGACCAACGCCCGCAGTGAACTCAGCCGCACCCGGGCGTCGCCCAGCCTGATCTGCGCGGCGGGCTGATCTTTTTGCGCCACCCCGCTGTACGCCAGCACGCGCCCGCCGAGCCGTTCGGCGAAGAGTTCGGTCACTCGTTCCGCTGTCCCGAGCACGGGCATCGACGCCGTCAGTGCCAGCGCCGGAACCATCGGCCACCGGTAGGTCGCAACCCCGTGCTCCCGCGCGCCCGGTGCCGTCCCGCCGTAGATGTCGGCCACGGCAACCAATCGATGGTCCGGGACGAAAACGTCGGTGACGACGAGATCGTGCGAACCGGTGGCGCGCATGCCGGCCGTGTGCCAGGTGTCGACGACCACGACCTGCTCGGCGGGCAGCACGGCCAGCGCGGGATCGATCCGGTCCTGACGTTCGATGAGCGCGCCGAGCATCACCCAGTCGGCATCCATCGCACCCGTCGCCCACGCCCACCGGCCGGTCAGGCGCACCCCGCCGTCGGCCGGCACACCGCGGCCGGTGGGGGCCAGGGGAGCCGGCGCCAGCACAGGGCCCGACGCGAAGACCTCGTCCTGAACGCGCGGATCGAACAGCGACAGCATCCAGTTGTGCAGCGCGTAGAAACCCAGCGTCCAGGCGCTCGATGCGCAGCCGTGCGCCATCCGTCGAATCGGTTGCAGCAGTTCGGGAAACGACGCTTGAATGCCGCCGAACCGGGCCGGCAGCAGCAACCGAAACAGGTCGGTCTGCCTGAAATCGCTGATCGTCGCCGCGGGTAACCGTCGCAGCCGTTCGGCTTCCTCGGCGCGATCGGCCAGCCGCGCAACGAATTCGTCGGTGACGCCGTGCAGCGGGCGGCTTTCGACCACGGACATGCCCCGACCGTAACAGACCTTTTAGTATGGTGCGATAGTCGGTCGCCCGGGTTGCATAAGACCCGTTGCGCACGGAGACATTTCGCATGGCATGTCGCAATCTGTGGGAAACGTGACTCAACGTCGGGAGCCGGCGCAACCGGGGCCGCAGCAAACTGATCGCATGGGCATCGAGCGTCGGATTGGCCGAACGTCAGATGAATTCGTCTCGTTCGCATGAACCACATCGCCCCGAGGCCCATATGCCTTGTGTCGCAGTGCTCTACCGGCTTCTGGAGGTTCGGTGATCGTCAACAACCACGACCAACCCACAACGTTCGTCCGTGCCCTCGGCGCCATGGAGCGGCTCTTCTACCGCTACAGCGAGCGCAACCCGGCTCATTTCTCGATCGTGGCGGAGTTCGGCGAAGTGCTGGCCGCCGACAAGTTGCGGACCGCGTTAGCCGCCGCCCAGCGGCGTCATCCCTTGCTGTCGGTGTACGTCGAGGACCACGCCGCAACCCGCCTCGGCTTTTATCGCGCGTCGACCGTGCCGCCCATCGAGCTGACCGTGCGCCGCGATCCGGAGGTGGCTTGGCCCGCCGCCGCGGCCGAGGAGCTCAGCCGGCCGTTCGACCGTTCGCGTGCCCCGCTGATGCGCGCGACGTTGCTGCAGGGCCCCGCACACAGCGCGCTGTTGCTCACCTTCGACCACACCATCGCCGACGGAATCAGCTCGGTCGTCGTACTCAACGACGTGATCGCCGCGCTCAACGGCGAGACCTTATCGAATTTGCCTGTGCCACAAGCACAGGAGGACCTGATCGCCGGCGCGCTCGAGGCAATCGAACCGTTGAATCCCGCAGAGCTGCCCGACGACCCGAGAATGCTTACGCCAAGCGACATCCGGCCCTTCGACGGCGCTTTGACGAATGTGCACACCCTGGTGATGTCCGAAGCGGACACCGCGAGGTTGGCGCAGCGATGCCGCGCCGAACGCACCACCGTGCACGCGGCGATGGTGGTTGCGATGTGCCGGGTGCGCGCCACGGAACGAGGCGACGACTTTGTGCGCGTGCTGAACCCGATCAACTTTCGGGCGCTGGTCGGAGTGGGCGGCGACTGCGGGCTCTACATCCAGTCGACCTGGACGGGGTTGTCACCGTGGGACGGTGCGCGATTCTGGGAGCAGGCCCGCGCGACGACCGCACACCTCGACATCGCCAGATCGGCGCGCGGGATTCGCACCGCGTCGCTGGCCGTCGAGCAAGCAATCACCATCGACGCGGAAGTCGGCCACGCCGAAGAACTTTTCAGCCGGGTGTGCCCGTTCGACATGCTCGCGACAAACCTCGGTGTGCAGAACCTCGAGGGCGCCGGGTCGCTGCGGCCCACGGCAGTATGGGGGCCGGTGGTGCAAAGCCAGACCGAGGGCGAGCACGTCACCGGGATCACCACCTACGAAGGCGGGCTGAGGATGGTGACGTGTGGCTACAGCGTGCCGGCCACCTTCTTGAAGAGCGTGGGCGAAGCCGTGCTGGCCGCCCTCGACGAATCCTGATTGCTACCATCGCGCGGTGAGTGCTCGCCCCGGTGGGCTGCGATCCATTGCACGCCGCGACGTCCTGAAGATCGCCGGTGTCATGCCGGCGATCTTCACCGCCGGCGCGTTGCTGCCCGCCCCGCGCGCGACGGCGGGAGTGGCCGGGATGTCGGTCTTCCTCGACCCGGGCCACAACGCCGTGAACGACGCGTCGATCAACCAGCAGGTCCCCAACGGCCGCGGCGGCACCAAGCCGTGCCAGACCTCGGGCGCCGCCGCCGACGACGGCTATCCGGAGCACGCGTTTACCTGGGCGGTGGTCGGATTGATCAACGATTCACTGAGCCAGCTGGGCGTTCGCACCCAGCTGTCGCGCGACAGCGACGGCGGCGTCGGCCCGTGCATCGACCAACGCGCCGCGGCGGCCAACGCCATGCACCCGGACGCGATCGTGAGCATCCACGCCGACGGCGGGCCCCCCTCCGGCAGCGGATTCCACGTCAACTACTCCAGCCCGCCGCTGAACGACGTCCAAGCCGGGCTCGCCGTGCAGCTGGCGCACGCGATGCGGGATGCCTTGGTCCAGTCCGGTTTACAGCCGGCCAACTACATCGGCTCGGACGGCCTGTACGGTCGCGACGACCTCGCCGGGCTGAACCTGGCCCAGTACCCCGCGGTCCTGGTCGAACTGGGCAACATGAAAAACGCCGGTGACTTCGCGCGAATGGAAAGTCCGGACGGCCGGGCGAAATACGCCGCCGCGGTCACCCAGGGGATAGTCGCCTTTCTGAACGCCAAAGCCGCGACCGGCTGACGTGCGCGGATGAGCTAATTGCCCGGGCCGCCTCGGGTGCTGGTTAGCTAACGTTTGCATTCGGTTCAACTCGGCTATCCGACACTGCAGTTAACGTCGGAGCAGACCGGATGGCGAATGCTGGGCCGCGACCTAAATTGCGCGCGTGCGCGGCGCAGCACTATATGTAGCAGTACCGAGAGGTGCTTCTGGTGGAAAAAGAGTGCGTCGTGGCTGCACCGACTATCTTGATTTGTTGCGGTTGGACGTCACAAGTTTCTGGGCAGGTGGTGATGGTGCACGCCGCCGACTGGCGTTGACGGGGAATGGGATGGCGGTTGATGAGGGGGATGGGTGACCAGCTCCGGCCCTGCATCGAGGGGCACCGATGACATATAGCGGTGGTTATCAAGATCCGTTCGGCGCCGACCCTTTCGGGGGGCAGCCCGGTGGCCAGGGGCCGGCATTCGGTCCGAGCCAGCCCGGGCATTCGCCCGCGGGCCCCGGGGGCTTTCCGTCGGGGCCGAAACCCGAGGTCAACACGTTGGCCACGCTGTCGGCCATCTTCGCGTTCGTCTTCGCGCCGGCCGGCGCGGCGCTGGGCCACGTGGCGCTGTCCCAGATACGCCAGCGCCACCAGCGCGGTCGCGACCGCGCCATCTTCGGGCTGACGGCCTCGTACCTGATCATCGTGCTGGCCGTCGGCGCGCTCGCGGTCTGGTTGGCGACCAGCGGCGGATCCGGTTCGAACACGGTGAAGACGGCGGCCCCCAGCCCGTACGTGCCGCCGACGCCGCCGCGCACGACGGTGATCACGCCCCCGCCCGCGCAGCGCCCTAGCGTCTCCGTCAGCGACCTTCGGGTGGGTGACTGCATCGAGGTCCAGCAGAACAAGCCGGACCCGTCGGAGAAGGCGGATTTCATCACCATCTATCCGGTCAGGTGCGAGGTGCGCGAAGGCGTTCTGCAAGTGACCCAGCTGCTGTCGAACGACTCCTGCAAGACCCCCACGACACTGTGGAACCACACCAAGACCGTGTACGCCTGCATCGTCGACTTCAAGGGTTGAGATGGGGCCGCACCGAAACGTCTCTCGTCGCACAACACAGCGGTTCGCCGCTATGGCCGGTGGGGCGAATTGATGTATCCCAACGAAGATCCGTTTGCGCCGCAGTCCGGCGACCCGTTCGGCGGACCGCCGCCCACCGTGTCGTACGGCGGTGCGCCGACGACCCCGGTCGGATACCCGGGCGCACCGTTCGGCGGGCGGCCGCCTTTCGGTGGGCAGCCGCCGCGCGCGGACTACAACACGCTCGCGGTGCTCTCGCCCATCTTCGGGGTGATCGTTCCGCCCGCTGGCATCGTGATGGGCCATCTCGCATTGCCGCAGATCAATCGCAGCGGCGAGAGAGGACGCCCGGCCGCGATCGCCGGCCTGGTGATCGGCTACCTGATGTGTGTGCTGCTGATCCTCGGCGGCGTCTATTGGGGAACCCGCCCGAGCACTTCGACGCCGGCGACCGCGTCCAGTTCCGCTCTGCCCCCGCCAATGCCGCCCCGAACCATCACGTCGGTCGCGCCCCCGACCACGGTGCCGCGCGGCCCCAAGCTCGACCTCGCGACCGTGCCGATCGGCACCTGCGTGGAGCTTCAGCTGCGCAACAGCACGGGCAATGACGCGCTGGACCTGTTCGGCGTCGACTGCGAACACCGCGACGGGGTGTACACGGTTGCCGCCCGGGTGGGCTCGAGCAACCAATGCAATTCGGTGTACGTGGCCGCGCCCCCCGACCGTTCCTTTGCCCTATGCCTGAATCCGTATTGAGATACGAAAAATGAACGCACCCAACCCCTTTGACTTCAGCGACTTCGGCCCCGGCAGGCAGGCCCCGGCGGGTGGCGCTCAGCCGCCGGTGCAGGGGCAGCCGGGTGGGGGTCATTCGGGGGGATTCGATCCGTGGGCCAACCAGGGGCCGGCGCGGCCCGACGCGTTTGGCGGTCCGGCCGGTGCACCGGCGTTCGACCCGACGGGTGGGCGTGACGCGTTCGGGCAACTCACCGCGAGCCCGGCGGGCGCCGGCACGCTGACGACGGCGGGCCCGCCGCTGGTGTGGTTCGCGGTGGCCCTGGCGCTGGCGCTCGTCGGTGTGGCCCTGGCCGCCGCGAGCGCGTTGGGCGGCCCGATGATTGCGGCCGCGGTCTCGGGATGGCTGTTGGCCGGGCCGCTGGCCATCGGTGCGCTGGCGGTGTTCAGCCGGGTCGACACCAGGCGCCGCACCGAGGCCATCTATTCGGCGCCCACCTGGACGTCCACGCTGTACTGGGTAGTGCTGGTCGTCTGCCTGGTCGGGATCGCAGTGGGGGCCTGGCAGATCGCGCTGTGGGCGGGGACGCTGTAGTGGCCCACTCGTCCCGAATACCACGCGGCCGCAACGGCATTGCGATGCTGGCGCGCGTGCTCGCGGCCGCTTCCTTAGTCGTGGTGCTGAACCTGGTCGGCTGGGCGCCGGTGGCGTCGGCGACCGGCTCGCCCGGGGCGAGCCGATTCGGGGCGTGCCTGGCCTCGCAGAAGGCCGGCGATCTGCTGCTGTTGTTCGACGAGTCGAGCAGCCTGCAACAGACCGACCCGCAGGCCGCGCGCGTGCAAGCCGCCCGCTACCTGGTGCAGACGCTGGGCAAGTACGCCGACCGGGTGAGCGCCAAGCTCGACGTCGCGGTTGCCGGGTTCTCCGACACATATGTCCCCGAACATGATTGGACCCAGCTCACCGGCTCGACCGCCGACAGCGTTGGCGCGTCGCTGGATCCCATCGCCAAGAAGAACACCGGCATCGACACCGACTACTGGCTGGCCCTCGACGGTGCCCGGCAGGCGTTGACCGCGCACGGCGGCACGGCCGACAAAGGTCAGCGCTGCCAGGCCATTGCCTGGTTCTCCGACGGGATGATCGATTTCACCGCCCGCCCGGTCGCCAAACCCTACGCCGACGGGGTCAAGCTGGACTCACCCAACGGCATCCCCGACACCACCCAGAAGGCCGTGCAATCCATCTGCCGACCCAGCGGTCTGGCCGACCAGCTGCGGTCGAGCAACATCATCATGCTGGGAATCGGGCTGGGCGCCAAGCAGACTCCAGGTGACTTCAACGTGATGTCGGCGATCAGCACCGGCAAGGGGCTGCAGGGCATGGCGTGCGGCGCCATCACCGATCCAGTGCCCGGTGATTTCTTTCCCGTCGCCAATATCGACGACATGCTGTTCGCGTTCGACGCCCTCAACCCCGATCCCGGCGTGACCGACCAGGGCGGGGTGTGCCAGATCAAGGTGTGCCCCGAGGCGCGGCACAACTTCGTGCTGGACCGGTCCATCAAAGAGGTCAACATCCTGGGCTCCGGCGGCGTGCCCGGGGTCGAGCCCTACCTCGTCTCCCCGACCGGGCAGACCCTGCCCCTGCCCAAGAACGACGGCGCCCAAAACGTCAACGTCGACGGCGTCTCGGTGAACTATCAATGGCAATCCGAATCGGCGCAGACGATCTCGCTGCAGAACGGCAACGCCCCGCACTGGAGCGGGCAGTGGGCGATCGTCTACGTCGACACCACCGGCCAGCACCCGGACGCGGTGTCCAAGGTCAGCATTCACATCACCACCGACATCTTCCCGGCCCTGACGGGCGCCGACAAAGTCGCCTGGCACAGCGGCCAGACCCTCAAGGGCCTGGTGTTCGGTCTGGTTGACGGCCACGGCAAGCCGATAGCACCGGCGGACTTAGCCGGCTCGGCCACCATGTCAGCATCCTTGGGTCCCGACGGCGCCGCACCGATTCCGCTGCTGACGGCGGCGGGCAAGGATGACATCGCCAAACCCGTCGACGCCGACCTGACCAAAGTCACGCCCGGGCACGCGACGCTGCGGATGTCGTTGGTGATCACCACCGCGTCCACCACCGATTTGAACGGCGGGCCCATCGCCGGCACCCAGTTGTCACCGCAGGAAGTCGATGTGCCGGTGCAGATTCTGCCCAAGGTCGGCCTGCCCACCCCGGGTGAGCGCATCGATTTCGGCACCGTGGAGGGAGCCAAGGGCGCGACCGCGAGCTTGAACATCACTGGCCCGGGCTGCGCCTGGATCAGCGACGCCGACACCGCGACGGTCTCGGGCGCACCCGACGGCATCGGCATGCCGCACCTGGGGTCACCGACGAATTCGGGCCAGCACTGCCTGAAGGTGCAGGCCGGGGAGACCGCACCGCTATCGGTCACCCTGCACACCGATCACAACGGCCATGGCGGCCTCAACGGCACTGTGCCCGTACATGTTTCGACGCTCGACAATCCCGACGACGCCCAGACCGTGCCGGTGGCCTTCACGGCGTCGATGATCAACCCGCTCAACACCATCAACTTCGTCCTGGTGCTCATCGCCGCGCTGCTGCTGGGCCCCGGGATCCCGCTGGCGCTGCTGTATGCGTCCAAGTGGTGGGTCAGCAAGATCCCCGACAATCCGCTGCTCGCCGAACGCATCCCGGTGCAGGTCGAGCACGACGCGGTGCTGCGCGGCGGAGAACCGTTCGCGATGGCCGACACCGACCTGGTGCAACCGGTGACCGGGCTGCCGCCGGGCGGCACCCGCCAACTGTCGGTGACCGGCGTGACTCTCTCGGTTGTGATGGGGCGCAGCCCATTCGGTTCCGGCCATGTCGTCGTCGACGCCGAGGGCCTGGTCAGCGCCGGGTCGAAGCTGCCCGGATCGGACAAGACCGGCCTGCGCGGGGTGCTGCCGCTGGCGGTGCACAACACCTGGGTGCTGCTGCACAACCCGTACGGCCCCGAGAACGCCGCCGAGGTGCTGCTGTTGGTGGCCGGCACCACCGACACGACCGCGCGTGAGCGGATTTACGAGGACATCGCCCAACGGCTGCCCGACCTGCTCACCGGGTTGCGGCTGCGGGCCGTGCAGGCCGGCATGACGGCACCGTTCGCGGCGCCGGGCGAGACGGCCTCACCGTTCGGTGACACTCCCGCCGACGTCGTGGCCGGACCGGTCGGAGACGATCCCTTCGGTGGCGGCGATTCGCCGTTCGGGGGAGCGCCCGCCCCAGCGCCACCTTCGGCGCCGCCGGCTCCGAAATCCTTTGCACCGCCGCCCTTCGCGCCGCCGCCCCCCGCGACCGGGCCGGTGCCGCCGGGCTTCAATGAGGCGGAGACGCAAGAACGGCCGATCCCCGAACCCATTCCCCGCCAAGACGACACGATGGCGGCGGGCTACCCGTACGGCGAGGAGCGCGGCGAGCGCCAACAGGGCGATGAGCGCGACGAAAGCGGGCCGCCCGGGCTCCCGCCGACCGAGGCGACGCAGCCCTCCTATCGATTTGACCCAGAACCATTCGACCCGTTCGGAGAGGGCACCTGATGCGACGATTCCTGGTAGTGGGCTGCGGCGGTTCCGGCGGCGCCACGCTGTCCCTGATGATGGACCAGCTGCGCTCCGAACTGCACACCGCTGGGATCGAAAAGCTTTTGGCCGGTTGGCAATTCGTCCACATCGACGTGCCCAGCGCCGCGGAGTCGGGCCCGGAGGGGCTGGCGAACGTCCCCGCCCAGGGCGGCAGCTACGTCGGGTGCGGACCGCAGGGCAGCAGTTACGCCGTTCTCGATGGTGCGCTGTCGCAGCGGTTGGCGGCCGAATCGGCGCTGGACACCATCGCCACCTGGGCGCCGCGCAGCCCGCAAGAGGTGTCGATCCCTATCTCCGCCGGCGCGGGGCAGTACCGGGCGATCGGGCGCATGATCACCCTGAGCAAGGCCGCCGAAATCCACGCCCGGCTGCAAGCCGCGTGGGACGCGCTGTTTCGCGTCGAAACCGTGTCGGAGATGTCGACGGTCGATGTGCCGGGCATGGGTCGCTTCGACCCCAACGAACCGCCGCTGGTGCTGGTGGTGTCGTCGATGGCCGGCGGTGCGGGCGCGTCGATGGCGCTGGACGTGTGCCGGCTGCTGACCCTGGTCACCGGACTGGATCCCCGGTTGATGGGTGTATTCATGGTGACCCCAGACATTTTCGACTCGCTGCCGCAGAGCGCCATCATCGGCGTGCGCGCCAACGCGCTGGCGATGCTCGGCGAGATCGTGGCCAGTCAATCCGGTGCGGCCCGCGAACACGACGTACGTATCCTGCGCGCACTCGGGCACCACCACGGTGAGGGCGAACCGATTCCGTTCGCGCGGGTCTTCCCCGTAGGCCGCTACATCGGTGCTGACCGCACCCTGTTCGGCGACGGGTCGCAGTACGCGGTGTACCGGGGACTGGCGCGCGGGCTGGCCGGGCTGATGATGAGCGGGCGGGCCAGCGACCAGTTCGTCGCCTACGACCTGGGCAACACCGCGTCGCCGGTGGGCGACCGCGACCTGTTGGGCTGGGGCATCTCGTCGTGGGATGTGTTGCCCTGGGGCACTTACGGTTTCTCCAGCCTGAGCATGGGTCGCGACCGTTACGCCGAATACGCCGCCCAGCGGCTGGCCCGCAGCTGCGTGGACAAGCTGCTCGAGGGTCACATGCAAAAGGGCAATCCGGCGTCGAGCACCGAGCAATTGGATTCGCTGCTATCCAGCCAATGGGGCGCGCTCTGCGGCGAACTGGGGTTGCCGGCCAGCGCCGGTGACGAGCAGACCCGGGTGAGCCAGCTGGGCCGCTGGATCGGCACCGAGGCCTTCACGGCCGACACCGTCGCCGCCACGGTCAACGGCCTCATCGACCGCCAGCTGCGCAACCACCTGCCCAACCCGGAAGGCGTTACGGCCGAACAGTGGGTGCCGACGATGCGACAGGCCGTGCACAACCGGCGGGCCGAGCTGACGCGGGCGTGCGCTGATGCTGCCTACGCCATGGCTTTTCAGTGGCACCAGGATTTCGCCAATAAGCTCGAAAAGGTGATCGGCGCGGCCATCGCCTCGCTGGGACTGCCTTTTGCGCGCGAAGTCGTCGACCAGCTGCGCCGCCACATCGATGATCAACTCACTGCCGGGGTTGCCCAGCTGGGCGCCATGGGGCCGCCCGACATCGTCGCGATCTCCCCGCAGGTGGACGCCGGGCTGAAATCCCTGCACGGCGTGATGACCAACACCGACCAGGTCGTGGCGGCCGTGGTGGACGGGTTCCGCGCGACGGTGCGCCGTCAGCTGTTCGCCGACGCGGCCGCGCGCATCGCCGACGTGATGCGGGTGCTGGGCGTGGAACTGCTGGTGCCGCTGCGGGATCGCCTCAGCGAGGCGATGATTCAGCTGGAGATCGCCCGTTCGGAGCCGCCGACCGATGTCGGGCTGGCCCGCCTGGCCACCGATCAGTACGCGGCCTGGCCGGCCGACGCCGACGAACTGGTGCCCAGCCGGTTCGCGGAGGCGAACAACGAAGTGCTGCTGATCAATTCGACGGCCTTCAAGGGACGATACGAGGCCGATCTGCCCAAGGCGGTGGCCGGTGCCAACGCGATGATCCCCTTGCAGTCGGCCATCGAGGAGGCGACCACGCGGGTGATCCTGGGGGTGTGGCAGACCACCGGCGGTGTCGCCGCACCCGGCGGGCTGATCGAACGCACCGCCACCTG
The DNA here is from genome assembly GCF_010731775.1 of Mycobacterium mantenii. Taxonomy (NCBI): domain Bacteria; kingdom Bacillati; phylum Actinomycetota; class Actinomycetes; order Mycobacteriales; family Mycobacteriaceae; genus Mycobacterium; species Mycobacterium mantenii. Next base: position 1,999,589 of record NZ_AP022590.1, on the reverse strand, counting down.
GGTCACCCGGGCGCTGGGCACCGACCCGGAGACCGGCCGCGCGCGGGTGCCCTCGATCGCGCAGTTCGACATCCACACCCGCCCAGTGGAATTGCTGCGCCGGGCCCGGTTCTACGTCGAGCGGCCCGGGGAGTCGTTCGCGGAGTTCTGCAAGGTGTCGCTGCGCGACTACGTGCAGGGTGCGGGAGCCTCGGAGTCGGAGTTGGTGGCGCGCCGTCGCGACATCGCCACCAAGTTCGCCGAGGCGTTGTCGTTGGCGCGACCGCTGGCCAGCGTGAACGACCAGGCGCTGCAGCGGGTTCACCCCGGCCAGCAGACCGAGTACCGCTACAAGTTCTCCGAGATTCCGTTCGCCGGTCAACCGGTCGACCGGGAACTGTTCGAGGTCATCCGCAACAATCCACGCATCGACCAGGCGACGAAGGACAACTACGGGCGTTCGCTGTCCGACGAGGACAGCGTGACGCGCATCGACATCTTCGGCTCGTATCCCAACTATTCGCCGCTCGCGTTCGACTCGGTGCTCAAGCCCGCCGCCCAGCAGTGGGCTCAGACCGCGGGGCCCGGGCGCGGCGCCTTCTGGCGGTTCAGACGTTCGCGCCCGTTGCCGGCGTCGCTGCCGATGACCGACGAGGAGCGCCGCGCCATGACGGCCGGCTGGTTCGTCGGTCAACTGCTGGGCCGCATCCAGATCCCCGCGTCACCGTTCACCGAGCCGGTGCGGATCTACGACGCCGACAGCGGACAGTGGCTGAACTTCCCGAATCCGCTGCTGACGCCACCGTCGGCGTTCACGGCGTCCTACGACTGGTTGCCGGCGGTGCTGGAATCGATCCTGCTGGCCATCGCGCAGTCGCACGAGCCGCCGGTGATGCGCTCGCTGCGGCCCTACAGCGTGCTGCGTGAGCTCTACGACGCGCACTCGCAAGACCCACGCAGCGGCATCGTCGCGTTGTCCGCGCAGGGACTGCTGCGCGAATTCCTGCGGGTGGGCACGACCACACCGGGCGTCCAGTCCCGGGTACCGGGGATCGCCGAGGCCCAGACCGCCGACGTCCGGGCCGCGGCGGCGGTCGAGTGGCTGACGACCATCCGTGATGTTGCGGCGCAATATCTTCCGGCGGACATGGCCGGGGCCGCCCCGGGCGGGGCGTTCACGACGGTGCCGACCCGCACCACGGCGTCGAACACGCCCATCTTCCGCGACCTGGCGCCCGACGTGTATGCGGCCACCGGCGCGCTGATCGACCTGATCCAGCGTGAGGCCGAGGCGCTGGCGGCCGGCGCCGCGGCGGGTGGACCGGTGCTCGATGGCGTTGCACCCGTGGTGATCCCCGAGGGCGGGACGTTCTGACCATGGCTGTAAGGAGCGACACCGCCCTCACCGTGGTCGTGGCACCCCACCTGCATACCGACGAACTCCTGGGTGTGCTGTGCGACTACTCCGCCGCGGGGCTGCTGGGCGTCTTCGTCTGGGTGGATGCCGGCGATGCGCGGGGACCTTCCACGCCAGCGACGATGGTCCGCGAGGGCAGGTCGGAAAGTGTTGTGCTGCAACAGGTGCTGACGACGAAGCACTATGACCGGGTCCGGGTGGCGGTCCTGGTTCCGCTCGATGTTCCGGCCGGCGAACGGGCGCCGCTGGACGCCGAGCAGTTCGTCGAACAGGTGGTGCGCAGCACCGCCAGGGGAGCGGGGATCACGCTGCTGCGGATGCTGCTCACCAGCGGGCGGGCCGGCGCCAGTCAGCTCAGCTCGTCGGCCGTGGTGGAGGGCTGGCACAACCTGCTTGTCGCACCGGAGGATTCGCCGGCGCCCGGGTTGGGTGCGGTGCCGTGGGGACATCTGGCCGAGCCGCTGGATCTGGCCCAGCGCGCAGCGCCGGTGGTCGCTGCCGTTGCGGGTTTGTGGGCCGACGTGCAGCAGACCCCCTTCGACAGCGTGGAGATCCTGCCCGGCCAGACGCTGCGCGCGGTGCGCGCGTTCTACCGCAGCCTGGACACCGCCGAGGTGGAACGACGGCTGCGGGCGCGACTGTTCGATCCGGCCGGACGCCTGCCGCTGCCGCATGGCGGCCAGGTGCCGGTGCTCTTTGTCGAGGACGTCTCGGCGGCCGCTCAGACGATGGCCCGGGCGTTGTGGACCAAACATCGCGACGTGTTGCGCGGCCCGCGCCTGGGCGCCGACGATGTTGCCACGCAGGCCATTTCGATCTGGGCCGCGCTGAAGATGTTCCTGCGCTTCATGGGTGGGGCGCTGCGCAACGCGCCGTCGGCCTGGTTGTCGGCGGTCAAGGGATCGGTATCGGCGGTGCTGGCCTCGACCGTGCAGGGCACCGTGTTCGGCGGTCGCGAATCGGCGTTCTCGGTGGTCACCAGCAGTCAGCTCGCCGACTGGCAGGACCTCGGCCGCAGCGCCGACACGCTCAACGCGGCCATCGGCGGACCGGCGGCCAACGGGCAGCTGGCCCAGCAGGACCTCAGCCCGTTGTGGACCGACTTCGTCAACGGTGCACTCACCCTCGCCGACGGCGGACGCCGCGCCAAGGGGCTCGACCCGATCCAGGTGGGCGCCGGTGTCGGGGTATTGGCCAGCGCCGCAGACGTCGTCCCCAGCCGCGCGGACCGGTTCACGGCCATCCCGACGTCGCTGGCCGCGGTGATCGGGGTCAGCGACCTGGAGCCGGCCGACGTGCTGGGCGCGGCCGACCTGCGCCAGCGGCTGCAACGCGCCTATTCCGATCCGGCGGCCGGCGTCGAGGCGCGCGGGGCGTCGACCGAACTGGAGCGGTGGCAGCAGCACGCGTCGAAAAGCTATGCCTGGCAGGCGGGATCGATCCTGGCCGACTTCCTGGGCCGCGCCCGCACCGAGGTGGCCCAGATCGCCGAACAGATTCAGCGGGCGGCCAGCGAGATCTCAATTGACGAACGGGTGCGCGCCCGCCAGCAAGCCATCGGCACCATCCTGGCCACCCTGACCTGGGGAACGCTGGGAGTCCTCGTCGTGCTGGCCGGCCTCGCGGTAACCGGCTTCACCGGCTGGAAATACTCGTTGATCACCGGCGGCGTGCTGCTCGGTCTCTACATTCTGGTGTCGCTGACGCTGTTCCTGTTCGCCCAGCGCGACATGTTCACCCTGATGAATCTGCGCAAATCGCAACAGAATCAGCTCGAGATGATGCAGGCGAATCTGCAGACCGCGCTGCAGGACGTCAGCCGCCTGTCCACCGCGTACGGCCAGTACCTGTCCTGGTGTCGCGTGCTGGGGCCGGTGCTGCGCGCGCCCTTCGGGCCCGCTCCCGCGGGGCGCTCGGCGGCGCCGCTGATTTCCGACGGGCTGCCGCGCTGCGCCCAGGTCGGGGTCGCCGATCCCGGCGCCGAGCGAGCCGACGACGCGGCGCACGCCATTCAGCGCCGCCTGTATGCGCTCGGCTGGCTGACCAAGCCGTGGCAGGAGATGGTCGCCCACGCCGCGGGCCGGCTCCGGGAGGAGCCCGAGATGCTCTATCGAATGCCGGGTTTCCGGACCGGCTCGGGTCTGGATCAGTGGTCGGCGGCGGTGGCGTCCGGGCAGGTGCACTCCACCGGCGCGGAGGCGCTGTGGCAACGCGTCGAGCAGATGTTCGCCGAGGACGACCGCGTGGGCACCGCGCTGACCGGTTCAGTGCTGGCGCCGGCGATGGGACCGCATGTCGCCTCCGAGCAATTCGCCGCGGGTGTCGTGGACCATCGGCCGGGACACGCCGCCCCCTTCGAGGGCTCGGTGTTCACCGACGCGGCGATGACCGCGGGCCGGAGCGCGGTGGCCATCGACACGGCCACGCTCGCGCGGCCCGGTCTGGGATTTCGCGCCGCGGTGGTGCAGGCCAGTGACGGCCTGGCGCCCTACGACTTCACCCTGTTCGAGGTGCCGTTGGCGGCCGCATCGGGATTGGAAATGGAAAAGACCGCGGTGATCACCCACACCGAGCACCGCGACACGCCGCCCGGCGGGGATTTGGTGTTCTAGGCATGCCCGATCCGCAACACACCGGCGACGCCGACGACCCCCGCCTGAACGCCCTGATCGCTTGGCGCCAGCGCCTGATCGACTCCGGGACGGTGTCCAAGGCGGGCTTCAAGGAAACGCACCTGCGATTGATACTGCGGTCCGGGCGCACTGACGTGGAGCAGATTCGCGCGATGCTGCCCGGTTCGGTCGCCGAGCACGCCGAGGAGCTGGCGGCCGTTCTGGCGGAAGTGGATTCGGAGCTATCGCCGGGCCGGCGTCACCGCTCGGCGCCCCTGTCGGCGGTGGAACCCGACGGTGAACCGACCGCGACCGTCGACCAATCACCGCTGAGCACGAGCGATTTCGCCACATACACCTTCGCCGAACAGTCCGGCCCGCTGGCCGCCGTCACCGTCAGACCATCGCGCGACGACGACGGTGGTTGCGAGCTGACCTGGACCCCGTACCTGCCGGGCGGCGACGCCGTGGTGATCTACCGGCTGGTCGCCCAGGAGGACAACGCACCGTACTCGCCGGATCGGGCCCGATTGGTGGCGGCCACCACCGCGACCACCGCGGCCGACCACACGCCCACCACCTCGGCGGTGCGCTACTACCAGGTGTGGGCCAATGCCGGTGCCACCCGCACCGAAGCGCTTGCCGCACAACCGATCAAACACGCCGAGGGCGTGGCGGTCAGCCCGGTGCGCGATTGCGTGGTCCGGCAGGACAACGGCAAGGTCATCGGCAGCTGGACGGTGCCGTCGGCGGTCAGCGCCGTGTTCGTGTCCCGGATGCTGGCCGAGGATGCCGGGCGTGAAGGGCCCCAGCACCGGATCTTGCTGGATCGCGACAACCGTGCCGGATTCGTGGACTCCGACCCGGCGCCCGGGCGGCGCTACGTGTATCGGATTCGGGCCGCGGTCCCGGTCGATGGTGTGCTGCGGCTGGCGGCACCCGTCGACGCCGAAGTCGAAATCGCCGCCGTCCTCACGCCGGTCACCGACTTGATGGTGACCTCCGCGCCGGGCGCCGCCGAGGGCTTCGAGCTCACGTGGAAGGCGCCGCCGGCCGGCGAGGTGGTGATCTATCGAAGCCAGACCGGCCCGGCCGCCGGCGCCGAGGCTACCGAGTTGCCCACGGCGGCGCTCGAACAGGTTGGGCTCACTCCGGATTTGCTGCTGACGCAACCGATTACCGAGCAGCCCGGCCCCGACGGACGGCCGCGCTCGATGATGTCGGGGGTGTCCTGGCCGACCGACTGGAGCCGCGCCTACTTCACGCCGGTCACGATGCTGGCGGGTCGTGCCTTGCTGGGCAAGACTTTCTGCTCGGTGCGCACCGGCGTCATCCGGGATGTCGAGCTGGCCGAATACTGCAACAAGCAGGTCCTGACGTTCGACTGGCCGCAGGGCGCCGCCGTCGTCGTGGTGTACCTCGCGCCCAAGGGCTACGACCCGCGCAACGGTTTGACCGGCACCTCCTACGAAATCACCGTCGAGCAGTACGAGAAGTACGGCGGCCTGCAACTGCCCAACGGCAAACTGCCGGTGAGCGGTTGCTCCCTGCATCTGGCGCCGGTGGCCTTCTCCGCCGGCCGCCGCGCCATCGGGACCGTGCGCAGCATCGAGTACGCGGGCCTGCTGCGCCTGCAATACGCGGTGCAGCTGAGCCGCGACCCGCAGGGACAGCCCTCGCACGCGACCATCTACCTGCGGTCCGAATACGAAGTGCCGGGATCGCCCGCGTTCGTCCTGGTCAATCACCCCGACCGAATTCCGTTGTCGCCCACGGACGGTGAAGCGCTCGACGCCGCGCCACTGGACGCGCAGGGCGGGCTGGCGGCCACACCGTCCAAGGAACTGCGGTGGTCGGCCTTGACCACCACCGGCACCGCCGAGCCGTGGGCCGTCGACCTGCGGGGTCGGCGCGGATGGATCAGGCTGTTCGTCAACACCCCCTCGGCGGCCCGGCTGCGCACCATCGCACTGCTGGACCCGCCGGTGCACAGCCTTCGCTTGAGCGTGGGCGCGCCATGACCCCCCGCTACGGACAACTCGCCTACACGAGCTTCGACCAGCCGGGAGGCAGGGGAGGCTGGCAGGTCAAGCAGACCACCGGTGATCTGTCACCCGAGGAGACGCAGCGGTTGGCGTCCGGTGTCCGCACCGCGTTTCGCCCGGTTGCACCGCTGCCCGACTATCCCACCCCCGAACAATTGGACGCGGCGCCACGACGCCTCGAGTACCGCCGCTGGGCCGGCGACGCCGCGGGCTACTGGCACACCGTGGCCGCGGGCGCCGACAGCACGGGCCGGCCGGGCAATGTGTTTGCCCACGTATTGCTTGACCGCGCACCGGATTCCGCGCCGCGCATACGCCCCATCCAGCGGTGGGCCTCGCCGGTATGGTTGCATCCGTTCGGCGCGGCGGCCGTCGCGCGCGCCGCCCTGCCGGCCGACCCGCCGGGCGCGGCGCAGGTCGTCACCCGGGAAAGCGCGATCGCGTTCGCGCTGGACACCAGCACCTGGCGGGTGGGCACCCTGCTCGGACTGCTGGACGCCGTGGCGGCCGCGCTCGATGGTGGCGCACCCGTCGCCCTGGGCGTCGTCTCCGTCGACTCGGCCGCGCAGTGGATCGGCCTGGTGAGCTTCCTGATGTCGCCGGGAACCGCGGCGACCATGAACTTCAGCACCTTCGACCGCGCCGACCAGCTCGGCCCCGCGCAGCACGCCATCCAGCACCTGGCCGCCGTGCCCGTCGGTGACTTGGACACGGTCCCAGCCGGTTTCGTCGTCATCGACGAGACCGCGACGCTGTCGCTGGGCGAGTTGGGTGGCGAACCGCATCGGACGGCGGCCGGTCAGGCGATCGACGTCACCGCCTGGTCGGTGATGGCGCAGGAGGCGCTGCTCGACCCGCAGTCAGCGCTCGCGGTGCTCGACGAACTCGACCACCGTGCCGCGCAAACCCAGGATCGGGACCTGCACCCCGCCTGGCCATTGGCCGTCACGATCGCCGCCGACGCGGCCTTTGCCGCCGCCCACCCCGAAGCGAACGCGATCATCACCGCGCACTCGCCGGCCGGCATCATCCCCGGCTCGCCGACCGAACGCCTTGTCGACGAGGCGCTTTCGGCCCTCGTCGGCCACACCACGCCCGACGCCTGGAAGGCGGCCGAACAAAACCTGCCCGGCTTTGCCGGTGAACACGCCGCGCTGACCTACCTGTGTCGCGCGATCGGCGACGACACCTGGCTGGATCAGCTCGGCCCGATTCCGGTAGGCGGCAACACCTATCACGGCCGACCGGTGCCCGACGCGCTGGCGGACGCGCTCGGGCTGGCGCTGCAGCGGGCCAGTGCCAGCGGTGATCCACAACGGCTGCTCAAGCTGGTCGACCTGCTGCTGCGCGCCGGCATCGACGATGACCGCCTGACTCAGGCGCTCACCGACCAGGTGGCAGCCCAGCTGGCCGACCCGCACACTGGGCCCACGCTGGCCCGACGGCTGACGCACCGGCTTGCTCCCGAAACACGCATTGCCGCGGCCGCCGCGACGCTGCGTCTGAGTTGCGAAGGCGCCACGGCGATTAGCGACGCCGTGCTGGAGTGGTTCGCCGACGGGTCCACCATGCCCTCGCCGGGCGAACTGTTGGGCGCACAACCCTGGGATGCAACGTGGACTCGAGCGGCGGTGTGCGGCATGCGCGCCGAGCGCAACCCCGGCGAGGCGAATCGCTTCGCCGAGTTGTGGTGGTTGACGGCCACTGGATCGCCGCGCCGCGACGAACTGGCGGCCCGTCACCTCTGGGATCCCGCGCAACTGGCGGCGGCCGGCGGCGCCGCGTTGAGCACCCCGGCGCTGTTGCCGACGTTGCTGGCAGCACCCGATAGTGAATCGCTGACCCGGCTCGCCGACGAGATCACCGCCGCCAACCACGATGACCTCGCGGTGGCATGCGCCGCGCTGCGCATGGTCAGCCCGGCGGCTTGGGTGCAGCGCGGCTACATCAACACCCATCAAAAGGCCTACGCCCGGCTCTGGGACATGGCATTGGGCGAAACCGCCCGTGGGGGAGTGCACGTCGACTGCGCGGTGCGGGTGACGGTGCTGGCGGTCCTGGGCCTGATCGCCGGCCAGCCACGACCGGTCCTGGCGGGCCAACTGGCCGCCGATCCGGCGGTGGCCGGCGCCACCACCGAGCAGGTGCTGGCTCTGGTAGACAACGACATCGTCACGGCCGCCGAGGTTTTGGCGGCCAACCTACTACGCACCGATGCCGCCGAGCCCGGCGATGCCGTCGATGGTGTGCTGGCCGCGGCCGCCACCGTGCTTGCCGCGAGCCGGCAATTCAGCGACGACGACCAGGAGGGCGTGCTCGCGGTGATGATGCGGATGGCCGGCAGCAACGAGGGAACGCCGCCACGGCGATACCGGAAGCTGGTGGCCACGATGCTGGCCCGCCGCGGTGACGGGCGAGCACCGCTGACGGCCCCGCCGGCTCAGATGTGGAGGGACCACTGATGCCGATCTATGCCCTGACCGCACGCAATCAGCGCGCGCATATACCCGTTGGGCCGCTTTCGATTTCCATCACCGGCGCGGTGCACGACGCCGCGCTCGACGTCCAGGGCGCACCGGGTCAGTCCGTGGTGCGTTCCAGCCCGCAGCACGTCGTGCTGCCCTCGCTGACCGGCCCCGTCACCATCGCCGTCCGGCCCGCGTTCACGACGCAATTCGGTGCGGGCACCGTCGTGCATCTGGCGATCGCGCACGACGTGCCCGACGAGGCCGACCCGGTGCAGGTGTTGTTCGATCCGGTCGACGTCAGCGGCGACGCCGCGGTGGTGTTCGCCGCGTTGCGTCCGGCCGGCCACCACATCGAAGTCAACGTCACCGCGGTCGCCGACACCGCGCTGAGCCCGCTGGCGGCCGCGGCGCGCACGTCCGCGCGGCGTCTGATCGGCCGGGACCGCAAGCAGGCCCGGGCCGAACTTGTTGTCGCGCTGAACAGTTCGGCGTCGATGCGGCCCTGGTTTGCCGACGGCAGCGCGGCCGCTGCGACCGACGTGGCGGTCGGGGTGGCCGACGCGCTGGGAATTCGCGACGTTGCCGCGGTTCTCGTCGGCGCCGACGTCACCAAGGTCTCGGTGGACAGCCACGGTCCCGGGCCGGGCATCGGGCTGGCCGAAGCGGTGCGCAAGGTGCAGCCGCGATGGTCGGCGGGCGCGCGCTGGTCGCGGCTGCGGACCGACATCGCCACCGTGGCCTGTTCGGACTTTCCGGCCAGCGGCGTGCACCGCGGGTTCGCGTTGATCACCTTGTCCGATGACCGTCGTGTCGCCGGGCCCCGGCTGCCCGCGCCGCGGTCCGGGCAAGACGCCGCCGCGGAACTGCTGGCACATCCGCAGGTGCTCGACGAGATCACCGCCGGGCTGGTACGGGCCCTGACATGAGCGCTCCGGCTGCCCAGGCGATATTGACGAAGTGTCCACGCTGCTTTGCCCTTCTGGATCCCGACCATCACCTGTGGACGTTGGCGCCCACCAGTGGCGCGCCCCGCTACCTCGACGAGGTCGGCTCGGCGTTCCTGGGCGCCAAAGCCGACATCGGACCGATGTTCCGGTGGGATCGCCCGCCCGGATACAACGGTCCACCGCCACCGAACATCGCCGCCCAGGCCTTGCGCGGTCCCGTCCTGGAAATCTGCCCGGTCTGCCACTTCACGTTGCCCGACCGGTGGCGCGAAGGTCAGGCCTATTGCATCGCGATGGCGGGTGCTCGCGCCACCGGCAAGAGCCTCTACATCGCCGTGCTGGTCCGGCAACTGCAGCTGCTGTGCGAGCACCTCGGATTCGCGATGGCGCCCGCGACGCGCTCGACGGCCGTCGCGTACACCACCCATTACGAGACACCGCTGTACGTGCAGCGCGGATTGATCCCGCCGACGCCCACGATGATGACCCAGACGTCCACCCAGCGCGAGCCACTGATCTTCAGCCTGGGCACCTGGCATGGGGTGCAGCGTTACCTGGTGCTACGCGACGTCGCCGGCGAGGACATGGAATCGGGAAACCTGCATTCTCCGCCGTTTCGGTTCTTCAGCAATGCCGAGGCCGTCTTCTTCATGTTCGATCCGCTTCGGGTGCAATCGATTCGGGACCAGTTGCAGGACCTGCTGCCCCCGCAGATGGTCAGCGGGGGAGACCCGCGCGGCGTGCTCAACAACGTGATGATGGCAATCGGCTCCGGCGAACCGCGCCTGGCGGTCATCCTGTCGAAGTTCGACGCCCTGCGGGCGCTGCGGGATGTCGACGGCTCCGAGTGGAGCATGGTGATGTCCAACGCCGGCGCCGCCTATCTGCGCGATCCCTCCGACTCCGTTCTCTACGACGACAACGACGGTCAACTGCTGCACGAAGAGGTGCGCAGCCTGCTGACCCGTCTCAACGCCGGATCGATCATCGCCGGCGTGGAAAACCCTTCCACGCCCAGGCGATTGAGGCACCGGTTCTTCGTGGTGTCCGCGCTCGGGCAGCCACCCAGTGGTCAGCGGCTCCACGCCCGCGGCATCGCCCCGTTTCGCTGTGTTGACCCGGTCCGCTGGGTCACCTCGAGTTTCGGCGTGCTCTAGGTCTTCGGTGCGACGAACATGACCGAACCCACACAGAACCCATTTCAGCACAACCCGTTTGGCGATACCCCGTTCGGCAGCGCCCCTCCCGGACCGCCGGTGTATTCGGCGCCGCCTACGCCGCCACCGGATCGGCGGCCGGTCAACACCTTGGCGACGTTGTCGGTGGTGTTCGCGTTCGTGTTCGCCCCCGTCGGGGCGATCCTGGGGCACTTGGGTCTTCGGCAGGTCCGGCGCACCGGGCAGCGCGGTCGGGACCGCGCCTTGGTCGGGATTGTGCTGTCGTATGCGGTAATCGTCGTCGTGGTAGGCGTTTTGGCGGTGGTCAACCGGTCCGACAGCCCCGCCGCCCGCACCGCCACGCCCAGCACCACAGCGCGCCCGCCCACCGTGGCGGCCTCCGACTTGGCGAACATGGAGCCCAGCCTCGACGACGTCAAAACCATTACCGGCGACCAACTTCTGATAGCGGGCACCACCTTGCACCGACCCAACATTGGCAACGCCATGGGACAGACCCTCGACCGCCCGGAGTGCAAGGTCGCGATCGACGCCGGGATTCCGGACTCTTACGACACCGGAGTGATGCTGGGGTTCTACATGCCGGCGTTCATCGACCGGGGCGACCCCTACAACACCGTCGCGGTCGGCTCGGCGATCACGGCATTCCTCGACTCGGCCACCGCGCAGGCCCAACAGGCGAAGATGCTTTCGACATGGAGCAAATGCGGCGCGAGCCCGTCGGTGCAAGTGACCTTTCCGGACGGGCGACCGTTCACGTTTCAAGTGAAGGGCCCGAATTCGACGGGCAACGGGGTTTCCACGATGGAATTCGTGACCGAAACCGAGATGTCCGTGCATGCCGTCGCGACCAAGGCCAACGTCGTTATCGACTTGTTGGTGTCCTACACCGGAAACGGCGTGGACCGCGCCCGGCAAGCCGCGGTGGACGTCGCCAACCAGATACTCAACAAGATTCCGGGCTGAGCCATGACCAATCCGCAGAACCCGTTCGGGCCCAATGCCTTCGGTGGCAACCCGTATGGTGGGGCTCCGTACGGCGGAATGCCGCCGGGCCCGCCGGTGTACACATCCCCGCCTCCGCGGCAACCGCGCGCCAACATCTTCGCGACGTTGTCGGTGGTGTTCGCGTTCGTCTTCGCGCCCGCCGGGGCGGTGCTGGGGCATCTGGGCCTGGCGCAGATACGCCGCTCCGGCGAGCGCGGCCGTGACCGCGCGATCGTGGGATTGATGCTGTCGTATGCGGTTATCACGCTTACGGTGGTGGCTGTGCTGGCGTGGGCGACCCAGTCCGACGGCAGTTCGTCGCGGACAGCGTCACGAACCAGTGCGGCGGTCTCGACCGGTGCGAGCTCGGCACCGCCCTCGTCCATGGTCACGCCCACGGGCCTGCCCGGGTTGCTGCCGACTCCCGAGGACGTCAAGCGGTTCATGGGAGACCCCAGTCTGGTTGCCCTGCCGCCGACATTCAAGCCCGGCCCGGACTCCGACAGCGCATCCGTAGATCGCCCCGAATGCTGGCCGGTCATGGGCGGCGGCGCCCCGAACACCGATACGCAAGCCCTCGTTGGTTACTACGGGTTGGTGCTGATCGACGACCACGACATACCCGCCCTCAAGGAAGCGGGCCAGGTGCTCATGGCCTTTCGGGACCCGCCGGCCGCGCAACGGCAGTTGGCGAACCTGGTGTCGATATGGCGTAAATGTGGAGGGTCGACGATGAATATCCTGCCGCCTCCGGGCAAGCAGTCGGCGCCGATCGCGGTGTCGATGGGTGTCCCCTCAGACGCCGGAAACGGAATCACCGCCATGGTCTTGACCGCGCAAGGTCCCGTGCTGCGGTCGCGCAACGATCGTGCGCTGGTCGCCAAGAACAATGTGCTGGTGGACATCAACGTCGTGCTGGTGGACACCGACAGGGGCCAGCAAGCCGCGCTGGACATCGCCAACTACATCCTTAATAAGATCCCGGGTTGAGCCGATGACGAATCCGTTTGGTGCCAGTCCGTTTCAGCCGAATCCGTTCGGTTCAGGCCCACCGGGGCCACACCAGCCGCCGCCGCAGCCACAACCCGCCTCGTCGCGTGATGAGGCCAATGTGTTGGCGACGTTGTCGGTGGTGTTCGCGTTCGTCTTCGCCCCGGCGGGTTTGATTCTGGGGCACTTGGGTTTAGCGCAGATCCGCCACACCGGGCAGCGTGGTCGCGATCGTGCGCTCGTCGGGGTGACGCTGTCGTACGTGTTCATCACCGCGGTGGTGGTCGCGCTGATCGTGGGGACGGTCATGCCCGACTCCAGTCCGACTCGGGCCGCGCCTGCGACGACCACCCCAAGGCTGCCGTCGCCCACCGTGGCCCCGGCCGATCTGGACAGGCTGCTGCCAACCCTGGACGACGTCAAGAACATGACCGGCGACACCGCCCTGACCGTATACGCGACATACCACCGACCCACCCTCGATCCTCAGGCGAGCACCATCGACCGACCGGACTGCCTGGGCGCGTTCGGTTTCGGCGAGCCCGCGGTCTACGACATGTCAGATGTCGGCGGCTACTCCGAGTCGAATTTTCTCGACACCAACGAACCCTTCGACCAGTGGAGCATCGGTGGAGCCGTCGCCGCGTATCACGATGCGGCGACGGCGCAGGCACAGCTTGCCAAGCTGCAATCCATCTGGCGTCGATGCGGCGGTTCGACGGTGAACGAGACCCGTAAGGACGGCAAAACCTACCCGCTGTCCATGATGCCGTCGGCCGATGCGGGCAATGGCATCACCACCATGGACAACGTGTCGGCCACGCCGATCCGCATCTTCGGTGTCCGTGCCATCGCCGCCAAGACGAATGTGGTCATCGACGTCGGAGTATGGGCCACCAGCAACGCCGACCGCAGCCGCCAAACCGCCCTGGCAATCGCCAACTTCATTCTCAACAAGATCCCCGGCTGACGGTATGTCGAATCCCTTCGGTCCCAGCCCGTTTCAGGCCAATCCGTTCGGTTCGGGTCCGCCGGGGCCGCACCAGCAGCCGCCGCAACCACCTCCGATGCCATCACGCGATGAGGCCAATGTGTTGGCGACGTTGTCGGTGGTGTTCGCGTTCGTCTTCGCCCCGGCGGGATTGATCCTGGGGCACTTGGGTTTAGCGCAGATCCGCCGCACCGGGCAGCGCGGCCGCGATCGCGCCCTGGTGGGGGTGACGCTGTCGTACGTGTTCATCACCGCGGCGGTGGTCGTCCTGATCGTCGGCGCAACGGTGAAGACCGACACGACTCGGATGGCAGCACCCACGACCACCACGACCACGGCGCGCACCGCCACCACGACGACCACGACGCCACCTCCACCACCCACCGTCGCACCGGCCGATATGGACGGGTTGTTGCCCAGCCTCGAGGACGCCGAGAGCATCACCGGCGACCACGCTCTGACCGCGCAGCGAGCGTTACACCAACCCACGCCCGACCCTGAGCGGGGCAGCAGCGACCGCCCGGATTGCTGGCCGGTCATGGAGGCCGGCGCCCCGGAGGGCTACGACGTCCCGGCCATCCTCGGGTTCTCCGCGTCGGAATTTGCCGATACCCACGACCCCTACAACCAGTGGGTCACCGCCCAGGCCGTCGCGGCATTCCACGACTCGGCGACGGCACAGGCGCAGTTCACCAGGCTGCAGTCAGTCATGCGTCAATGCGGCGGCTCTACCCTGCATGCGACCTGGCCCAACGGGAAAACCTACCCGGTCGTGATGAAGCCGCCCGTCGATGCCGGCAACGGCATCAGCACCATGGAGTTGGTGCCGCAGACGCCGATCCACATCTTCTGCGTGCACGCGTTCGCCGCCAAGGCCAACGTGACCATCGACCTGGAAGCATGTTCCACCAAGACCGCCGACCGCAGCCGGCAAGCCGCTCTGGCCGTCGCTAACCTGATTCTCGGCCGGATCCCCGGCTAGCCGAGCGGCTGCTCAGCCGCCAAAGCCGGCTGCCGGCGACGCGACCGACGTCGCGCCGGGGCCGCCCATGCCCAGGTGGCTGGAGGCGAAGGCGACGCCCTTGTCGATCATGGCGCCGTCGTCGGCGTAGGTGTCGTGGGCGGCGAAGTTCATCCCGTCGGAGCAGACCGGGTCTTCGGTGGCGCAGACCTTGACGGTCTTGTCCTGGAAGTTGGGTCCGATGACGACCGGCGGCTCCCCGAGGAAGTTCATGGCCCGCACGTTGGGCATGCCGAACAGCACGACCGAGGAGACATGGCTGGCCACCGAGGGGTCCAAGGGTTTGGGGACGGTGTTGGGGTCGATGCCGTCGGGTACAGCGGCCGAGGTGACAAAGCCCATCACGGCCGCGCCCTGGGAGTAGCCGCCGAGCACCATCTTGGTGTTGGGGCAGTCGCGGGCCATCGAAACCACGTGGGCGCCCGCGTCTCTGACGCCGTCGATGCCGGTGTCCCACTGGTCGGTTGCGGGGTAGTTGACCGGATAGACGTCGAACGACCGTGAGCCCACGCGTTGGCGCAACGAGTCGACGAAGGCCTGACCGGTGGGGCCTACACCCGGTGCTTCACCGGTGCCGCGGGCGAACACCACTTGCACGTCCGGACACTGAGCCGAGGCGGAGGGAATAACGGAAGTAGTCACGGCAGAAGCGGCCACGCCCGAGGCTGCGATAACTACTGCAGGACCAAGGGAACGAACGATGTGACGTGCAATCGTGGCGTCCAAAATGCCCATGCAAGTCCCCTCCCAAACTGTCAACTTGCCAACTATTGCGTGATGTTTTCCCGGATACCGGGCGCGGCGACCGGCGGTGGATAGCGGCGCCGTCGCCGCGATCGGACCGACGCCACGCGTGTCGGATTTCCTACCAGAACACTTTAATCCGTCGTTTGGTGTTGTCCATTCAGGGTAGGCGGAATTGCGTGTGCCAGATTGGGCGCTCATTGTCAGGAGGGTGGCGGCATGGCAACGGCTGGAACGGGTTTCGGCGACGTGTCCGCCGAACTTGGTTCCGTTCAATACCACTCGCGGAAACCGGGGCACGATTACGGTAAGCGGGCGCGCGACGCGCCTCTTCGCTGACGGAGGATGCCGACAGCCGGGCCGGCAACTTGATAAGAATTCTGGGTGTTGTGCCGGTCTCGCCCTGAGTTAAGCCGACGACACCGATAGCGACCGGGTTGGTGTGGCTGTTCGGTGTCCGATCGTTTGCGTAGTCGATGGGCAAAGGGCCTTGTCTGATAGACCCGTCGATGATCACCCGACGTATGTCAGCAAGGTCACATACCGGCAAAGCTCGGATGCGCCCGGCGTGGCGCCCTATTAGAGTTGCGTATCTTAGTGAAAGCTTATGATTCGTTAAGTACGGAAACAGGTAACACGGAGCAAGGCTGTGGACACGGACCGTTTCGACGCGATCATCGTAGGTGCAGGTTTCGGCGGCATCGGCGCCGCTATTCAGCTCAAGCGCCTCGGGTTTGACAACTTCATCATCCTCGACCGCGAGGACGACCTGGGTGGCACCTGGCATGTCAACCATTACCCAGGCGTGGCCGTCGACATCCCGTCCACGACGTATTCGTACTGGTTTGAGCCCAATCCTGAGTGGTCACGGCTGTTCGCGCCGGGCGCTGAGGTCAAGCAGTACGCGGTGGACGTCGCCGACAAGTACGACGTGCGCCGCCACATGCGGTTCAACACGACCGTCGAGGGCGCGCAGTGGGATGAGGACGCCGCAGTGTGGCGGGTCGGACTGGCCGGCGGCGAAACCCTGACCTGCCGGTTCCTGATCACCGCGACGGGGTTCCTGTCCCAGCCGCGCATGCCGGACATCCCCGGCATCGCCAGCTTCAAAGGCAAGGTGGTCCACACCACCGCGTGGGACCACGAGTACAGCTACGAGGGGCGTCGCATCGCGGTTATCGGCACCGGTGCGTCCGCGGTACAGGTCATTCCCGAGCTGGCCAAAGAGGCCGCGGACTTGACCGTCTACCAGCGCACCGCGGCGCACATTCTGCCCAAGCCCGATTTCCCGTTCTCTCCGAGCGTGCAACGCATGTTTGCCCGGCTGCCCGCGACGCAGCGTGCGCTGCGCTGGGTGACCGACATTGTTATGGAGATCATCTTGGTCGTCGGTGCGCTGCGCTTTCGGGAGACCCGGGGGCGGGGGAATATCGCCTTCGCCGACCTGGCCAAGATCAACCGGTTCCGGACGCTCCGGGACAAGGACCTGCGCGCCAAGTTGACACCGGACTACGACTGCGGCTGCAAGCGGCCCACCATGTCGAACGACTTCTACCGCGCTTTCACCATGCCTCATGTGCACTTGGAGACGAACACAATCGAGCGGATCGAGGCTGACGGCATCGTTACGGCGGACGGGCGTAAGACCGTCATCGACACCCTGGTGCTGGCGACAGGTTTTGACCTGTGGGAGGCCAACTTCCCGGCCATCGAGGTAATCGGCCGCAAAGGGCGCAACCTAGGAAAGTGGTGGCGGGAGACCAGGTTTCAGGCCTATCAGGGCGTGTCGGTTCCCTACTTCCCCAACTACCTGGGCCTGGCCAGTCCGTTTGCCTTCTCCGGGTTCTCGTTCTTCCACACCATCGAATACCAGATGCGGCACATGGACCGGCTGCTCGGTGAGGTCAAACGCAGGGGCGCAACCACCTTCGAGGTGACCGAGGAAGCCAACGCGCAATTCCTCGAGCGGGTGACCGAACTGTTGGAAACCTCGGTGTTCAACAACGGCGACTGTGCGACGTCGCGGTCCTACTATTTCAATCCCAAAGGTGAGGCGACCTTGCTGCGGCCGACGTCCACACTCAACGCGGTACGCGAAAACCGGACCTTCCCGCTGAGCGACTACTCGTTCACCTGAGCGCTCAGACGAACGAGTAGTCACCGCCGCGGCACTACCAACACCCACTACGCCGGTGGCATCAGCACCGTGTCGATCATGTACACCGTCGCGTTGGCGGTGGGAACGCCGCCGCACACCACCCCGGCGTTGTTGACCCTGAGTTCGTTGCCCTGGCCCGTCACGGTCACGTTCGCGCCTTGCAAAGTTTTGTGGGAGCCGACGACTCGTGTGGGGCTCAGCTGACCCTGCACCACGTGATAGGTCAGGATGCCCTTCAGCATGTTCGAATCGGTCTTGAGCTGGTCGATCGTCTGCGCCGGCAGCTTGTTGAATGCCGCGTCGGTCGGCGCGAACACCGTGTACTGGCCGTTGTTCAACGTATCAACGAGGTTGACGTTCGGGTTCAGCTTGCCCGACAGCGCCGAGGTCAGGGTGGTGAGCATCGGATTGTTGGACGCCGCCTGCGCCACCGGGACCTGCGACATTCCGTCGACCGACGCGGGACCGCTGGGATTTGCGGCCGCGTAATCCCCGCACCCCGGCCCCACCAGATCGGCTGCCGCCGCGGTCGGAGCGGTCACCACACCAAGACCGACCATGGCGGCTGCCGCAACACCCTTCACCGCAACCGACGCTTTGTGCGTTTTCATCGTGTTTGGCCTCCTCAATCTTGCCGGCAGCGGATCTCGCCGCCGGGTTACATCGGTGATTCGGAGCCCGAACGCTTTTGGATTGCCGACAAAGGCATCAAAGGCATTGCAATCAGCCATACGTGAACGAGTACACCTGCAGCCCCTGGGTCGGGCGGACCTCCAGCGTTCCCGGTTGCGGGTGATCGCCGGAGACGATCTGGTGCAACGTCGGCGGCCCGCTGATCGGAACCACCGCGGATCGCCCATCACGCGTGACCGTGAGGGTTCCGGTTCCGCCGACGACGATGTAGACGTTTTTCGCGTGGTAATTCAGCCTGATGCCGGACTGGTTACCGGCGGCGATCGCGCCTTGGTAATCCAACGACCACGGACCGCTCAATGCGAAGCTGTCGGCGGCGAGATTCGGCGGGTAGTCGAATGTGTTTGTGCCCTCGTCATATAACCCACCACCCCCGTAATTGACGACCTTGCCCACGCCGAAATAGGTCTCGGGGGTGGTCTGTTCGTGTGACGGGGTCGAACGGCTCGCGTCTCTGGGTGGTGGCAGCTTGAGCCCGGACTGCGCACTCACGAGCAACTGCCTGATCGACTGCTCGGTGACGTTGTAGTCGCCCTCGCCGAATTTGATGTGGCGCACCCGACCGGTGGCGTCGATCAAATACTCCGCGGGCCAGTAGCGGTTCCGGTAGTTCGTCCACGTGGCATAGCCGTTGTCCAGTGCGATCGGGTATTTGATGCCCAGGTCGGCGGCGCCTTTCGCGACGTTGCCCGGAACCTTTTCGAACGCGTACTCCGGGGTGTGTACCCCGATGACCTCGAATCCGAGGTCCTTGTACGTGGTGTACCAGTTGGCGACGTGCTGGATGGCGCGTTGGCAGTTGATGCAGGAATACGCCCAAAAGTCGATCAGCACGACCTTGCCGCGCAGGGACGAGAGCCCGATCGGCTGGTCACCGGGTGTGTTCAGCCAGCCGTCGATGCCCTTGAGATCCGGTGCTGGACCGCAGCTTTCGAGCTCTGCGGCTCCGTTGCTGCAATTGGACAATTGTGCGTTCTGCTCGTTGACGATGCCGCCGAGGTTCAGCTTCTCCCGGATCCCATGATCGGTGGCCAGCCTGTCCTGCAGCCGGCCGGTGTAGTCCGGGATACTTCGCTGCAGCGCCGCGGAGAGATTGAACACCAACGCCACCGCGAGCAGAATCATCACGACCCCCGCCGCGATACGGGTCTGCCGCTGCCTGCGCCGAAACGCCCCGACCCGCTGCGCCACCCGGTGGCCGGCCAACGCGAAGACCAGCAACGGCACGGCGGTGCCCAGCGCGAATGCGCCCGTCAGCACGACCGTACGCAGGCCAAGGGGAGCGGTGGCGCCCGCCAACACGATCGCGGCGAGAACCGGTCCGGCGCAAGGGACATAGAGCACGCCCAGCGCCAGGCCGAGACCAAAGGCGCCGCCCCGGCCGCCGAAGTCCCATTGTGGGATGCGGGCAAATGGACGCTCCAGCAGATGTTGGACACTCGGGAATATCAGGCCGAGGCCGATCGCCACCAGTGCGACCAACGCGACCCAGCGAATGGCGTCCTGCGGCAGATGCAGCACCGACAGCAGCGCCGAGCCGGTCAGCGTGACCGCGCTGAAGCTGAGCACCAGTCCGCCGATGATGAGATAAGGCCGAACCCCGTTCGAGGCCTTCTGCTCGACCGCGACGCCTACGCCGCCTCGGGAAACCGGCCGTGCGGCAACCTGATCGCCGGCGGTCTGAGCGCCCGCGAAGAAAACAACGGGCAGCACGGGCAGGATGCACGGTGATACTCCAGTGAGCAGGCCTCCGACGAAGCCGATAAGCGCGATGGTCAACACGGAAACTATTCGCCACCGAGCCCGCCCCGGATTGGTAGTGCCGCAAAGAAGAGCAGCCCGACCGAGGTCGAGCTGCTCTCCGATGGCGGGCGCGGGCTTACTGGCCCGGCGGCATCAGTACGGTGTCGATCATGTACACCGTCGCGTTGGCGGTGTGCACCCCGCCGCACACCAAGCCGGCGCCGTTGACCTTGAGGTCGTTGCCCTGGCCGCTCACAGACAACTTGGTGCCCTGCAGGGTGGCGTGGTCACCGTCGACCTTCATCGGGCTCTCCTGACCTTGCACCACGTGATAGGTCAGGATGTTCTTCAGCAGCTGCGAGTCCGTCTTGAGCTTGTCGATGGTGGCCGAGGGCAGCTTGTCGAAGGCGGCGTTGGTCGGCGCGAATACCGTGTACTGGCCGTTGTTCAGCGTATCGACCAGGTTGACGTTCGGGTTCAGCTTGCCCGACAGCGCCGAGGTCAGGGTGGTCAGCATCGGGTTGTTCGACGCCGCCGTCGCGACCGGGTCTTGGGCCATCCCCGCTACCGACCCGGGTCCGGTGGGGTTCTGCTTGGCGTAGTCGCCGCAGCCGGTCCCGATCAGGTCGGCCGCGGGATCGGCCGTGACCGACGTCATTGCCGGCGCCGCCATGCTGGTCTCCGTGCTGCCACCGGTCGTCGGCCCGGAGGCCGACTTGTTGTTCGAACAGGCCGAGATGCCGACTATCGCAATCGTTGCGAGGCTTGCCGCAGCGATCGTTTTGGCCCGAGCGTTGATCATCGCGTTGTACTCCTTCATCATGGACGGCCCGGTTTGGGCGCGTTCTGATCGGACGCGAGTTATTCGGAGCCACCGTCGCCAGGGACGGGTTTCAGGTCAAGGGCAATTGGGCCAGTATCGTTCCGGTCGGCTGCGGCGACCCGGTACCGGGTTCGACAGTGAACGCCAGGGCCGTCGATGATCCGAGGTTGACGAGAGTCGCGGTTGTCGAGGGGGTCACCGCCGCGGTGCCCATCGTCCCCGCCGAAGTCGCACCCTTGGCGCCCAGCAGCCACATCTGGTACACGGTGCCCGGAGATGGCGGCGGGACGTTGTTCATTACCAGCACACCCGCATTGCGGTCGTGCGAGAAGACCACGGTGGCGGTCCCGTCGGCAAGGGGGCGGGACACGGTACGCACGTCGGGGGCCGCCAGGACTTGTTCGGCGACGGTCGATGCGGGGTGCGGCCGCATGAGCACGCCGACGCCGAACGCTGCGGCACCGACCACGATCGCCGCTGCGGTCGCTGCTAAAGCCGCTGCCCGCCAACCGTATTGGCGCTTGCCGCGGTTGGTGGCCGCCAGCGCAGCGGCCCGCAGCCGGGCCGGTGGCTCGGCTGCGGTGGCCGCTGACACCACTGCCAGAGTCTCGCGGACGGCGCGAACCTCGTCTTCGAAGGCCGCCGCGACCGGCCGTGATGCGGCCGCAACCCGCCGCTCGATCTCGGCGCGCTCTTCGTTCGACACGGCATCGAGCGCGTATGGCGTCGCCAGCTCGAGCAGTTCGAAGTCGTTGGGTTCGGTCATGGCACTTCCAGGCAGTTACGCAGGCCGCGCAGCGCGTCGCGCATGCGTGATTTTATCGTCGACAGGTTCGCGGACAACCGCTGCGACACTTCGCTATACGTGAGTCCCTCGTAGTACGCCAACCGGATGCACTCCCGCTGCACATCGGTCAACGCGCCCAGGCAATCGTTCACCCGGCGGCGCTCGTCACCGGCGATCGCCGATTCGGCGACGACGTCGGTGGACGGGTCGGCGTTGGCCGCGAAGTAGCGGGACTCCCGCGCGGTGGACGCCGTTTCGGTGCGCACCCGATCGACGGCCCGCCGGTGCGCCATGGTCAGTATCCAGGCCAAGGCGGATCCTTTGCCGGAGTCGTACTCCGGTGCCCGTCGCCATACCTCGAGGTAAACCTCCTGGGTGGTTTCTTCGCTATACCCCGCATCACGCAGCACCCGCATGATCAGTCCGTACACCCGACTTTTAGTGAGGTCGTAGGCGGCGGCGAAGGCGGCGCGGTCGCCGCGCGCCACCTTGCGCAGCAGCGCATCCAGCTCGTTGCTCGGCGGTGGCGGTCGCGTCATCGATCGATAGCCTATCGCCGAACGTCGCCCTGTGGTCCACTCCGGTTATTCGTAGCCAGGGACCGGTCGGATTGCTTGGTCACGTCAGCGGTGCGCGGACCCGATCAGGGGTTGCCCGCTGCCGGCCTGCAGCAGGCAGATGACGGTGCTCGGGGTGGGATTGGCGCCGGTGCGGTCTTGGTTCGAGTCGATGAGATAGGTGATCGAAAACCGGGCGCCGTCAACGGATTGGCCGGTGTACGGGGCCAATCCGCTTTGGCAAGCGCGATTGGCGACGGTGGCGATGGCGGCGTCGACGGCCATCGGAGCGCGTAGGTAGACTTCGGCTAAATGCGCTGTCGCACAATCGACGACGGTGACGTTGATGCGACTGCCGTCGGCCGGCGGCAGGTCGGCCACGCACTGACCGGCCTGCAGGTCGATCCACTTTTCGGTGTGCGAACCCGGCGGCGCCGGAGACGCGCT
This sequence comes from Mycobacterium mantenii, assembly GCF_010731775.1. Classification (NCBI taxonomy): domain Bacteria; kingdom Bacillati; phylum Actinomycetota; class Actinomycetes; order Mycobacteriales; family Mycobacteriaceae; genus Mycobacterium; species Mycobacterium mantenii. The sequence goes on along the minus strand of NZ_AP022590.1, from coordinate 1,977,002 downwards.
GACGGTGGCGCAGGCCGCTGTCAGGGTGCCCGCGATGAGTCCGCATAGCGCATGAAGTCCGCGCATGCGGTGCAGTTTAGGCGCTCGGGAAGGCCGGGGGGACGGTATTGGTCAGCGCTGGGTCCGGCTTTTCCGACGACATCGACAAAAACCCGCGCAGGCAGCGCGCGCCCAGCCACCAGTTCGCCGGCTTCTTCATGTCCAGCCCGCCCAGGAGCTGCTTGATCATGGTCAGCGTGTCGAAGTAAATGCGTTCGCAGACAAGAGTTTCCGTGTTGTCGAAGACGAAGTAGGCAGACATCCGGACGCGGAACTTGCTGCCCGTTGGCGGAACCTTGCCCAGGTAACCGCGGTGGGTACCCATCAGCCAGAATTCGACGATCACCGCATCGGCGCTGTGACGCAGCGCGATGATTTCGTGGTCTTGGTCGGGAAACGCGGTCCTGGTGTACGTGTAGTAGTCGCGCACTGCGACATCGCCGTCGTGCACGAGCATCTGGGGGATCAGTTCGTAGCGCGGATGCGGGAACGTCGACAAGACGTCGTCCCAGGCTTGACGGACCTCGTCGTGGAAGTGGTCGAGCACGAGTTTCTGGCGGGCGGCCAGCACCTCGGCGGCGGGAAAGGCGGGAATGGTCACGGGGTCAGCGTAATCCCGGAACTGATAGCGCATGCGCTATCGGTTTGGGGAGAGCGACATACCTCCCGGCAGGGCCTCCGGGTACCAGGGCCGCCGGGTAGCCCACAGGTCTTCGCCGAAACAGCTAGCGCGGACGCTAGCGGATTTGAGAAGGCGATATACCTTCGGGCAGAGGCGAACTCGGCGCGAGGGCTATCGAGGGCTACCGAGGGCTACCGCGGGGGCGTCCAGGCCACCGGCAACGTTTTGATGCCGTGGATGAACTGCGACAGCAGCCGCGCGGGCTCGTCCGTCGCCACGATATCGGGGATCTCGCGGCGCAATTCGTCGAAGACGACGCGGATCTCACGACGAGCCAGGTTGGCGCCCAGGCAGAAATGCGCACCGCCGCCGCCGAAGCCGAAATGCGGATTGGGGGTGCGCGCCACGTCGAACATCCAGGGGTTCTCGAACGTCGACTCGTCGCGATTGGCCGAGTTGTACCACAGCGTCGCCTTGTCGCCGGCCTTCATCTTGGTGCCGCTGAGCTTGAAGTCCCGGGTCAGGGTGCGCCGCATGTAGACCACCGGGGACGCCCACCGCACGATCTCCTCCACGGCGGTGGGGGTCAGGCGGTCGAAATTGGCCCACCACTTGTCCCGCTCGGCGGGATAGCGGGACAACGCCAGCACCCCGTGGCTGATCGCATTGCGCGTCGTCTCGTTGCCGGCCACCACCAGCAGGATGAAAAACGAGGCGATCTCCGTCGAGGACAGCCGTTCCCCGTCGACCTCGGCCTCCACCAGGCTGGTGGTCAGATCGTCGTGGTGATTGGATCGCCGGTCCTCGGCCAGCGCGCTGGCGTAGGCGCCGATGTCCATCGACACCTGAAGGAACTCGTCGAAATCGGTGGCCAGGTCCGGGTCGCCGAACCCCAGAATCACGTTGGTCCAGTGGAAGATTCGTTGATGGTCCTCCTCGGGGATGCCCATCATGTCGCAAATCACCTGCAGCGGCAGCGGACCGGCCAGCTCGCTGACCAGCTCGGCCTCCCCGTTGGGATGGTTGACGATCAGTGACGCGACCAGACGGCGGGCCCGCTCGCGGACCGAGGCCTCGATGCGCGCCACCACTTTCGGGGTGAACGCGCGGCTGACGATCGAGCGCAGCCGCTGGTGTCGCGGATCGTCGAGCACGATCATCGAGCCGAAGTATTCGCTGATCTCCGGCGTGTTGTCGTTGATGGTGATGTTGGGGCTGGAGCTGAAGATGTCCGGGTGACGGCTCGCGAAATGCACGTCGTGATGCTTGGTCAGCGCCCAATGCCCGTCGCCCGGTTCAAACCCTTCGTACTCGATCGCGGGCCAGAACGAGATCGGCGCCTCGCGGCGCAACGCGGCGAAAGCGCCGTCGCGGACGTCGTCGTCCAATTCCCAGAACTCCAGCGACTCGAGATGGACGTCGGCGAGCGGAATGTCGGGCGGTGGCGCCCCGTTCGTCCGCGGCGCCAGGCCTTTCTTGGGGCCCGTCTTGAGGCTCACCTGGACCTCCTTCGTGCGGAAAATGCTGGGGTCAGTGCGTGCAGACGGTTCGGGCGGGCGCGCCGACGGTTGCCGTCGCGGCGCTCACCACGTTGCCGTCGACCAAGATCTTGCAGGAGATCGGACCCGGTCCCTGCGCGCTGATGGTGAACACCTCGCCGCCGAACCCGGTGAACTCCGTCGACCAGGGCAGCGGCGCATTCACCTGATGCAGCTGCCCGGCGTCGGTTTGGTAGTAGATGAACTCGGCGACGGCGGGCCCGTTGATCTCGTAGCGGACCTTCGGCATCTGGGGCAGGGCGTGGGCCACGCCGCACGCGTTCGCGAACCCGAAACCGACGGCCAACAGGACCGAAGGTCCGGCGAGGTGCTTCATCATGAAATGCATCGTGTCACCACGAGGGAGCGCACGGAAGCTCTTTCGCCCATGCCGGGCTAGATGCCGCCTGCGCGCGCGCTTAATGTGAAGCCGAAGCGGGGGCTGGTGACCGGAAAGGTGGCGTCAAGGCATGGCGGGACACGGCTCAAAGCGTGTGGTGGTCTACGGAACCGGCTTCGTTGGCAAGATGGTGATCGCCGAGATCGTCAAGCATCCGTTGTTCGAGTTGGTGGGCGTCGGCGTGAGCAACCCAGACAAGGTCGGCCGCGATGTCGGCGAGATCTGCGGGCTGCCCGAACCGGTCGGCATCACCGCCACCGACGACATCGATGCCCTGATTGCGTTGAAACCCGACGCGCTGGTGCACTACGGCCCGACGGCGATGCACGCCAAGGAGAACATTTCGCTGATCACCCGCTTCCTGCGGGCCGGCATCGACGTGTGCTCGACCGCGATGACCCCGTGGGTCTGGCCGACCATGAACCTCAACCCGCCGAACTGGATCCAGCCCATCACCGAGGCCTGCGAGCTGGGGGAGTCGTCCTGCTTCACCACCGGCATCGACCCCGGCTTCGCCAACGACCTGTTCCCGATGACGTTGATGGGGCTGTGCTCCGAGGTCCGCCGGGTCCGGGCCTCCGAGCTGCTGGACTACACCAACTACGAGGGCGACTACGAATTCGAGATGGGCATCGGCCGCGAGCCCGAATTCAAGCCGATGCTGGAAGACCGCGACATGCTGATCTTCGCGTGGGGCGCCACCGTCCCGATGATCGCGCACGCCGCCGGCATCATGCTCGACGAGATCACCACCACCTGGGACAAGTGGGTGACCCCGACGGAGCGCAACTCCGCCCGGGGCGTCATCAAACCGGGGCACGTGGCGGCCGTCCGGTTCACCATCAACGGCGTCTATAAGGGCGAGACGCGCATCCAGCTCGAACACGTCAACCGGATCGGGCTGGACGCCGCGCCGGAGTGGCCGACGGGTTACGACAACGACGTCTACCGCGTGGACATTGAGGGGACGCCGAGCATCTCTCAGGAGACCGCGTTCCGGTTCACCGACGGCTCGGGCCGGGACGCGGCCGCGGCCGGGTGCCTGGCGACCGGCCTGCGCGCACTCAATGCCGTTCCGGCGGTCAACGACCTGCGGCCGGGCTGGGTCACACCGCTCGACCTCCCGCTGATCGCCGGCGAAGGGACCATTCGCTGAGCGCGCACAGCCGGCGCATAGCCGCCGCTGACCCGGAATACAGGTTTTGGCGGCACAATAACGGCTAGCCGGATGCGAGTCGTGCTGCTGTGGATGCGGGGATTGGGATATGGCCAATGGAGCTGGGACCGCGCTGGGCTTATCGATCGGTGCCACCAACCTGGCGGCCGTGACCGCCGACAACGCCATCACCCGCAAGCCCGTCCTGACGCTGTATCCGGATCGTCCCACCGAGGTCGGCATCCCCGCCGAGAACCCCAGACTGCAGGGGCCCGGCGTCGTGATCACCGGCTTGGTGAACCGGGTCGGCGACCCGCGTGGCGTCGTGGCCGTCGACGGCTCGGTGCACCGCAGCGAGGTATTGATCGCCGACGCGCTGCGTGCGCTCGCCTACGCCGCCACCGGCGGACGCGCCCTGCCCGACGACGTGGCGGTCACCTATCCGGCCCACTGGGAATCGCACACGGTGGAGGCCCTTGGCGCGGCGCTCAGCGAGATTCCCGAATGGTCGCGGCGCGCGCGCCCTATCTTGCTGATCCCCGACGCCGCCGCGACGCTGCTGGCCGTGCGGACCAACCCCGGCATACCGCCGCGCGGGACCGTGGCCATCTGCGATTTCGGCGGCAGCGGCACGAGCATCACACTGATGCACGCCGACGGCGACTACCGCGCGCTGGCCCCGACCGTTCGGCACCGCGATTTCTCCGGGGACCTGATGGACCAGGCGCTGCTGGGCGTCGTCATCGCCAACATGCCGACCACCGGTGCATTGCCGTCGAGCACCGCGGCGATCGGCTCGCTGAGCCGGCTGCGCAGCGCATGCCGGGTCGCCAAGGAACAGCTGTCCGCAAGCACGACGGCCACGCTGACCGACGGGCTGACCGGGACGCGCGGCGAAGTCCGGCTCACCCGGCACGAACTTGACGACGCGATCCGCCCATCACTGACCAGCGTGATCGCGGCATTGGATGACACGTTGGCGCGCAACGGGATTCGGGATCTCGTCGCGGTGGTCTCGACGGGCGGCGGGGCGAACCTGCCGACCGTCACCACCACACTGTCGCGGCATTTTCGCGTTCCCGTCGCCACGACGCCGCGCCCGCAGCTCACGGCCGCGGTCGGTGCCGCGTTGCGGGTGGCGCACGGCCCCGGTGACACCGACGCCACGCTCTCGGCGCCCGCCGCACCCGCCACCGCGCCCGTCGCACCCGCGACCGGGACGGGTCGTGCACCGCTGCGGCCGGATCCGCGCCCGGAAGCCACCGCGACCGCCCAGGCGCCACCGGCCGAGCCGACGCAGGCAGAACTGGCACGGGCCTGGTCGGCCACCGGTCACAACGCGCGGGTCAATGACGTCGGCGCGGCCGGGGATCCGACGCCTGACGCCGGCTCGTTGCCGGCTTCCGACGCCGCGCCCGAAACCTCGAAGCGCAAGAGGCTGTTTTCCCGCCGGCTTCTGCTGCCGGCGGCGGCCCTCATCATCACCATCGCGGCCGTGCTGCTGGTGGGAATCGCCGTGGCGATCGGGCTGAGTTCGCAGAACAAATCGGCGACCACGCCGGCGCCGGCGTTGAGCACCACGCCCGCGGCCCCGCCGCCGGCTCCCAACGGCGCAACCGCCGCACCCGCCCCGCCGGCGCCGGACGTTCCGGTGCCGTCGACCTCCGACACCACCCCGCCCGCCGAGACCGAGACGCCGATGACCACCACGCCCAAAGCGACTCCTCAGGCGGCGCCACCGGCCGCGGCGGCGCCGCGTCGGGTGGCGGCCCCGCCGATCCCACCGATTCCGGGTGTCAACGAACCCATTCCGGGACTCGACCGGGTCAACCAGTTCATTCAGGAGATCGAGGGCAACTTGGGCATCAGCGCGTTAGGCCCGATACCCGCTCACTGACCGCAAAACGCGGATTCAGGTTTGGCTCAACCTTTTTCGCCCTTGTTCTCCTCCTCGGCGGCCTCTCTGAGCTGCTCGTTGAGGGCCTTGTCCTTATCGATCTGTTCCTGCAGAGCCTTTTCGTCACGCTCGCTGTCGTCGTCCTTCGACTCGTCCACGCCCTCGGGCGTTTCGTGCTTGGGATTGCCGTCCTCGTCCAACCAATCATTGACCGCGGTGCCGGACACGCTCCCGCCGGTGCCGGGCAGCACGATCGTGGGCTTGTCCTCGTAGGCCTCCATCATCTTGGCGGCCTCTTTTTTGTCGTCCTCGTCAGGCTCAGGCTTTTCGGTGAGCCGCTGCTCATCCTCTTGATCGGCTTGATCAGTTTGTTCGGCTTGATCAGTCCCTTTATCGTCCTGCACGCTCATGCGTCTACCCCCTTGCAGTCGCAGGTTGACGATTGCAAGGGGTTACCCGCTGCGCCGTTGTGCCAAAACTCTCATTGGCGCGAAGTGTCGCGCTTGACCAGCACCACCAAGGCCTGCGGAATCCGCATCGGCTCAGGTGCGCTTGACAGACGCCCGGCGACGGTGACCGCCAGCCGCTCGACGAATTGCGCGGCCCGCTCGTCGTGCAGCCCACCATCGAGTCCGGCCACCAATGAGGGGAACAGCGCGACGCGAGCGAAGGCCGCCCACTGCTCGCCGAAAGCCTCTGCGTCGTGGTCTAACTGGTAACGAGCCCAGAACCGGTCCTCGGCGTTGAACATCTCGAGGTGCTCGATCATCAGGCCTTCGAACCGCCCCTTCGGCGCGAACGGGGCGCGGAAATCCTTTTCGGCACGGGCGAACGTGGGAATCGTCATGCGCCGCAACTCGTCTGGATGCAGCAGGCCGTGGCGCACCTGCTCGCCCAGCGCCTCGACGATGGCATCGAGCAACGGTCCGAATCCCGCCGTGTCGTATTCGGTGCCCTCGTCGGCGCCCAGCATCAACGCCACCAGCCGGCCCTCGGGGGCCAACTCCCGCCCGCGGAAGGCGACGAAGTTATGCCAGTCCAACGCGGCCTGGTCGGCGTATGCCGACCGCACCGCGTCGTCCTTGCTGCGCGAGACGTGCACGTGATCGGGCACCTCGCACGGCGTCCGGCTCAACCACTGGGTGGCCCACGACGTCCAGCCCAGGTTGACCGTCTTGGACGGCACGATCTGGTCATAAAACGACCGGCCGACCGCCGAGGTGAACGTCGCCGTGTCGGAATGCAGATAGCTTTCCGGGTCGTCGGCCACCGTCTTGAAGAGCGCCGCGAAGTCGTTGTGCGGTACATCGGTGTGCGCCACCAGGATTGCGTGATCGTGGCGGGTGCGCCGGCGCAGCACCGCGATGGCCGCCGACAGAGGCTTCATCGAGTTGTAGCCGTTGGCGGCGCCGTAATCGGCGATGACGATCGGCTGCGGAGCCCGGGGCAGGAGCACCTGTTCGGCGGCGCGTTCGAACGCCGCGATCGCCCGCGCCAAGCCGGCCGCCCGCAACCGCGTCGCCTCGGTGTAGACCGGCTCGGGCCGCACCACAATGCTCGATTCGGGCATCCGGGGTTCAGGACGCATGGATCAACGATAGTGGCCGGGCCGGTTATCGGTCAGCTTGAAAGAATCAGTGCCCGCGGGCCACCCACTCTTCGTAGTGCACGATTTCGTCGCCGATGGTGGTGCTGTCGCCGTGGCCCGTGTGCACGACCGTCTCGCCCGGCAGCTTGCCCAGGCGACCGGAGATGGACTCGAGAATCGTCGGGAAATCGGAATAAGACCGTCCCGTCGCGCCCGGGCCGCCGGAGAACAGGGTGTCGCCGCTGAACACGACGCCCATGTCGTGCACATACCAGCACACCGAACCCGGGGAGTGGCCCGGAGTGTGCAGCGCGGTGAGCTCGGTGCCGTCGATCTTCAACGTGTGCCCGTCGGAAATGGTGCGAAAGTCCTTATCCGGATGGGTCATTCGCCACAACATTTCGTCGGCTGGGTGCAGCAGAACCGGAGCATCGAGCGCCTTGCCGAGTTCGGGAGCCACCGTGACATGGTCGTTGTGGCCGTGCGTGCACACCACCGCCACCACGTGGCGGCCGCCCACGGCCTCGATGATCGGCGCGGCGTCGTGGGCGGCGTCGAACACCACGACATTGGAATTGTCGCCGATCAGCCAGATGTTGTTGTCGACTTCCCAACTGCCGCCGTCGAGTTCAAAGGTGCCGTGGGTGACTACCCGGTCGATGACCACCATCAGAGCATCACCACCGAACGCAATACTTTGCCGTCATGCATCTTCTCGAACGCCTCCTCGATGCCGTCTAGCCCGATTCGCTCCGAGACAAACTTGTCCAGCGGAAGCCGGCCCTGCAGGTACAGGTCGATCAGGGTGGGGAAGTCACGTTCGGGCAGGCAGTCGCCGTACCAGGATGACTTCAGCGAGCCGCCGTGGCTGAAGAAGTCCACCAGCGGCATCTCCAGGCGCATGTCGGGGGTCGGAACACCCACCAGCACAACGGTTCCGGCGAGATCGCGGGCGTAGAAGGCCTGCTTCCAGGTTTCGGGCCGGCCCACCGCGTCGATCACCACGTTGGCGCCGAACCCGTCGGTGAGGTCGGCAATGGTCTCGACCACGTCGGATTCGCGGGCGTTGACGGTGTGCGTGGCGCCGAACTTGCGGGCCCAGTCCAATTTGGTGTTGTCGGTGTCCACGGCGATGATCCGCCTGGCCCCGACCAGCGCGGCACCGGCGATCGCGGCGTCGCCGACGCCGCCGCAACCGATCACCGCAACGGTGTCGTCCCGGGTGACGGCGCCGGTATTGATCGCGGCGCCCAGCCCGGCCATCACCCCGCAGCCCAACAGACCCGCGACGGCGGGATCGGCCTCCGGGTTGACCTTGGTGCACTGGCCGGCGGCCACCAGCGCCTTGTCGGCGAACGCCCCGATGCCCAGGGCGGGCGTCAGCTCGGTGCCGTCGGTCAGCGTCATTTTCTGGGTGGCATTGAAGGTGTCGAAGCACAGGTGCGGCCTGCCGCGCTTGCACGCCCGGCACTGCCCGCACACCGCGCGCCAGTTCAGCACCACGAAGTCGCCCGCCTCGACGGCGGTCACGCCTTCGCCGACGGCCTCGACCCGGCCGGCGGCCTCGTGGCCGAGCAGAAACGGATACTCGTCGTTGATGCCGCCCTCGCGGTAGGTCAGGTCGGTGTGGCACACCCCGCAGGCGATGATGTCGACCAGAGCCTCACCGGGCCCGGGATCCGGGACAACGATGTCCACCAACTCGACGGGTTCGCCCTTCTTGCGTGAAATCACGCCGCGCACTGTCTGACTCATGGGCTCCAACCTAAGCGTTCGCCGCCATACATCTCGCGGCGGGTTGTCCACCCATCCACCGTTGGCCACCGGCGAAGCGATAACCGGGTGTAGCGTCCCTGGGCGTGACGGCTTTGGAAACCACCGAAGAATTCACCGAACGAATCACCGGGGCCATCGACGGCGCCAGCCTGACGCTGTTGCTCAGCATCGGGCATCAGACCGGTCTGCTGGACACGATGGCCGGGCTGGCCCCCGCCACCAGCGAGCAGATCGCCGAGGCCGCCGGGCTCAACGAACGCTACGTCCGAGAGTGGTTGGCCGGCATGACCACCGGACGCGTCGTCGAGTACGACTCCGACACCGCCCGCTACTCGTTGCCCGCGCAGCGCGCCGCCGTGCTGACGCGCGCGGCCGGACCGGACAACCTGGCGCTGGTGACTCTGCTCGTTCCGGTACTCGCCGAGGTCGAACAAAAAATCATCGGCTGCTTCCGTGCCGGTGGCGGGTTGCCGTACAGCGAGTTTCCCCGCTTCCATGAGTTGATGGCCGAGCAGAGCGGCGTGGTGTACGACACGGCGTTGGTCGACGTGGTGCTGCCGCTGGTGGACGGACTCGTGCAGCGGCTGCGGTCCGGGGCCGAGGTGGCGGATTTCGGGTGCGGCAGCGGACACGCCATCAACGTGATGGCACAAGCGTTTCCGGCCAGCCGCTTCACCGGCATCGACTTCTCCGAGCAGGCCATCGCTTCCGGGATCCGGGAAGCCGCCGAGCGGGGCCTGTCCAACGCGGCCTTCGAAAGCCACAACCTTGCCGATCTGGACAAGACGGACGCCTACGACCTCATCACCGTCTTCGACGCGATTCACGATCAGGCTCAGCCCGCGCGGGTGTTGGAGAATATCTACCGGGCGCTGCGGCCCGGCGGTGTCCTGTTGATGGCCGACATCAAGGCGTCGAGCCTGCTCGAGGAGAACGTCGGCGTCCCGATGAGCACCTACCTGTACACGACGTCGTTGATGCACTGCATGACGGTGTCGTTGGCGCTGGACGGCGCCGGGCTGGGCACCGCCTGGGGGACGCAACTGGCCGTCGCGATGCTGGCCGACGCCGGATTCGGCGACGTGCGGGTGGCTGAGATCGAGTCGGACCCGATCAACAACTACTACATCGCCCGGAAGTGATGGCGGCCCTCGACGCCCTGGCCGACTGGCCGGTCGGGGCCGCCGCCGCGGCGGTGGTGGGGCCCGGCGGTGTGCTGGCCGGCCACGGCGACACCGAGCGGGTGTTCGAATTGGCCTCGGTGACCAAGCCGCTGGCGGCCCGGGCCGTGCAGGTCGCCATCGAAGAGGGTGCGGTGGACCTCGACACGGCCGCCGGCCCGCCCGGCGCCACCGTCCGCCACCTGCTGTCCCACGCGTCGGGTCTGTCGATGCACTCCGACCGGGTGCTGGCCGCCCCCGGTGCTCGCCGGATCTACTCCAACCAGGGCTTCACCGTGCTGGGGCAGACCGTGGAGCACGCCACCGGCATCGAGTTCGCCCGCTATCTGACCGAGGCGGTGTGCGAACCGCTGGGCATGGCGGCGACCAGCCTGGACGGCGGGGCGGTGGCCGCCGGGTTCGGTGCGAGGTCGACGGTGGCCGACTTGGCGGCGTTCGCGGGGGACCTGCTGCGCCCGGCGACGGTCTCGGCGGGCCTGCACGCCGAGGCGACGACGGTGCAGTTTCCCGGTCTGGACGGTGTTCTGCCGGGTTACGGGGTGCAACGGCCCAATGACTGGGGGCTGGGTTTTGAGCTCCGCGACGCGAAATCGCCGCACTGGACGGGCGCGCGCAATTCCGCGCGAACGTACGGCCATTTCGGCCAAGCAGGCGGTTTCATCTGGGCAGATCCGGAAAAAGACCTGGCGCTGGTGGTCCTCACAGACCGGGATTTCGGGAAGTGGGCGCTGCAGGCGTGGCCGGCGATTTCCGACGCTGTGATAGCCGATTACAGCTAATGGGAAATGCACACTAGCGCAACACGGGTATCACAAGGCACAATAGACACGCACGACACACAAAAAATCGAAGATTTCAGCAAGCTGCCCTGTTTGTCGGGTCCGCAGGTCGTTGGGGAAGACGTCCCTCGTGGAACCGAAGGAGCAGGAAATGCGAGCGTCAAATCAATTCGCCGACGTGACGACTGGCGTGGTGTACGTGCACGCTTCGCCGGCGGCGGTTTGCCCGCATGTCGAGTGGGCGTTGTCGTCGACCCTGGGTGCCAAGGCGAATCTGAACTGGACGCCCCAGCCGGCGATGCCCGGACAGCTGCGCGCGGTCACCAATTGGGTCGGACCGGTGGGCACCGGCGCCAAACTGGCCAACGCGTTGCGGTCGTGGTCCGTGCTGCGGTTCGAGGTCACCGAGGATCCCAGCCCCGGCGTCGACGGCCACCGGTTCAGCCACACCCCGCAACTGGGTCTGTGGAGCGGGGCGATGAGCGCCAACGGCGACGTCATGGTCGGGGAGATGCGGCTACGGTCGATGATGGCCCAGGGCGCCGACACCCTGGCCGCGGAGTTGGACTCGGTGCTGGGCACGGCCTGGGATGAGGCGCTCGAGGCCTACCGCGACGGCGGCGACGTCGGCGAGGTGACCTGGTTGAGCCGGGGCGTCGGTTAATCGATCGGCGGCGTCGTCCGGGCCGCCTGTCGGGCCGTCTCTCTAACCGCCTGTCGGGCCGTCTCTCTAACCGCCTGTCTGGAAGCAATAAGCGACTCCGCAAACAGCTAGCGCATCAGCTAGCGCTTTCGAACACGCGGTAATGGTCCCCGGAGACCGCGCCTATCGGTTGGCCGGGCGAAGGATCTGCAGGGCTCCAGGCACCGCCGAGATCTCGGCCGGTAGCGCGCAGGCGAAGTCGCCGTCGGCGTAGACGTTGATGCCGGGGCACTCGACGTGGATCGTTTTGGCCCGTGCCGTGCTGACCTCGTCGAGGTTGACGTGAGTCCCTTTCATGACGGTGGGGAACAGGCGGACCAGTTTGGTCCGGGACGCCGAGTGGGCCATGGTGATGTCGAGCAGGCCGTCGGTGGGGTCGGCGTTGGGACAGATCAGCAGCCCGCCGCCGTAGCTGCGGGTGTTGCCGAAGGCGGCGAGCGTGATGTTGGCGTCGATCTCCTTGGTGCCGTCGAGCACCAAGCGGAAGGGTAGGAGCCGCAGCTGGGACAGCTCGGCCAGCATCGCGACGTAATAGCGCAGCCGCCCGTGCGGCCAGCTCATCCGATTGGCGCGGTCGGTCACCAGGGAGTCGAATCCGGTGGCCGCCACAGTGCCGAACCACTTTTCAGCGTCACCCCACCGGATCCGGCCCAAGTCAATGGTTTCCGTCCAGCCATCGGCGACGACGTCCGCGGCGGCTCCGGGATCCTTTGTGGGGATGCCGAATTCACGGGCGTGGTCGTTGCCGGTGCCCGCCGGGACGATGCCCAGCGGAACATCGGTGCCCGCCAGCACCTGCAGCGCGTTGGAGACGACGCCGTCGCCGCCGGTGACCATGACCGCGTCCGTTCCCATATCGAGTTCGGCGGCTACCAGGTGGCGCGCGTCTTGCGCGTCGTCGCCGATGATCTCGGTGACCTGCACGCCCCGCTCGTGCAGGCGGGCGATCGCGACCTGGGCCGCGCGGATGGCGGCGCCGTGTCCGGAGACGGGATTGGTCAGCGCGGTGACTTTGCCGACCTCGCGGCGGGTCACGGAATCAGCTTGCCGGGATTGAGAATTCCGGCCGGATCCAATGTCGCCTTGACCGCGCGTAGCACCTGCACTCCCAGTTCGCCTATCTCGTCGCGCATCCACGGCCGGTGGTCGGCACCGACCGCATGATGGTGGGTGATGGTCCCGCCGGTCGCCATGATGGCATCCGACGCGGCCCTTTTGGCGGCTTTCCATTGCTCGATCGGATTGCCCCGTTGCCCGGCGACGACGGTGAAGTACAACGACGCGCCGGTGGGGTAGACGTGGGAAATGTGACACATCACAAGGGCCGGCGTGCCGCTCGCGGCGAGCGCCTCGGTAAGTGCTTTGGTGACAGCGGCTTTCAGTGCGGGAACGCCTGACCAGTCGATGGCGGTCTCCAGGGTTTCGCACAGCGCGTCCGCCGCGAGTAGCGAATCGCGCAGGTACGGCGCGCCGAACCGGCCGCGCTCCCAGGCCCGCGCCGGTCCTTCGCCCAGCGAGGTCCCGCCCCGGGCCGCCAGTAGTGCGCTGGTTTCGGCGTGCCGGCTCTCGGCGTGTTCCTTGGTGCCTTCGAACACGGTGATGCCCAGGCATCCGCCGGTGACCTGAGATTCACCGATGGCCTCGGTGGTGGCGAGGTTGACTCCGGTCTCGGCCTCGTCGGAGAGCCGAATGACGGTGGGGCCGGTGGCATTTTGGGTGACCGCGCGCAGGGCGGCGGCCCCGGTCTCGAAATCGGGGAACGACCACGCCTCGTAGCGGACGGCCTCGGGCGCTCGGTGCACCCGCAGCCGCGCCCGGGTGATGACGCCCAGGGTGCCCTCCGAGCCGATCAACAGCTGGCGCAGGTCGGGACCCGCGGCCGATTCCGGTGCCCGGCCCAGGTCCATGATGCCCACCGGGGTGACCACCCGCAGCCCCCGCACCATGTCGTTGAATCGGCCGTAGCCTGCTGAGTCCTGTCCCGAGGAGCGGGTGGCGGCGAAACCGCCGATGGTGGCGTATTCGAAACTCTGCGGGAAATGGCCGAGTGAAAAGCCTTGGGCGCCAAGGAGTCTTTCGGCATCCGGTCCGGTGACTCCCGCCCCGAAGACGGCCTGGCCGGACACTTGGTCCAAAGAGATGAGTTGATCGAAGCGGCGCAGATCAAGCGAGACCACGGCCGAGAAGTCCGCGCGGATGGGATCGAGCCCACCGACCACGCTGGTGCCCCCGCCGAAGGGCACGACGGCGATGCGATGCTGCGAGCAGTAGCGCAGGATCGCGGCGACGGCTTCGTCGTCGCCGGGAAGCAACACCGCATCGGGCGCATCCTGTGGACCACGCTCCATGCGGTTGAGCAGGTCGATGGTGGATTTGCCGCCCGCGCGTAGCAACCGATCGGGGTCCGCGGTGCGGCAGTACTCGGCGCCGGCGATGGCGGCCAGTGCCTCGTGATCGGACTGCGACAACGCCGACGGGCGCAGCTTCACCTGGTCGGATTGCAGTTCGGCCGTGTGGGACCCCTCGACCCCGACGGCCTGCTGCAGTAATGACCGGATCCCCTCCGAGAGCGGCTTGGCCGCGGCGGGATCTCCCCAGCCGTTCCATTTCATCGGCGGCAGAAGCTCCTGGGGATGCGTCATGCGTTACAGTATTACATATGTTGTCAACCCGTAACGCAAGGTTGGATACCGGCGAGCGCATCCTCGGGGCGGCGGCCAGCTGTGTGGTGGATTTCGGCGTGGGCCGGGTGACCCTCGCCGAGATAGCCCGGCGCGCGGGCGTCAGCAGGCCGACGGTGTACCGGCGGTGGCCGGACACGCAGTCGATCGTGGCGGCGCTGTTGACCCAGCACGTCACCGAGGTGATGCGCGACGCGCCGTTGCTCGGAGACGATCGCGAATCGCTTGTGCGACAGATAGTTACGGTGACGGATCGACTGCGCGCGGACCGCTTGGTGATGTCGGTGCTGCACTCGGACCTTGCATCGACGTACATCACCGAACGGTTGGGGACCAGCCAGCGCATGTTGATCGACGCGCTGGCCGCCCGGCTGCGGGTGGCCCAGCGGCACGGCAGCGTCCGGCCCGGCGACCCGGTCCAGATGGCCACCATGGTGCTGCTGATCGCGCAGTCGACCATCCAGTCGGCGCGGATGGTCGAACCGATGCTCGACGCCGACGCCATGGGCGCCGAGCTTGCCTACTCGCTGAACGGATACCTGTCGTGATAGCCGATCCGACCGCGCTGAACGCCGCGCGCCGCGCGGCCGACCTGACCGCACTCGCCGAGGGTGAACCGTTGGACGTCGTGGTGATCGGCGGCGGTATCACCGGTGCCGGGATCGCGCTGGATGCCGCGGCGCGCGGGCTGCGGGTGGCGCTGGTGGAGAAACACGACCTGGCGTTCGGCACCAGCCGCTGGAGTTCCAAACTGGTCCACGGCGGGCTGCGCTACCTGGCGACCGGCAACGTGGGCATTGCCCGGCGCAGTGCCATCGAGCGGGGAATCCTGATGACGCGCAACGCCCCTCACCTGGTTCATCCCATGCCGCAGGTGGTGCCGTTGCTGCCGTCGATGAGCCCCGGCCAGCGGGCCCTGGTGCGCGGCGGGTTCCTGGCCGGTGACGCGTTGCGGTTCCTCGCCGGTACCCCGGCGTCGACCCTGCCCCGCTCGCGCCGGATTTCGGCGCAGCGCGTCGTGGAGATGGCGCCCACCGTGCGACGCGACGGCCTGGACGGAGGCTTTTTGGCCTACGACGGTCAACTGATCGACGACGCGCGACTGGTCACCGCGGTCGCGCGCACTGCGGCGCAGCACGGCGCCCGAATCCTGACCTATGTTTCGGCGTCGCGGGCCACCGGCACCTCGGTGCGGCTGACCGACATGCGCGGCGGAGGGGAATCGTTCGACGTGGCGGCGGGCGCGGTCATCAACGCGGCCGGGGTGTGGGCGGGCGAGATTGACGGCTCGTTGCGGTTGCGGCCCAGTCGCGGCACGCATCTGGTTTTCGATGCCGAGACATTCGGGAATCCGACTGCGGCACTGACCATTCCGATTCCCGGTGAGCTCAACCGCTTCGTGTTCGCCATGCCCGAACAGCTGGGCCGGGTGTATCTGGGGCTGACCGACGAGGCGGCTCCCGGTCCCGTTCCGGATGTGCCCGAACCGTCGGTCGACGAGATCACGTTCCTGCTCGACACGGTGAACACCGCGCTGGGGACCGGCCTGGTCGCCACCGACGTGATTGGCGCCTACGCCGGGCTGCGGCCGCTGATCGACACCGGCGAGGGCCGCACCGCCGACGTGTCCCGCGAACACGCCGTCGTGGAATCGGCGTCCGGGGTGATCAGTGTGATCGGCGGGAAGCTGACCGAATACCGCTATATGGCACAGGATGTGCTGGATCGCGCGATCCGGGTGCGGCGCCTGCGCGCCGCGAAATGCCGGACCCGCTATCTGCCGCTGATCGGGGCGCCGGTCAATCCGGGGGTGATCGCGACCAGCGACACCGCGCTGCCGGCGTCGCTGGTGCAGCGCTACGGCGCCGAGGCGCCCAAGGTTGTCGCCGCCGCGACCTGTGACCGGCCGACCTTGCCCGTCGCCGCCGAAATCGACGTCAGCAGAGCCGAATTCGAATACGCGATAACCCATGAGGGCGCGCTGAACGTCTCAGACATCCTGGACCGGCGGACCCGGATCGGGTTGGTAGCGCGCGACCGCGAGCGGGTGGCCGCCGTGGCAGAGGAGTTCCTGGCGCGCTTTGGCTAAGGCGCCTGTCCGATGTCCTCGTGCCACAGATCGGGGTGTGCGGCGATGAAGGCCGACATCAGTGTCGCGCATCGCGGGTCATCGAGAACGGTGACTGTCACCCCGTGTCGCGCCAGCCATTCGTGCCCCCCGCTGAAGGTTCGAGATTCGCCCACCAGCAGCGCGCCGATATTGAACTGACGCACCAGTCCGCTGCAAAACCAGCACGGCGACAGTGTCGTCACCATGATTGTGGAGCGATAGTCGAGCTGCCGGCCCGCGGCGCGGAACGCGTCGACTTCGGCATGCAGCGACGGATCCCCTTGTTGCACCCGGCGATTGCGGCCACGGCCGAGCAGAACTCCGTCGGCGGTGAACAGCGCGGCACCGATCGGAATGCCGCCCTCGGCCAGGCCGGTTGTCGCTTCGCCAAACGCCACGTCCATCATCGTCGGCGCGCAGAGGCTCACGGGTCGATCCTGCACCATGCCGCGGCACGAAAGGCGCTTTGGCAGTATTGAAAGTTAGTATCTAATGAGAGAGACTGCCACTTTGCCGAACGATGGCGAAGGGAGACGAGATGACCACCCGAGTTCCGGTGCTCGTGGTTGGGGCCGGCGTCGGCGGCCTGGCCATGTCGGCGCTGCTGACCCAGCACGGGGTCGGCTCGCTCCTGGTCGAGAAGCGACGGGAATCGTTCCTGTACCCCAAAGCCCGCAACCTGAGTTTCCGCAGCTCGGAAATCCTGCGCGGGCTGGGTCTTCGGGACGAGATACGGGCGGTCGCCGAGCACGTCTCGGCGCTGGTGGTCAAGCCCACCCTCATCAGCACCGTGGAGGAACCGGCGCTGGACATTGACGCGATCTTCGCCGGCCTGGACAACGTCAGCCCGGAGCCGGCGGCCCAGTATTGCCCGCAGAGCCGGCTCGAGCCCATCCTGCGCGACGCTGCGCGACGAGGCGGCGGCGAGGTGCGCTACGGCACGGAACTGTCCTCGCTGGAGATGGATCAAACCGGTGTCACCGCGGTGGTCCGCGAGGCGGATACCGGGAGGTCGGAGGCCATTCGCGCCGACTATCTCGTCGGTGCCGACGGTGTGCACAGCCCGATCCGTAAATCGCTGGGCATCAGCACATCCGGCTACGGCGCACTGCCGATCTACGTCGTTTTCGTCTACTTCCGGGCGCCCTGGCGCCGGTTCATCCCGAAGTTGCACGACGGCGACGGCGTGCAGGTCAAAAACGACGACGTGGATGGCATATTCCTGGTGGCCGAGGGCGATCTCGGCATGTTCATCACCACCTACTTTCCCGGCGCGGGGGAGACGGCCGAACAGTTCACGCCGCAGCGCTGCACCGAGTTGCTCACCAAGGCGATCGGCGAGCGGGTCGACATCGACATCATCGAGGTTGCGACGTGGCAGCCCTACGAGCGGGTGGCCGACCAATTCGATTGCGGACGAGCATTTCTCGTCGGCGATGCGGCGCACACCATGCCACCGTTCAAGGCCGGGGGAGCCAACACCGCCATCCAAAGCGCCCACAACCTGGCCTGGAAACTGGCCGCCGTTCTGCACGGCGGGGCCACGCCGGAATTATTGGCGACCTACCACGACGAGCGTCATCCGGTGGGCCGGTTCGCCGCGCGCCAGTCGCTCAGCGGGCCGTCGGTGGCCCTGCTGCGTGCCGGCGGTGACGCGCCGCAATTGCCAGCCGACGAAGAGTGCTCGATGTTCGCCCTGCTCATCGGGTACCGGTACCGCTCGACCGCGGTCGTGACGGGTGACGCCGACGATGGCGGACTGGTGGAGGAGCTGCGTGCCCAGCCGGGCACTCGGGTGCCGCACGTCTGGGTGCACGAGGGCGTCTCGACACTCGATCTGCTGGGACCCCGGTTCACTGTGCTGTCCGGCGACGAGCGATGGTGCGCGGCAGCGGCTTCGGCATCGCTGGCCGCGCATCGCTTCTACAGCGACGAGTGGGCGGCGGTCACCGGCCTCGGGCCGCAAGGGGCGCTGCTGGTCCGCCCGGACGATTTTGTCGGGTGGCGCTGCGACACGCTGCCCGCCGAGCCCGAAGGGGAGCTGCGGCAGGCGCTTTCGGCGATACTCGGCCCTCCGCGAGCGTAAGAGGACTGCGATTTTCGATGCGGTTTTTCGCAGTGGGCTTACGCTCGCGAAAAAGGGCCCGAGAAATTACAGCGGGATGTTCTTGTGGCGGCCGCGGCGCGCGGGCGCCTGGGCCAGCGCCTCGGTGAGCTTGCTGCGGGTGTGCGACGGGTCGATCTTTTCGTCGACCACGCCGATCTCGATGGCGCTGTCCACGCCGCCGGCGATCCGCTCGTGCTCGGCGGCCAGCTGGTCGTGCAGTGCCTCGCGCTCGTGATCGGCCGCGGCGGCCAGCTTCTTCTTGTGCAGAATGCCGACGGCGGCCTTGGCGCCCATCACCGCCACCTCGGCGTCCGGCCACGCGTACACCTTGGTGGCGTTCAGCGACCGCGAGTTCATCGCAATGTAGGCCCCGCCGTAGGTCTTTCGGGTGACCAGCGTGACGCGCGGAACCGTGCACTCGCCGAACGCGTGCAGCAGTTTGGCGCCGCGACGTACCACCCCGCCCCACTCCTGGTCGACGCCGGGCAGGTAGCCGGGCACGTCGACGACCACCACCAGCGGAATGCCGAAGGCGTCGCAGAGACGCACGAAACGTGCTGCCTTCTCGGCGCTTTCGGAGTTCAGGCAACCGCCCAGACGCAACGGGTTGTTGGCCAGCACGCCGACCGTGCGGCCGGACAGCCGGCCCAACCCGATGACCATCGACGGCGCCCAGTTGGCCTGGAATTCGTCGAACGGCGTCTCGTCGTCGAGGATCGCGGTCACGATCGGACGCACGTCGTAGGCCCGCCGTGCCGATTCAGGCAGCAGCGCGTGGATGTCGGTGTCACCGGCCTCGGCCTTGTTGCGGTCGAAATGTCCTTGCTGGCAGAACAACCCGACCAACCGGCGACCACGCG
This sequence comes from Mycobacterium mantenii, assembly GCF_010731775.1. Taxonomy (NCBI): domain Bacteria; kingdom Bacillati; phylum Actinomycetota; class Actinomycetes; order Mycobacteriales; family Mycobacteriaceae; genus Mycobacterium; species Mycobacterium mantenii. The sequence continues at coordinate 1,957,565 of NZ_AP022590.1, read as the reverse complement.
CGTAGGCGTCGAGCTCATCGTCGGCGACGATGTGGCATACCCCGGACTTCTTGTGGTGCGTCTCCGGGCCACCGAGCGAGCGCATGTCCACGTCCTCGCCGGTGACGCTGCGCACCACGTCGGGCCCGGTGACGAACACCCGGCTCTCCGGGGCCATCACGATGACGTCGGTCAGGGCCGGCCCGTAGGCGGCACCGCCGGCCGCGAAGCCGACGACGACCGAGATCTGCGGGATGTAGCCAGACGCCCGGATCATCGCCTCGAAGACCAAACCCACCGCGTGGAGAGCCTTCACACCCTCGGCCAGCCGGGCACCGCCGGAGTGCCAGATACCCACGATCGGGCTCTGCTCCTCGATGGCGGTGTCGTAGGCGTTGACGATGTGCGTGCAGCCCTCGATGCCCATCGCGCCGCCCATCACGGTGCCGTCGGTGCAGAACGCGATGGTGCGCACACCATTCACGGTCCCCGCGGCGGCAAGCACACCGGAGCGATCGCGCTCGTGCAGCAGCTCGACGGTGTCGTCGTCGAAGAAATAGCTCAAGCGCAACAGCGGGTCGCGCGGGTCGAGCGACTCGCCAACCGTCTCGGGGGCCGTGATAGTCATCGCAGGTCTCCTGATATTCCGGTGTTGCTCGGGTTTAGTACCGCCCGAAGGCGATGGCCACGTTGTGTCCGCCGAATCCGAACGAGTTGTTGATCGCGTACTCGTAGTTGCCCGGCCGTGGCTTGCCTGCCACCACGTCCAGGTCGATCTCGGGGTCGAGGTTTTCCAGGTTGAGCGTGGGTGGGACCACCTGGTCGCGCAGCGCGAGCACGGTCAGGATGGATTCCACGGCGCCGACCGCACCCACCGAGTGGCCCAGGGCGGCTTTGGGGGCGTAGACCGCCGGCTTGTTGGCGCCCAGTGCGTTGTTGATGGCTCTGCCCTCGGCGGCGTCACCGACCGAGGTGCCGGTGGCGTGGGCGTTGACGTGGTGGATGTCCGAGGGGCTGAGCCCGGCGAGCTGGATGGCGCGGCTCATCGCGTGCCCGGCGCGTTCGCCGTTGGGGTCCGGGGCGACCATGTGGTAGCCGTCGGAGGTGATGCTGGCGCCCATGATGCGGGCCAGGATGTTGGCGCCGCGGGCCTTGGCGTGTTCCTCGGTCTCGATGACCATCAGCGCGCCGGCCTCGCCGAACACGAACCCGGTGCGGTCGCGGTCGAACGGGCGGCACGCGCCCACCGGGTCGTCGTTCTTGGTCGACATCACGATGCGCATCTGGGCGAACGCCGCGATCGGCACCGCCTCGATCCGGGTCTCGACGCCACCGCAGATGGCGATGTCGGCCTCGCCGAACACGATGTTGCGCCAGGCCTGCGCGATGCCCTCGGATCCCGACGCGCACGCCGAGACGGGGGTGAGGACCCCGGCCTTTGCCTGCCGTTCCAGGCCCACCGCCGCAGACGCGCCGTTCGGCATGTACTTCTGCACCCCAAGCGGGGAGACGGCCTTCATCCCACGAGCGCGCATGTCGTCGTAGCTGAAGACCATCTCCTCCGACGAGCCCAAGCCGGTACCGATCGAGACCATCAAGCGGGCGGTGTCGACGTCGGGCGAACCCGCGTTCTCCCACACCCGCCGGCCCAATACCGTCGACATCCGCTGCAGGTAACCCGTTCGGCGCAGCTCGACGCGGGTCAGCTGGCTGTCGAACTCCTCCAGCAGATGCCCGCCGATGCGCACCGGCAGGTCGAACTCCTCGACGAACGGATCCTCGAGCTTGCGGATACCACTTTGCTTGTCCAGCAACAGCTTCCAGGTGTTTTCGGCGTCAGTTGCCAGCGCGGTCGTCATGGCAACGCCAGTGACGACCACATTCGGGAGTGTTTTCCCGGTAACCAGCTCTGTCATGGGTCTTGCGAACGTTCCTTCCGTAATTGTCCGGCTCCTCCTCGGGCCTCCGCGGCCCGCGTCGTCGCCGGACGCCGCACTCAGTAGCGCCCGAAGGCAAGTGCCACGTTGTGGCCACCGAACCCGAACGAGTTGTTGATCGCATAACGGAAGTCGCCGTAGCGGGGTTCGCCCGCGACAACGTCCAAATCGATCTCCGGATCGGGGGTTTCGTAGTTCAGCGTCGGCGGTATCACGCCATCCCGAAGGCTCAATACCGTAAGAACAGATTCCAGCGCCCCGACCGCACCAATCGAGTGCCCCAGGGCCGACTTCGGCGCGTACACCGCCGCCCCTTGGCAACCGGCGACGCGAATGGCGTTGGCCTCGGCGGTGTCACCGATCGGCGTCGCGGTGCCGTGGGCGTTGACGTGGTCAACGTCCTTGGGGGACAACCCCGCCAGCTCCAGCGATCGGGTCATTGCGCGGCCGGCGCGCACGCCGTCCGCCGCCGGCGCCACCATGTGGAACGCGTCCGAGGTGATGCCTGCACCCATCAACCGGGCCAGTGGTTTGGCGCCGCGGGCCTTGGCGTGCTCCTCGGTCTCGATGATCATCATCGCACCGGCCTCACCGAACACGAAGCCGTCGCGGTCCTTGTCGAACGGCCGCGATGCGCGCTCAGGCTCATCGTTGCGCGTCGACATGGCCCGCATCATCGAGAACGCCGCGATCGGCAGCGCCTCGATGGGACCCTCGACACCGCCGCAGACGGCGAAATCGGCGTCGCCCATGACGATCTGACGCCACGCGTGCGCGATCGCCTCAGAACCCGACGAACAGGCCGAGACCGGGGTGATGACCCCGGCGCGGGCGCCGAGCTGCAGGCCCACCACCGCCGCGGCGCCGTTGGGCATGATCATCTGAACGGCGAGCGGCGACACCTTGCGGGGGCCGCCCTCGTTCATCAGGTCGTAGGTCTCAACGATCCTCTCAGCGCCGCCGAGCCCGGTGCCGACCACGACCGAGAACCGGTCGGGGTCGACCTCCGGACTGCCGGCGGACTCCCACAGCTGACCGCTCAACACCTTGGCCAACCGCTGGACGTACGACATGCGCCGCATGTCCAGTCGGCTCATGTGTTCGTCGATGGGCTCCCTGAGGTGACCGCCGATCTTGACGGGCAGGTCCCATTTGCTGACGAACTCGTCTTCAAGGACGTGGATGCCGCTTTCGCCGGCCAACAAACCCTTCCACGTGCTCTCGATGTCCGGCGCGATCGATGTCGTCGCCGTGACGGCGGTTACCACAACGTTGGGGTAACCGCCATTAGCAGTGGAAGGCTTGCTCACTTGCTGTCCGCTTCCAGCCTCGACTTGACGTTGGCGACCGCGTCGGGGTTCTCGGTCTCCAGCTTGGCGCGCAGCGCCTCGGCAGCTTCGGGGTTCTCTTCCTCGAGCTTCTGGATGTAGGAGACGACGTCACCGACGGTACGCAGACCAGCGAGGTCCTCGTCCGGGATCTTGACGCCGTACTTGTCCTCGGTCTGAACGGCGATCTCGACCATCGACAGCGAGTCGATGTCCAGGTCGTCGACGAAGGACTTCTCCGGGGTGACCTCGGAGGGCTCGATACCGGTTACCTCTTCGATGATCTCGGCGATACCGGCGATGATTTCTTCCTGGCTGACAGCCACAGCGTGCTTCCCTTCGTAATGTGTTGTGTGTTAGTCGAATTGACGTGCTATGCGGTTGTACTGGTTGTGCAACTGGTCGAGCTGGCTTTAGAGCTCGGCCAAAGCGTCCAGGTCTGCGGGCGACTTGACGGCACGAGCCGTGATCCCCCGAAGTTCTCGTTTGGCGATACCGGTGAGAGTGCCCGCGGGCGGGAACTCCACGGCCGCAGTGATTTCCAGGTCACGCAGCGTCGCGGTGCACAGGTCCCAACGGACCGGCTGGGTCAGCTGAGTGACCAGCGCCTCCATCGCCGCGGCCGCCGAGGCGACCGGCTTGCCGTCGCGGTTCGACAGCAGCGTGGCGGTGGGCTCGGACGTCTGAACGGCGGCCGCCGCCGCTGCGTAGCCGTCGAGCGCCGACGCCATGTATTTGGTGTGGAACGCCCCGGCCACCCCGAGGGCGCGCACCCGGGCCTTCTCCGGCGGGTCTTCGGCCAGCTTCTCCAGCGCGGTCAGCGCGCCCGCGGCAACGATCTGCCCGGCGGCGTTGCGGTTGGCCGGGAACAGGTCGAGCTGGTCGAGCCGGGCCAGCACCTCGGCCTCGTCGCCACCGAGGACCGCGGACATGCCGGTGGGCTCGATGGCGCACGCCTTGGCCATCTCGGCGCCGCGGGTGGCGGCCAGCGCGACGGCGTCGTCGGCGGCGATGACGCCGGCGATCGCATAGGCGGCGATCTCCCCGACGGAGTGGCCGGCGACGACCAGCTCGGTGTCCGACAGCAGGCCGCGCTGGGTCAGCTCCTGGTGGGCCAGCAGCGTGGCGGCCACGACCAGCGGCTGGGTGACCGCGGTGTCGGTGATCTCTTCGGTCGATGCGGTGGTGCCCAGGCGCACAAGATCGAGGCCGCTGGCCTTGGACCACAGCGCCAACTGGTCAGCGGCGCCGGGGAGCTCCAGCCATGGCGAGAGCATCCCCTCGGTCTGCGAACCCTGTCCGGGCGCAAGCAATGCAATCACGTGTTTAAGAGAACACTGTGGAAACGGTTTTGGCGGGTGTAACAGATTATGAACCTCGTCTTAGGTTTTTGTGTAGTCCCTACAAAACAGCTCGGTAAGCTACGGGTTTGATATCGCCCCGCGATCTGTTGCCTGGGTCACTATCATCCGGTTTGTCCGACAACAGCCCCTTTGACCGGCAACGGAACCGCGGGCATCGCATTACTGGTAGCGCTAGAGGGATGGGTCGGGTAGTTGAGCTGCCCCACCGTCGCCGCCACTCGCAGCACATATGCATCACGCGGCTGCATGGGATCGCGGCCGGTGAAGTCGGTGATCCGCTTGAGTCGGTAGCGGACGGTGTTTGGATGAACGAACAACTTTCTGGCACAAGCCTCAATAGCGCCGCCACAATCTAAGTAGGCGTCAAGGGTCTCGATCAGCGTCGGCCCCGCGTCTGCCAACGGGCCCATGACGTCGGTGTGCAGTGCCACGATCGCTGACGCGTCGCCCATCAGGGCGCGTTCGGGCAGCAGTTCGCGGGCCGACACGGGACGTGGCGCCCCGCGCCAGCCGCCGACGGCGTTCATGCCGGAGATGGCCTCGCTGGCGCTGTGGTAGGCGGCCGTCAGCATGGGAGCGGTGGGCCCGACGACCACCGGGCCATCGGCGAACGCCGCCATCAGATCGCCCAGGAATTTGTCGGTTGGCGACAGTTGGCCGGACACGATCGCGACCAGCCAGGTGCCGTGCACGTCGGTGAGCGCCGCGCGCCCGTGCTGGGCGGCGATATCGCGGACGTGCTGACTCGCCCGCTCGCTGTCGTCGGGGCCGGTCGACCCGTCGCGTCCGGGCGCCGGGGTGCCGACCACGACCGTCGCCGGGGCCGTGGTGTCCCAGTTCAGCGCCGCGGCGCGGGACAGCAGTTCGGGGCCGGTGTCGCCGCGGACCACCGCGTCGACGACGCTGGCCTCCATTCGGCTGTCCCAGGTCCCGCGCGCCTCGGCCGCGTTCGCGTAGGCGGTGGCGGCGGTGAACGCCAGGTCCCGGCTGTACTTCAGGATGCCCACCGTCAGCGCTGTGAGCTGCTCTTCGGAGCGGGCCAACAGCGGGACGACTTCCTCGAAGAAGTCCATGGTCACCCGCGCCATGTCGACGCTGTGCCGCAGCGCGATCCGGCGGGCGAGGTCCTGGGGCACCAGTTCGAAGGCCTGCGCGGTGTGGCTGACGTCGCTGTGCGGGTCTTGCATCCACTCGGCGAAGTTGTTGATGGCCGTCTGCACCACCAACGCCATGGTGGCCCGCTGCGAGGCTTCCAGCTCGGCGAAGAACGGCAACCGATCGCCCATGACCGAGACCGCTTCGGTCGCCAGCCGGCCGGAGTACTGCTTCAACCGCCGCAGTACGGACTCCGGCACCGTGTCCAACAGCTCCAGCGGCGAGCGGGGCTGCTTGGCGAACGGACCGGCGAAGGGGTTGTCATTCACCCCTAAAACCTACGCGCTTTTTCTAGAAGTTTCTTCCAAAGGCGCGCGTGGCGTTCTTAAGAAGTCCTCAAGCCGGGCGCGCTCGGACCGTGCGTTTGAACGTGCGTCGGGCCGTGCGTTTGACCGCGAGCGTGAAGCTAACTTCACGTTCGGCACCCAGCGTGACACTAAGTTCACACTCGGTTCGCGCCGGTGGGTAGGCGGCGTGTGGGGGCGAGACCGGGCGTCAGGCCACCCCGGGATCGGACGTCTGCTCCGGGGCGGCCTGCACGTCGTCGATCTTGTACTGCCGGGCCGCCGCGACCGGCACCGAGGGATCGATCTCCCCGTCGCGCGCCAGCGCCTCCAGCACCGCGACCACCTGCGACTCGGCGTCGGTGTTGAAGTACCGCCGGGCGGCCGGCCGGGTGTCGGAGAAGCCGAACCCGTCAGTGCCCAGGGTGACGAAGGTGCCCGGCACCCAGGGCCGGATCTGCTCGGGAACCGCGCGCATCCAGTCCGAGACGGCGATCACCGGCCCGCTCGCGTCCGAGAGGGCCTGGGTGACGTACGGGACGCCGGCGGGCCGGTCCGGGTGGCGCAGCCTGGCCCTGTCGACGGCCACACCGTCGCGGTTCAACTCGCCCCAGCTCGTCACCGACCACACGTCGGCGGCGACGTCCCATTCGGCGGCCAGCATTTCCGCCGCCTTCAGCGCCGACGGCATGGCCACCCCCGACGCCAGGATCTGCGCCTTATTGGCCCGCTGTTCGGTGGCGGCGTGGTAGCGGTAGAGGCCGCGCAGCACGCCCTCGGGATCGAAGTTCTCCGGCTCGGGCGGCTGCACGTACGGCTCGTTGTAGATGGTGATGTAGAAGTAGACGTCCTCGGGGTGCTCCCCGAACATCCGCGCCAGGCCGCTCTCCACGATGTAGGCGATCTCGTAGGCGAACGCCGGGTCATAGGCGACCACCGCCGGGTTGGTGCTGGCCAGTAACAGCGAGTGGCCGTCGGCGTGCTGAAGGCCCTCGCCCGTCAGCGTGGTGCGCCCCGCGGTGGCCCCGAGCAGGAAGCCGCGCGCCATCTGGTCGGCGGCGGCCCACAGCCCGTCGCCAGTGCGCTGGAAGCCGAACATCGAATAGAAGATGTAAATCGGAATCATTGGCTCGTTGTGCGTCGCATACGACGTGCCCGCCGCGATGAACGACCCCACCGACCCGGCCTCGTTGATGCCCTCGTGCAGGATGTGCCCGGCTTGGCTTTCCTTATAGGCCAGCATCAGCTCGGCGTCCACTGCGGTGTACAGCTGGCCGAGGCGGTTGTAGATCTTCAGCGACGGGAACCACGAGTCCATGCCGAAGGTGCGCGCCTCGTCGGGAATGATCGGCACGATGCGCGGGCCGACTTCCTTGTCCCGCAACACTTCTTTGAAGGTCCGCACGGTCGCCATGGTGGTGGCGACCTCCTGGGTTCCCGACCCCTTCTTCAGCGCGGCGTAGGTGTCGCGGCCGGGCAGTCGCAGCGCCTTGGTTTTGGTTCGGCGCTCCGGCAGGAACCCACCCAGCGTGCGGCGCCGGTCGAGCATGTACCGGATCTCCGGGGCGTCCGGGCCGGGGTGGTAGTACGGCGGCAGGTAGGGGTCCTCTTCCAGCTGGGCATCGCTGATCGGGATCCGGATCGCGTCGCGGAAGTCCTTAAGATCTTGCAACGCAAGCTTTTTCATTTGATGGGTGGCGTTGCGGCCCTGGAAGTGCGCACCCAGCGAGTAACCCTTGATGGTCTTGGCCAGGATCACCGTGGGCTGACCCTTGTGGTCGACGGCGGCGCGGTACGCGGCATAGACCTTGCGATAGTCGTGGCCGCCGCGCTTGAGGTTCCAGATCTCGGAATCGCTCATGTTCTCCACGAGTGCCTTGGTCCGCGGATCGCGCCCGAAGAAGTGGTCGCGCACGTACGCGCCGTCGTTGGCCTTGTACGTCTGGTAGTCCCCGTCGCAGGTGGTGTTCATCAGGTTCACCAGCGCGCCGTCGCGGTCGGCGTGCAGCAGGGCGTCCCACTCGCGGCCCCAGACCACCTTGATGACGTTCCAGCCGGCGCCGCGGAAGAACGATTCCAGCTCCTGGATGATCTTGCCGTTGCCGCGCACCGGGCCGTCGAGACGCTGCAGGTTGCAGTTGACCACGAACGTCAGGTTGTCCAGGCTCTCCAGCGCCGCGACGTGCGCCAGTCCGCGGCTCTCCGGCTCGTCCGTTTCGCCGTCGCCCAGGAAGCACCACACGTGCTGGTCGGAGGTGTCCTTGATGCCGCGGTCGTGCAGGTAGTGGTTGAACCGCGCCTGGTAGATGGCGTTGAGCGGGCCCAGGCCCATCGACACCGTGGGGAATTCCCAGAACTCGGGCATCAGCCGCGGGTGCGGGTAGGAGGGCAGCCCGCCGGCGGCGTGGCTGTGCTCCTGCCGGAAGCCGTCCATCCGGTCGGCGGACAACCGGCCTTCCAGGAAGGCGCGCGCATAAATGCCCGGGGATGCGTGGCCCTGGATGAATATCTGGTCCCCGCCGCCGGGGTGCGCCTTGCCGCGGAAGAAGTGGTTGAAGCCGACCTCGTACAGCGCCGCCGACGAGGCGTAAGTCGAAATGTGGCCGCCCACACCAACTCCCGGGCGCTGGGCGCGGTGCACCATGATGGCGGCGTTCCACCGGATCCACGCCCGGTAGCGCCGCTCGACGTCCTCGTCGCCGGGGAACCACGGCTCGAGTTCGGTCGGAATGGTGTTGACGTAGTCGGTTGACGTCAGCGACGGAAGGGCGACTCGCTGCTCGCCCGCCCGTTCCAGCAATCGCAGCATCAGATAGCGCGCCCGTGACGGGCCGGAGCGCTCCAGCAGTTCGTCGAAGGACTCCAGCCACTCCGACGTCTCTTCCGGATCGATGTCGGGTAGGTAGGAGGCCACCCCCTCGCGGATCACCCGAACGCGGTCGGGTTCGGTTGTGCTGTGGGGGTTTGTGGCCAGATCGTGGCGCACGAACTCAGTTGTCAACGCACTACTCCTGTTGTTGGCGGAATGTGTGCCGTAACGGGTGGGTCGCACCCTCCCACCATCGTGCCGCACCGGTGTTTCGCGCGGATAGCCGACGTCGGGTAGCCGACAGCGCTTCACCTGGCGAACACCAACTCGGCGTGTATGGGGCAGGTGCACAACCCACCCGGTAACGTCAGGCTCGTGCTCATCCGGTGGCGTGCCGTCCCGCAGATGCAGGTATGGGCTTTCTCGCGGCGTGGGGCCTTGGCCCTCGGTTGTGTCGCCGTGACGCTGATGGGCATCGTCGGGTGCACCTCCGTCACCAACGGCACGGCTACGCCGGACACGAAGGTGGCGCCGGCCTACCGGCAGTCGGTGTCCGCGTCGGTGTCGGCGTCGTCGGCGACCTCGAGCATCCGGGAGTCCCAGCGGCAGCAATCGCTGACCACCAAGGCAGTGCGCACCGCCTGCGCCACGCTGATCACCACCAGCAAGAACGCGATCGACAAGACCAACGAGTTCGTCCAGGCGTTCAACGCGGGCCGCGGCACCGGCCCGACCGAAGGACCGGCCATCGAAGCCCTCAACGACAGCGCCACCACGGTCGGCAACAGCTTCAACGACGCGATGTCGCAGCAGATCAAGGACGCATTCAACGCCTACATCGACGCCGCCCGCGCGGTCGCCAACGCCATCGGCACGCACGCGGGAACCGGCGAGTTCAACAAACGGGTCGATCAACTCAACGACACGAAAAAGAACGCAGTGAAACTCTGCCTGGCAACCTGATGATGCGGAAGTATGGACCGGGCTCTGGCTGTGCGACGATAATTCCCAATCGCACAGCGCTCGGATGTTGAAGGAGGCTCCACGGTGGTCGCGGCGGATCACGCCCCGAGCTACGCTCGCAAACTGGGCATCCAACGGGACCAAGTTGTCCAGGAGTGGGGCTGGGACGAAGACACCGATGACGAGATTCGCGCCGATGTCGAGGAAGCCTGCGGCAGTGAGTTGCTCGACGAAGACACCGACGAGGTGGTCGACGTCGTGTTGCTGTGGTGGCGAGACGGTGACGGCGACCTGGTCGACACCCTGATGGACGCCATCACCGCGCTGGCCGAAGACGGCGTGATCTGGGTGCTGACCCCCAAGACCGGCAAGCCCGGTCACGTGCTGCCGGCCGAAATCGCCGAGGCCGCGCCCACCGCGGGTCTGATGCCGACCTCGTCGGTCAACCTGGGGGACTGGAGCGCCAGCCGACTGGTGCAGCCCAAATCCCGCGCCGGGAAGCGTTGATGCTGTCCGTCGGCACAGCCGCCCCGGATTTCACTTTGCGCGACCAGAATCAACAGCGAGTCACGCTGAGCTCGTATCGGGACGCCAAGAACGTGCTGCTGGTGTTCTTCCCGCTCGCCTTCACCGGGATCTGTCAGGGCGAACTGGATCAGTTGCGCGACCACCTGCCCGATTTCGAAAACGACGACAGCGCGGCGCTGGCCATCTCCGTCGGCCCGCCGCCGACCCACCGGGTCTGGTCGTTGGACAGCGGCTTCACGTTCCCGGTGCTGTCGGACTTCTGGCCACACGGCGCGGTGAGCCGGAGCTACGGGGTGTTCAACGAGGACGCCGGCTACTCCAACCGCGGGACGTTCGTCATCGATCGGTCCGGGATCATTCGCTTCGCCGAGATGAAACAGCCCGGCGAGTCCCGCGACCAGCGGCTCTGGACCGACGCCCTGGCGGCGTTGAAGGCCTAGCGAGGGGGCCGGAAGTTTTGGGAACTTGGCCGTCGGACGTGTAGCCTGCGGCGGGCATATAGGGCGCGTAGCTCAGTGGTAGAGCTCTGGTTTTACACACCAGCGGTCGGCGGTTCGATACCGTCCGCGCCCACCAACCTTCGCCGTGGCGTTGCGCTCGGCGGTCCCGTGCACCCGCACCCGTCGGGATGTATCGCCGGCTTCGCCAAGGGTGCCGGCTGGGGCCGGGCGGCAGACTGTCGCGTGCGAACCCCCCGGAAGCGACAGGGTTAGCGAATTCGAGCGACGAAAGCGCGTCACGAAGTTCACGGAGATAATCGACAACGTTCCTTCGCAGCGTCAAGGTATCAGCGTCTTTGATGGTCACGCCTTCAGAGCGTGGCCGAACCCCGGTGCGGCGCCGATCATCTATGACCGGCGCGGTTTCCCACCGCATGAGACGGCCGTTTGATGCCGTCTCAATGTTCCTATGGTGATGCATTTTCCGCTTATCCGACTGCGTTTCGCTAAAGGGATAACAGCTAACGCGCAGCAAGCGCCCAGGACATACACATTCTCCATGTAGAAGGCCCAGAGTTACGCTTTTAATATGCCGTTGGCCAGCGGCGAAAAATTTGCTGGACACGCCATCCTGCGGCTACCGAGATGTACCGGAATGGGCAGGTTCTACGCCCGCCATCCAAGGTTATCCCGCCGCGACGCGCGCCCCCGGAATATCGCGGTGACCAAATCCCTGGATCGCGACCGGGCAATCCCTGTGCAGGGCCTCGGAATAGCGCAGAACATCGGCGAAACCAATGTCCGACCACTCGCAAACATGGCCGCAAGCCCGCTTTTCTTGCGCCGCTACCGCTCCGATCAGTGCGCGGCCCTCGCGGCCGCGCGCGTGCAGCGACTGACACCTGTCCGGCCGCCGGTCAGGCCGCGCTAGCCCCCTAGCTACCCACGTCCGTGGCGTAGATGAATATCCAAAGCCCGTCATATGACGGGTCTTAACAGAACGAAGGTACTGCCATGTTTACCGGCATCACCAGGTCCACCGGCATCACCAGCCACGGCCACCTCGGCGCTCTGGTTACCGCCGTCCTGGTGCTAACTGGCGCTGCAATCCTGCGCGGCGGCGCAGCGGCGGCCGACCCGAATCAAGACGACCAGTTTCTCGCCCTGCTCGATCAAGAAGGTATCCCTGCCCTCGAGGGTGTTCCATACCTGATCGATACAGCCCATAAAGTCTGCCGCGCAGTAGATGCCGGCTTTTCGGCGGACGCCGTAGTCGACGCGATGGTGCAGTTTGCGTATGGCCATGACCCGGCCGAGCGTGCGTATGCCCCCGGGCGCCTAGCGCGCACTGAGGCCCGATTCGTCACTGCGTCAGTCAAGGCTTACTGCCCATACGATCGAGGCAAGATCGCGTCTCTGATAACTAATCCCGCGTCGGCCCGGAATGCGCCGACACCCCCGGGGGCTGCTTACCCGCATACTGCGGTCACCTTCGCCATGCCGGCGCACAGACAGGGAGCCTTGGTGGCGGGCCGATCTGATGGCGACCGCTCTGATTTCCGCGCAGCGCTCGTTTCGCGACATGGAGTGGTTCCCTCCGGGGATATCACTCAGCCGAAACCGCCGGATATCCCGCCACCGCCACCGGTGGCGCATCTCCGGACGCCACCCCGGCAGATCGCGGCACCGCCTCGACCGCAGCAGGCACCGCCCCGGCCACAACAGCCGGCGCCCGCACCGCTCCAGCCGGCGCCCGCACCGCTCCAGGCGCCGCCTGCACCGCAGCAGCCCGTGCCTCCGCCGCCACCTCCACCGCCACCGCCCGCGGCGCCGCCCATGTCGCCGGGGTTTGTAAGGCTCGCGCCCTGAGGCCGCGCCCACCCGGGGCCGCGAGCGTAAGCCCACTGCGAAAAATCGAGGCCAATCCCGCAGTGCGCTTACGCTCGCGAGCGGGAGGTGGGGTGCGCGGGACGGCGCGCTGGGGTGCGTACCGAGGGCTTTGCGCCCGGGGGCACTATGAACCCGTGAAACCGTTCCGCATCGACGTTCCCGACGACGTTCTCGACGACCTGCGATCGCGGCTGGCCCGCACGCGTTGGCCCGAGACCGAATGCGTGGACGACTGGAGCCAGGGCATGCCGTTGGCCTACACCCGCGAACTGGCCGACTACTGGGCCAACGATTACGACTGGCGTTCGCGGGAGGCCGCGCTCAACCGCTTCGATCAGTTCACCACCGAAATCGACGGGCTGGACATCCATTTCATTCACCAGCGATCCCCGCACGAGGATGCCTTCCCGCTGCTGATCACCCATGGCTGGCCGGGTTCGATCGTGGAGTTCCACAAGGTGATCGAGCCGTTGACCAACCCCGCCTCGGGGCGCGCCGAGGACGCCTTCCACGTCGTGTGCCCGTCGCTACCGGGGTACGGGTTTTCCGGGAAGCCCGCCACGACCGGCTGGGGCGTGGAGAAGATCGCCGAGGCATGGGAAACGCTCATGCTGCGCCTGGGTTACGACCGCTACGGCGCCCAGGGCGGAGACTGGGGCGCCGCGGTCACCACCCAGATCGGCCGCAATGTCGGGCATTGCGTGGCCATCCACCTGAACATGCCGGTCGGCAGGCCCACCAAGGACTCGCTGACCAACCCGACCGAGGAGGAGCAACGGGCGCTCGCCGGGTTGGCCAACCACCGCAAGTGGGGCACCGGCTATTCCAAGCAACAATCCACCCGGCCGCAGACGCTGGGCTACGGCCTGGCCGATTCGCCCGTGGGGCAGCTGGCCTGGATCGTCGAAAAGTTCTGGGACTGGGCCGATTGCGACGGGCACCCCGAGAACGCGGTCAGCCGCGACGAGCTGCTGGACAACGTGATGGTCTATTGGGTGACCAACACCGCCGCGTCCTCGGCCCGCCTGTACTGGGAGAGCTTTGCGGTGTGGGGCGGCGGGGATCGCGTCGAATTGCCCACGGGCGTTGCGGCTTTCCCCGGTGAGCTGCTCAAGGCGCCGCGCAGCTGGTGCGAACCGGTCTACAACATCACCCACTGGACGGACATGCCGCGCGGCGGGCATTTCGCGGCGTTCGAGCAACCGGAACTGTTCGTCGAGGATCTCCGCGCGTTCTTCGCGACGGTGCGCTGAGCCCGTCAGCCCGGAAGTGCGAAGAACTCCAACGCAATACCGTCGGGGTCGCGGAAACTCAGGCCCGAGCCGTACGGCGCGTCGACGATGCCGCCGTGCTTGATCTTGAGCTCCTCGAGGCGGCTCACCCACGAGGTCATGCCCTGCCACGCTAGTCCGCTTTGCGGGGCCTGCCGACCATCGGGCCGCTCGCCGAGTACCCACCGTCGACGGCCAGTGCGGCACCCGTGACGAACGAGGCCTCGTCGCTCGCGAGAAACAATGCAGCGGCGGCTAATTCGGCGGGCTCGCCCATCGGCCCATCGGCGTCGGCAGGTAGTCACCGGGCGGCACGTCGTCGTCGGGTTTGGCCCCGGCCAGGCCGGTGTAGGTCATGCCGGGGCAGATCGCGTTGATGCGCACATTCGTCTTCGCGTAATCGAGCGCGGCGGACTTGGTCATCTGCACCACCGCGGCTTTGGCGGCGGCGTAGCAGGACAAGCCTTTCCAGCCGACAAGCCCGGACGCCGACGCAGTGTTCACGATGGACCCGCCACCCGCCTGCAGCATCGCGGGGATCGCGTATTTCATGCCGAGGAACACGCCTTTGAGGTTGATCGCCAGGATCTTGTTGAACAGTTCTTCGTCGGTGTCGGCCAGGGCCGCGTGCGGCCCGCCGAATCCGGCGTTGTTCAGCAGAACATCCACCCGGCCGAAGCGGTCGACGGTGGTGGCGACCATGTGTCGGACATCGGCGGCGTTGGTGACGTCGACGTGCACTGCCATCGCGACGTCGCCGAGCCGGTCTGCGATGGCGCGCTCGTGACCGCTGATGTCCGCGCAGACGACGCGGGCTCCCTCGTCGGCGAAGCGGCCCGCGGCGGCCCACCCGATACCGGAACCCGCGCCGGTGATGATGGCGACCTTGCCGGCGAGACGATCCATCTAGACGATCCGCCGGCCCTGGCGCGCGCGAGATCTCATGTCCCACAGGTAGAGCCGGTAGCCGAAGATCCATGCCGAGTGCGGGATCAGCCGGTCGGCCAGCCGCAGTGCCGTCAGCAACCAGCCGAAGCGGCGCTGCTGGCCGGGCGACCAGTCCAGCTGCATCAATGCCCGAAACTCGGGGGCCAGGAACCCCGTCGTCGCGAACAGGTTGAACGGCCCCGCCAGCACGCGCAACGGCCACGGCAGAAACGCCAACGACGCCACGCCGTGCAGGTGTTCGCGCACCGGGGGATCGATCCGCAGCTCGTCCAGGGAGCGTTTCCAGTACTCGTCGAACGCATGCCGATCCGGTGGCCACATCCGCTCGGGCACCTGCAGCGTGGTGCCCAGCCGGCTGGCGTTGCGATAGACGGCGTCGGCCGTCGCGTCGTCCAGCGGGCCGTGCAAAAACTCGTGCTGGTCGACAAAGTACCGGTACAGGCACGCCGCCACCCACAGCTGCAACTTCGGGTCAAAAGCGTTGTAGGACACCGGGCTCGACGACATCGACCGCACCTGCCGGTGGGCCACGTCGACGGCGGCGCAGATCAGCGCCCGGTCGTAATCGGTCCCGATGGTCGCGGCCGCCAGGTAGGTGCCGGTGGTGCGGGCACGCTTGAACGGATGCTTGTAGACGTTGCCGCTGTCCACCGGGCTTTCCAGCACGCCATAGCCGACGCCGGGCAACGACAACTGCATGATGACGTTCGCGGCGGGCAGCAACGTCGCCGCCGGGTTCAGCAGGTCGGCAACCCGGGTTGCGGGCCGCTTCATCGCGGGCCTTGCCTGATGGGCGTCATGCTTTCGAGTAGACCATCGCGCGATCGGCACGATCAATGATCCGGTGACGTTATATCCGCCCGAGAATGGGCACGCCTGGGCGGATGAGCACCGAACCCGGCAATTCAAGTCCTCCGCCGCCCGACCCGCCGAACCTTTCGTCCGGCGGGAAATGGGGGGGCGCCCCGTCGACGAGCCCGCAGATGACGCGCGCCGACGGCAATGTGAAATATGGCTTCGGGCTGTGGTGGACACTGGCCATCCTGGTCGTGCTGGTCATCATCGTCGTGATCGTGGCGGTGGCCTAGACGGCCCTGGACGGCAGGACGGCGGCACCCGGTGTGAGACCCTGCCGAGGTGGTTGGGACGCAGACCCGGATCGCGGGCGTGGTGATCGGCTACCTGGCCGACCGCGCGCTGGGCGACCCACGACGGGGTCATCCGGTCGCGCTGTTCGGCCGAGCCGCCGCCGCGCTGGAAAACGTGACCTACCGCGACGGCCGGATCGCCGGCGCGGTCCACGTCGGCACGCTGATTTCGGCGGTGGGCCTGCTCGGCCTGGCGGTGCAGCGGGCCGCCGGGCGTCGCGGCGACCCGTGGGCGATCGCGGCCGGCGCCGCGGCCACCTGGGTCGCGCTGGGGGGAACCTCGCTCGCGCGCACCGGCCTGGAGATGTCGGAGCTGCTGGGACGCGGCGACGTCGAGGGCGCGCGCGGGCTGCTTCCGTCGCTGTGTGGGCGTGATCCGGCGTCGCTGGACGGGGCGGGCCTGACCCGCGCCTCGCTGGAATCGATCGCCGAGAACACCTCCGACGCTCAGGTGGCGCCGCTGCTGTGCGGGGCGGCCGGTGGCGTGCCCGCGGTTCTGGTGTACCGAGCCATCAACACCCTGGACTCGATGGTGGGCTACCGCTCGCCGCGTTATCTCCGATTTGGTTGGGCCGCAGCGAGATTGGATGACGTCGCCAACTATGTCGCCGCGCGCGCGACCGCGTCGCTGGCGGTGCTGATGGCCCCGCTGGTCGGCGGATCACCGGCGGATGCGGCGCGGGCCTGGCGCCGGGACGCCGCCCGTCATCCCAGCCCCAACGCCGGCGTCGTCGAGGCGGCCTTCGCGGGGGCGCTGGGCGTGCGCCTCGGCGGTCCCACGCAATACCACCACGAGCTGCAGATTCGCCCTACGCTCGGCGATGGCCGCGAGCCGACGGTGGCCGACCTGCGGCGCGCGGTGGCGCTGTCGTCGCTGGTGCAGGCGGGCGCCGCGGTGCTGGCCGCCGTGTCGATCTGCCTGGCGGGCTACCGTCGGCGGCCGTAGCGGTCGGCGAGTTTGGCCTCCACGGTTTGCGGCGGTTGCGGCGCGGGCGTCGTCTCGGCATCGGGCGACGGCCGCTGTTGCCTCTCCTGACGTCGGGCGCGGATCTCGGAGTAGGCGAAGTAGCCCAGACCGATCGGGGCCAGGATGCCGAACGCGATCCACTGGATGCCGTAGGACAGGAACGGGCCGGCGTCCAGCTGGGGCACGCCGACCACGCCGAGCCCACCGGGCTGACCGTCGATCAATTGGAGATACGACCCGGCCAGCGGAATCTTGGTCAGCACCGCGACCTGTTCGGTGTCGATCGAATACATTTGCTGCACACCGTCTTCCACGAACGGGTCCTTGTTCGGCGCGGGGGTCTCGGAGTTGCGCAGCCGCGCCGTGATGGTCACCGTCTGGGCCGGGGGACGGGGGATGGGCGGGACATGGGACCCCTCCAGGGGCCGCACGTAGCCGCGGTCGACCAGGATGGTCGGTCCGCCGTCGGCGACGAACGGCACCAGCACCTCGAACGCCGGCTTCGAATCGATGACCCGCAACCGGGCCAGCACCTGCACGTCGGGCAGGTAATGCCCGGTGGCGGTGACTTGGCGCCACTGCGCGCCGGGGGCCGCTGAGTTCTGCTGCGGCAGCAGCGTTTTCAGCGGGACCGGCGCGGTGTTCAGCGAGGATTCGATCTGCCGGTTCTCCTCGGAGGTCCTGCTGTGCTTCCCGAGCTGCCAGGGCGCGAGCACCGTGAAGCACAGGTAGGCGAAGGCGATGACCACCAGGGCCAGCACTATCCAGCCCGGACGCAGCAGAAAGGGCAGGCGGCGCATCAAAGCGATCCGTTCTGCGCGAGCCGCTCATCCACCCAGTCGTGCAGGCCCGGCAGCGCGGCCTCGATGACGGTGTAGACGCGTTCGAAGTCCGCGGTGTCGCCGTAGTAGGGATCGTCGACGTCGGGGGTGTGGGCGCCGGTGCGCGGATCGAAGGACCGCAGCATCCGGACGCGGTCCTCGTCGGCGCCCAGGTGCCGCAGCATCCGGGCGTGGTTGCGGTCCAGGGCCACCACCAGGTCGGCGCCCAGGTGGTCGGCGTCGACCTGGGTGGCGCGGTGCTCGGTCGGGTAGCCGTGGGCGCGCAGCACGCCGGCGGCCCGCTCGTCGGCGCACTCGCCGACATGCCAGTTACCGGTGCCGGCACTGCTCACCCGCACCGCGCCCGACAGACCGCGCCGACGCAGTTGGTCGGCGAACATCTTTTCGGCCATCACCGAACGGCAGATGTTTCCGGTGCACACGAACGTGACATGCAGCGCTTCGGAGTCAGACACCCAGCTCCCTCCGTAGTTCGTCGATGGTGGCGGCGTGCGTCACGCCGGAGGCGTCCGCGCTTCCGGCGGCGCGGTCGGGAAAGTCGGCCTTGCCGTAGCCCCACCCGACCACCACGGTGTCGATGCCGTGTGCGGCCGCGCCATGCACGTCGTGGCTGCGGTCACCGACCATCAGCACCCGCTCGGGTAGCGGTTCCAGCTGCGCCAGCGCGTGCGCCAGCACCTCGACCTTGGTCTTGCGCGACCCGTCGGGACTCGCGCCGGCGATGACCTCGAAATGCTGGTCAAGCCCGAAATGGGCGAGGATGCGCCGCGCCGTCGGCTCCAGCTTGGAGGTGGCCACCGCCAGCCGGACACCGGCGGCGCGCAGATCCACCAGCAGCGCCTCGATCCCGTCGAAGAGCGCGTTCATCGCCCAGCCCCGGGCGCCGTACTCGGCGCGAAACGCCGCGATCGCCTTCTCGGCGTCGTCGCCGAGCTCCATGGCCCGGAAGGTGTCGTCCATCGGCGGGCCGACGATCTGCGCCACGAGGTCACCGGGTGGCACCGGGGCGCCGATGTGGTCGAGCGCATGCAGGAAGCTGGCGACGATGCCCTCCGCGGAGTCGGTCAGTGTGCCGTCCAGATCGAAGATCACCAGCTCCACGCCGGCCGGGGAGGTGGCGGCGCCGGGGGCCTGGCGATCCGCTGACGTTGTGCCTGTCACCTCACCATTGTCCTCGATGGGTGCGACCGGGTGTGACGGTGTTGCTTCGGGCGGCCCGCACGGCCCACTAGTGTTTCTCGGATGGCGAGTCTGAACCTGAGCCCGCCTGCGGCGCGCTATCACGGTGATCAGGCCGTCGCGCCCGGGATGCTGGATTTCGCCGTCAACGTCCGGCACGGCCAACCACCCGAGTGGCTGCTGCGCCGGCTGGCTGAGCGGCTGCCCGACCTGGCGCGCTACCCGAGCCCCGACGACGTCCACCGGGCGCAGGACGCGGCCGCCGAGCGACACGGCCGGAGCCGCGACGAGGTGCTGCCGCTGGCCGGGGCGGCCGAGGCGTTCGCCCTGTTGAGCAACCTGCGCCCGCGGCGGGCGGCGATCATCGCCCCGGCGTTCACGGAACCGGCCGTCGCGCTGAGCGCGGCCGGGGTGCCGGTGCACCACGTCGTGCTGGGGCCGCCGTTCGGCCTGGCCGGTGTGGGCGTCCCCGACGACGCCGACCTGGTCGTGGTGGGTAATCCGACCAACCCCACCTCGGTGCTGCACACCCGCGAACAACTGCTGGCGTTGCGCCGGCCCGGACGGATCCTGGTGGTCGACGAGGCGTTCGCCGACTCGATTCCCGGTGAGCCGCAGTCGCTGGCCGGTGACGCGCTGCCCGACGTGCTGGTGCTGCGCAGCTTGACCAAGACCTGGGCGCTGGCCGGGTTGCGGGTGGGCTACGCGCTGGGTTCCCCGGAGGTGTTGACGCGGCTGACCGCTCAGCGGGCGCACTGGCCGGTGGGGACGCTGCAACTGACGGCCATCGCGGATTGCTGCGGCCGGCGGGCCGTCGCCGAGGCGGCGGCCGGGGCGGCCCGCCTGGCCCGGCTGCGTGCCGAGATGGTGGCCGGTCTGGCCTCGGTGGGCGCCGAGGTGGTCGACGGTCGGGCCCCGTTCGTGCTGTTCCAGACACCTGACGCCGTCCAGCTGCGAAAAAGTCTGCATGACAGGGGAATTGCCATTCGCCGCTGTGATACGTTCGTCGGCTTGGACGAGCGGTACCTGCGGGCGGCCGTGCGACGCGAGTGGCCGCAGCTGGTGCAGGCGATTGCGGAGGCGGTCACGCCGGAGAGCATCGGGGGGCGGCGGTGAGCGTGCGTCTGGCCGATGTCATCGCGGTGCTCGACGAGGCCTACCCGCCGCGGCTCGCCGAGTCCTGGGACTCGGTGGGCCTGGTGTGCGGTGACCCCGGCGACGAGTTCGAGTCGGTGACCGTCGCGGTCGACGCGACGCCGGCGGTCGTCGACGAGGTTCCCCGGGCGGGGCTGCTGCTGGCCCACCATCCGCTGCTGTTGCGCGGCGTGGACACGGTGGCGGCCAGCACCCCCAAGGGGGCGCTGGTGCACCGGTTGATCCAGACCGGGCGCTCGCTGTTCACCGCGCACACCAATGCCGACTCGGCCCGCCCGGGGGTCTCCGACGCGCTGGCCGCGGCCCTCGGGCTCACGGTCGAGGCCGTGCTCGAACCGGCAACGAACGCGCCCGACATCGACAAGTGGGTCGTCTACGTGCCCGGCGAGAACGCGGAAGCGGTGCGGGCGGCGGTGTTTGCCGCCGGAGCCGGCCATATCGGCGACTATTCGCACTGCAGCTGGACCGTCAGCGGCGTCGGGCAGTTTCTGCCGCACGAAGGCGCCTCGCCCGCGGTGGGCAGCGTGGGCAATGTCGAGCGGGTGGCCGAGGACCGGTTCGAGGTCGTCGCGCCCGCGCGGGCCCGCGCCGCGGTGCTCGCGGCCATGCGTGCCGCCCATCCCTACGAGGAGCCCGCCTTCGACATCTTTGCGCTGGTGCCCCCGCCCAGCGACGCCGGATTGGGCCGCATCGCGACGCTGGCGCGCCCGGAACCGTTGCGCGACTTTGTCTCCCGCGTGAGCGCCGCATTGCCGCGGACCTCTTGGGGAGTGCGCGCGGCGGGGGACCCCGACATGCCGGTGTCGCGGGTCGCCGTCTGCGGCGGCGCCGGGGACTCGTTGCTGGCCGCCGCGGCCGGGGCGGCGGTGCAGGCCTACGTCACGGCCGATCTGCGGCACCATCCGGCGGACGAGCATCGCCGTGCCTCCCAGGTGGCATTGATCGATGTGGCACATTGGGCAAGTGAATTCCCGTGGTGTCAACAGGCGGCCGACCTGCTGCGGTCGCATTTCGGTGCGGAGCTCTCGGTGCGGGTGAGCTCGATTCGCACCGACCCGTGGAACGTCGAGCACACCGGGGGTGACGGGTCTTGAAAGCCGAAGTAGCACAGCAGCGTTCGCTACTCGAACTGTCGAAACTCGACGCCGAGCTGTCCCGCCTCACGCACCGCGCCGCACATCTGCCGGAACAAGAGGCCTGCGAGCGGTTGCAGGCGGAGTTCGAGGCGGCCGGCGACCGGCTGGCCGCGGTGCGCATCGCCCTGGAAGACATCGACGCCCATGTGTCGCGGCACGAGGCGGAGATCGAGGCGGTGCGTCAGCGCGAAGACCGTGACCGCTCGCTGCTGCAGTCGGGCACCATCGACGCCAAGCAACTGTCGGACCTTCAGCACGAGCTGGAGACCCTGCAGCGCCGTCAGACCAGCCTGGAGGACGCGCTGCTGGAGGTGATGGAACGTCGCGAGGAGCTGCAATCTGAGCTGGACGGTGAGCAGCAGACGCTCACGTCACTGGAGGCCGAGATAGCCGGCGCGCGGCAAGCTCTCGACGCCGCGATCGCCGAAATCAGTGAGGCCCGCGAGCTGCAGTCCTCGCGACGTGAATCGCTGAGCGCCGCACTGGATCCGGCCCTGTCCGCCCTGTACGAACGGCAGCGCGCCGGGGGCGGCCCGGGCGCCGCGCAGCTGCTGGGACGCCGGTGCGGGGCTTGCCGCCTCGAAATCGACCGCGGCGAGCTGTCCCGCATCTCGGCGGCGGCCGACGACGAGGTGGTGCGCTGCCCGGAGTGTGGCGCGATCCTGCTGCGTGTCAAGGGGTTTGATCAGTGAAGGTCGTCATCGAAGCCGACGGCGGATCACGCGGCAACCCCGGGCCGGCCGGGTACGGCGCCGTGGTGTGGACCGAGGACCGCGCGACCGTGCTGGCCGAGGCCAAGCAAGCCATCGGCCGGGCCACCAACAACGTGGCCGAATACCGGGGTCTGATAGCCGGTTTGGACGACGCGCTGAACCTGGGTGCCACCGAGGCCACTGTGTACCTGGATTCCAAGCTGTTGGTGGAACAGATGTCGGGTCGGTGGAAGGTCAAGCACCCCGACCTGATTGAACTGCACGCCCAGGCGAGAAGCCGTGCGGCGCGATTCGCGAGGATCAGCTACACGTGGATTCCCCGGGACCGCAACACCCACGCCGATCGGTTGGCCAACGAGGCGATGGACGCCGCGGCCGAGGCCACCGGTGCGACGGAAGAGTCCGCGCCGGTGACACGATTCGAGCCGGCGGGAAAACCCGAACCACCCGAGCCCGCAACGGCGCCGTCCCCGTCGGCGCCCGGCTGGACCGGCGCGCGCGGCGCCCCGACGCGGCTGCTGTTGCTGCGGCACGGCCAGACGGAGTTGTCGGTGCAGCGACGGTATTCGGGCCGGGGCAACCCGGCGCTCACCGAGATGGGGCGCCGGCAGGCCGATGCCGCGGCGCGCTATCTGGCGCAGCGCGGCGGGATTTCGGCGGTCTTCGCCTCGCCGCTGCAACGCGCCTACGACACGGCGGCGGCGGCCGCTAAGGCGCTGGGCCTGGACGTGACCGTCGACGACGACTTGATCGAGACCGATTTCGGATCCTGGGAGGGGCTGACCTTCGCCGAGGCCGCCGAGCGCGACCCCGACCTGCATGGTCGCTGGCTGCGCGACACCAGTACCGACCCGCCCGGCGGTGAGAGCTTCGACGCGGTGGCCGACCGGGTGTCGAGGGTTCGCGACCGGATCGTCGCCGCACACCAAGGCACGACGGTGCTGTTGGTGTCCCACGTGACACCCATCAAGATGCTGCTGCGCGAGGCGCTGGACGCCGGGCCCGGCATCTTGTATCGGCTGCACCTCGACCTGGCGTCGTTGAGCATCGCCGAGTTCTATTCCGACGGAGCGTCTTCGGTGCGGCTGGTCAACCAGACGGCGTATCTGTAGCTTCCTCCTGCTCTTGGTTGAGTCGTGGAATCAAGCCGCCGGCCAACACATCCTTGACCTGTCGTGGCGAGAGTCGATGCCGCGCCGCGAATGACGATTCCTTGCCGACATTGTCGACGTGTAAGACATCCTCATCGTCGATCGCGTTCAGATGCTGGATGCGGAGGGTGTCGTCCTGGTCGATCGAGTCGTAGTCGTCGGGATTCTCGAACTCGAGCGCCAAAATCCCGTAGTTGGCCAGGTTTTGCCAGTGGATGCGTGCGAATGACTTCGCGATGACGACGCGCAACCCGAGGTAGCGCGGCGCGATCGCGGCGTGCTCACGCGAGGAGCCTTGGCCGTAGTTGTCCCCGGCAACAATGATGTGCCCGCCGGCGCCGGCCTGTTGAGCCCGCTCGGGGTAGGAGTCGTCGACCCGGGTGAAGCTGAACATCGCGAGCTTGGGGATGTTGGACCGAAGCGGAAGAGCCTGCACGCCGGCCGGTGAGATTTCGTCGGTGGAGATGTTGTCGCCGACCTTGAGAAGCACCGGCGCCTCGAGTTCGTCTGGCAGCGGCGATAACTCGGGCAGGCTGGAGATGTTGGGTCCCTTCACGGGTTCGATGCGTTGTGCCTCCTCCGCGTCCAGCGGAGGGACGAGCATCGCCGTGTTGACGGAGTTGCGCTCGGGCAGATCGAGTTTCGGATAGTCCATCCGCTCCTGTCTAGCCCAGTCCCGCGGATCGGTGATCACTCCCGTCAGCGCCGATGCCGCAGCGGTTTCGGGCGAGCACAGCCAGACCGCATCCTCCTTAGTGCCGGACCGGCCGGGGAAGTTGCGCGGCATCGTGCGCAGCGAGTTGCGACCGACCGCGGGAGCCTGGCCCATGCCAATGCACCCCATGCAGCCCGCCTGGTGGATACGCGCGCCGGCCACCACCAGATCCAGCGTCGCGCCCATCTTGGTCAGGTCGGCCAGGATCTCGCGCGATGTCGGGTTGATGTCGAAGCTGACCTGCGGGGCCGTCTGGCGTCCCGCCACCATCGCGGCCACGATCGCGAAATCCCGCAGCCCGGGGTTGGCGCTGGAACCGATCACCGCCTGGGCGATCTCCTCGCCGGCCACCTCGCGAACCGGTACCACGTTGCCCGGTGACGACGGTTTGGCGATCAGCGGCTCGATCTGCGACAGGTCGATGGTGTCCTCGACGTCATACGCGGCGTCTTCGTCGGCCACCAACTCCATCCAGTCGTCCTCGCGCTCTTCGGCGCGGAGGAATTCGCGCACGGCTTCGTCGCTGGGAAACACCGTCGTGGTGGCGCCGAGTTCGGCTCCCATGTTGGCGATGACGTGGCGGTCCATTGCCGTCAGTGTCCCCACGCCGGGACCGTGATACTCGATGATCCGGTTCACCCCGCCCTTGACGTCGTGGCGCCGCAACATCTCCAGGATCACGTCTTTGGCCGAACACCAAGGGGGCAGCTCACCCTCGAGCCGCACGCCCCATACCTCGGGCATGCGAATGTGCAGTGGCCGCCCCGTTATCGCGAGGGCCACCTCGAGACCGCCGACACCGATCGCCAGCATGCCCAGCGATCCCGCCGCCGGAGTGTGGGAGTCGGAGCCCACCATCGTCTTGCCGGGGATGCCGAAGCGCTGCATGTGAGTTGGGTGCGAGACACCGTTGCCCGCTTTGGAGAACCACAGCCCGAAGCGTTGCGCCGCGGTGCGCAGGTACTCGTGGTCCTCGGCGTTCTTCTCGTCGCCCTGCAACAGGTTGTGGTCGACGTACTGCACGCTCACCTCGGTGCGGGCGCTATCGAGCCCGAGCGCCTCGAGTTCCTGCATCACCAGCGTGCCGGTCGCATCCTGGGTCAGCGTCTGATCGATGCGGATCGCGATCTCTTCTCCCGGGGACATGTCCCCTGACTCCAGATGCGAGCTGATCAGCTTGTGAGCGACGTTCATGGCCATACCAGGGGTTACCCCGGTACGGCGTGTTCTAGCACGGTTCGATGGCCGGCGTTTGTCGCCGGCCCGGTGTTCAACGGGCCAAAGTGATGGCGCCCTCCGGGCAGTTGCGTTCGGCCGTCACGGCCTGCGTTTCGAGTTCGCCGGAAACCTCGTCGGCGAGCACCAGGCAGTAGCCGGCCTCGTCGGCGTCGAAGACGTCGGGCGCCAGGGAGTAGCAGCGCCCGTGCCCGGTGCACCGGTCGGGGTCAACCGCTATGCGGGTCATGACGCCGGAAAGACCAGCGGCAGCGACTCGACCGACCGCAGCGCGGCGGTGTAGGACAGCTCGGTGCCGGGCTTGATCTCGTAATCCGGTATGCGCCGGTGAAATTCACGCAAGGCCACCCGCAACTCCATGCGGGCCAGGTGCGACCCGAGGCAGCGGTGCGGGCCGCCGCCGAAAGCCCGGTGCCGGTTGGGGTTACGGGTGAAGTCCACCAGCTCCGGGTCGGGGAATTCGGCCGGGTCGGTGTTGGCCGCGCCCAGTAACGGGCTGACCCGTTCGCCCTTGCTGATCGGGCACCCGCCCACCTCGACGTCCTGGATGGCTACCCGGGCGACGCCGGGTACCGGCGTCTCCCAGCGCAACAACTCCTCGACGGCGCTGGGCAGGACGTCGGGCTGCTCGACGAGTTGATGACGGTGATCGGGGTGACGCGCCAGGTACACGAAGAAACAGTCGAGCGAATCGGTGACCGTGTCCAGCCCGGCGATCAGGAACAGGAAGCAGATGTCGAGCAGTTCCTCCCGCGATAGTCGTTGGCTCGCTTCGTCTTTGAAATTCGCCGCGATCATCGCCGACAGCACGTCGTCGCGTGGGTTCGCAATATGGTCGTCGATGGCGCGGTCGAAATAGTCGTAAATCTGCTGCGCCACGTCCGCGGAACTCTCGTGGCGGCGGTCGAAACCAGAGTCGCCCTCGGGGCGGATCACGCCGTCCTTCCAGACCAGGAACTGGTCGAGGTCGTCCAGCGGCAGGCCGAGCAGCTGCAAAAAGACGGTGCAGGGCAGCGGCACCGCGAACTCGGCGTGGAAGTCGCACTCGCCCCGGCCGGCGAAACGATCGATCATCTCGTTGACGAGTTCGGTGACGCGTGGTTCGCGCCGGGCCATCTCCCGCGGAGTGAACAGCGGGTCGAGGATGCGCCGGTACTTCGCATGCTCGGGCGGGTCGATTTGGAGTGGGATTAGCGGCCGCACATTACCTAGATCGACCGCATCCATGTTCGACGAGAACAGCTCGGTATGTTTGAGCGCCATTTCGATGTCGTCCAGGCGGCTGAGAACGACCGCCTGCGGGGACCGGAACACGGGGCTGGATTCGCGCAGCGCCTTGTACATCGGTTGCGGCTCCGCGAGCCCCGTGACCGTCTGGTCGACGAAACTTTCGGCTTCTGTCATTCGGTCAGCCTGACACCGACGTGCCTATTCGGCAATGGTCTAATTCCGATCAACTATGCAGGTGGAGCCGCTCCCCGTGCGGTCCGAAGATCACGATGGCCTCCACCGGCCCGTCCACACCGGAGAACCAGTGCGGCGTCCAGGTGGAGAACTCGACGGCTTGGCCAGGGTCGATGGTGAAGTCGCGATCACCCAGGATGAGCCGCATCCGCCCGGAAAGCACGTACATCCAGTCCTGTCCCTCGTGCACCGGCAGGTCGGCGGGCGGGGTGCGGCGCCGCGGGCTGACCCGAATTTTGAACGCGTGCAGGCCGCCGGCGGGGCCCTGACGGGTCAGCGGCCAATAGGTGACGCCGTGGTGAGTGTGCGCGGTGCCGCGCACCCGCGGGTCGGGCGTCGGCGGCGTCTGTAGCAGCTCGTCGGTGCTGACCGACAGTGCCCGGGCCAGCCGCGGCAGGTGATCCAAAGCCAGCCGGCGCTTCCCGGATTCGAGCCGGCTGAGCGTCGAGACGTCGATCCCGGTACGCTCGCCGACCTCCTGCAGCGTCAAGCCGCGCTGCACGCGCAGTTCGCGAAGTCGCCGGCGCACCAGGAGGTCGATATCGGAAGTGGTTTTTGCCTGCATGGCAAATCAGCTTGGCAAACGACGGACGGGGTAGGCAAGCTCGCGGTATGGAGAATTCGTGCAAACCTGATGACGCCCAGCGGTTCTGGGAGGAGCGCTACGGCTCGGCGGAGCGGGTCTGGAGCGGGCGGGTCAATCCCCGCCTGGCCGAGGTGGCCGCCGATCTGCCGGCGGGCCGGGCGCTCGACCTGGGCTGCGGGGAAGGGGCCGACGCGCTGTGGCTGGCCGAGCGCGGTTGGGAGGTGGTGGCCGTCGACATCTCGGCCACCGCGCTGCGGCGCGCCACCGAGGCGGCCTCGGCGCGGAACCTGCTCGCATGCATCGACTTTCAGCGGCACGACCTCAACGAGAGTTTCCCCGAAGGGACATTCGATCTGGTGTCCGCGCAATATCTGCACTCGCCGGCACGGCTGGAACGAGACGGGGTGCTGCAACGGGCGGCCGAGCGGGTGCATCGTGGTGGTGTGCTGTTGATCGTCGACCATGGCTCGGCCCCGCCCTGGGCGGAGCATCACGATCACCACTTCGCCGGCATCGAGGAGGTTCTCGCGTCGGTGCACCTGGACGCACCGCGCTGGACGCGGCTGCGGACCGAGGCCGTCGACCGCGAAATGGTAGGCCCGAACGGGGAAGTCGAAACCATCGCCGACAACCTGATGGTGTTGCGACGAATCGGATAGCCGCGCCTACGCCGCGTCGTGGAAGATCAGCCCCATCGCGTAACGCTGGCCGGAGCGAACGACCGAGACACCGTGCCGCACCGGCGCCGCGGACCAGCCCCGGGCCGAGCGCACCGGTCGCTCCCGGGTGGTGAAGACATACCCGTGGCCCTGCGGCAGTTGCGTTGCCAGGCCGCGGGATTGGGCCCGCAGCCGTTGCTCGATGAGCAGGAATTCGCCGCCGGTGTAGTCGGTGTCCGGGTCACTCAGGTTGATGACGACCTGTAGGGGGAAGATCAACTCGCCATAGAGATCCCGATGCAACGCATTCCAGTCGCCCGCACCGTATTTGAGCATCAGGGCGGTGGATCGGGTCTGGCCGGCGGCGTGGCAGGTCGCCAGCCAATCGTCGAGGCGTTCCGGCCAGGGTGCGTCCCGGCCGAGCTTGCCCCACCAATCGCGCGCTATCGGCAGCAGCCGGGGATAGAGCGCCTGCTTGAGCTCTTCGATCGGTTCGGGGTAGGGCGCATGGAAATAGCGGTATTGCCCCGCGCCATAGCGTTTGGGCGCCATGTCGATGGTCGACCGAAAAAGGTCGTCGTCGGCGTAGAGCTTGCGCAGCCGGGCCGCTTCACCCGACGTGACCAGCCGCGGCAGCAGCGCGCCGCCGTACTGGCCGACCGCGATGGCGATGGCGTCCCAATCGCCGGTGTCGACACGCTTTCTCCATCGGTCCATCAGGTCCACGATAGAGCCGCGCGAGCCATAGTTGCTGGCCCCAGCATGCCGCAAGTAGTACCGTTGATCGTCGCGGACGAGTTGGCCGGGCGGCCGCGGACCGTCGCAAGACGGTTCGAGGAAAGTCCGGACTTCACAGAGCAGGGTGATTGCTAACGGCAATCCGAGGTGACTCGCGGGAAAGTGCCACAGAAAACAGACCGCCACCCTCGCGGTGGTAAGGGTGAAACGGTGCGGTAAGAGCGCACCAGCATCCCGGGTGACCGGGGTGGCTCGGCAAACCCCACCCGAAGCAAGGCCAAGAAGGCCGCACTCCGGTGCGGCCGCGCAGGCGTTCGAGGGCTGCTCGCCCGAGCCTGCGGGTAGGCCGCTCGAGGCACCCGGTGACGGTGTGTCCAGATGGATGGTCGCCGCCGCGCCGCCGTTGCTTATGCGCGGCGGCGGGGAACAGAATCCGGCTTACAGGCCAACTCGTCCGCCTTCAGCTTCCTAATGCCCCGCTTTGTGCACCGCTTTGGCGAGTTCGCGCAGGGCGTCGTCGAGGTCGTCACGGCACCGATCGGCCAGGTCGGCCTCACGCTGATACAACAGCCCGTAGGTGAAGGTGTCCTCGCCGGCCGCGTGCGCCGTTTCGGCCTCCTGGCGCAGGTGCTCGCGGCTGACCACGCTGTCTTGGTGGTCACCGAGCAGCGACTGGACGGCCTTGGCCCGTTCGGATACCTTGGCCGCGCCGGTAGCGGAGGCGGTGTAGCGAAGCCGCTTGGCGCGCTTGCGG
The DNA here is from genome assembly GCF_010731775.1 of Mycobacterium mantenii. Taxonomy (NCBI): domain Bacteria; kingdom Bacillati; phylum Actinomycetota; class Actinomycetes; order Mycobacteriales; family Mycobacteriaceae; genus Mycobacterium; species Mycobacterium mantenii. Next base: position 1,928,226 of record NZ_AP022590.1, on the reverse strand, counting down.
ATCCGATGGATCGCCTCGTCGCGCAGGTGTTCGTCGTCCGGGTGCTCGCGGTCGGCCTGGACGGCGGCCTTCTGGGCCTTGCGGACCTTCTTGTAGGCGGCATCGATGGTCACCGGCGCCTGTTCCTCGGCGGTCGCGGCGCCGGGGGTTTGAGCCGCGATCAGGTCGAGGGAGTCCAGCAAGCGGAAGTATCGCTGCGAGCGCATCGCGATCAACGACCGGCGCAGCCCGGTCTGGTAGCGCCGCCGCGCGCCGCCGACCAGACGTTCGCGCACCGGCCCGCGCACCAATTCCGGTGCGAGCCCGTCCAAGTCACGCTCGTATCGCTCGGCGAGCACCTCGGCGTCGCGCGCCACGCCCAGGATTCCGGCGAGTTCACGCAACTCGTCGAGGACCCACCCCTCCTCGGGCAACCCGAACGAATCCTGGTAATCCCGCAGCAGGCTGCGCAGCTTGCGGGTGGTCACCCGCATCTGGTGAATGGAGTCGTAGGCGTCGGCGCGCACCGCGCGATCCCACACCAGCAGCTCGCGAACCTGCTCGGCGATGGCGCGCTGCAACGGATCCCCGGCCGGCTGACCGCCGTCGGGCGGCGGCGCGGTACCGAGCACCCGCGCGAGCTTGGAGCCGTGACCGGCCGGTGCGGCGCCGGCGTCCAGCAGGCGATTGCTCAGCCGGTTCAGCAGCTCGACGCCGGCCGTCCCGTTGGACAGCCCACTCGCCTCCAGGAGCTCCAATTCCCACTCGCGCCATTCCTGCTCGGTCGGCGCCGAGTCGGTGTCCTCGGAGCCCCGGGTCGACCACGCGGTGACATGGTCATTGCTGAACTCGGCCAGCGCCGTGCCCGCGGCGTCGTACAGCACCTGGCTGTCGCGCCGGGTGGTGATACGCGCGACGGGCTGCAGCGGGCGGTCGCGGACGATCGCCAGCACCACGTCCGTCAACTCGTCGGGCACGGTGTCGTTTCCGCTTGATGCGTCCAGCGGCAAGCGGACCTCGGTTCGCGCGTCTGGTCCGGCCGGAAGCTTCAGATGCCATCCCGCGTCGGAGCCACCGGTGCGGCGGCGCAGGGTGATCTTGTTGCGCGCCAAATCGTGTATGGGCGTGTCGAAGTACGTCGCATCCAGGGTTTGCGTCGGCGACTTCTCGACGTGGGCAACCGCGGCGATGCCCTCGAACGAGGGCGACACGGTGGATTCGACCACGTCGAACTTGCGCTCGACCTCGAGATGACGCGAGGTCTGCGGCGCATTTGCAGGCATCTTCGGCTCCATTGAGGGCGCGTAGGGCGCGTCACCGCGGCCGTGAACATGGTGGACGGTGGGAAATGAGCACCCATAGCCTGCCATACCGAAACGACGAGGCCGCCACCGATCGGCCCGCGAGTGCGGCGCCCCCGTCACGACTGCCGTCAGGGCGGCGGCGGAGGGGGAGGGACCGTCGTGTCGTCTTCCGGCAGCGGCGCGTAGGCGGCCGGCGGCGGGACATAGCGTTGGATGTTGTCGGCGATGTTGGTGCACCCGCTGACCGAGATGCGGCGGCCCGCACCCACACACACGGTCGCCTCCGACCGATCGGCGGGATGGGCGGCAACAAGAATTCCGGGAGTTGCGACCAAGCCAGTGAACGCCAGCACTGCGACAAACCAGCGGCGCCGATTCATCTGCGGTCTCCTTCCTGCCACCCTTAATGCATTGTGCCGTCGCGTCCCGGTGGACGGGCCGGGATTGACGAATGACTCCGAATTTCTCGACTCCTCCAATGGCGCATGCGTGGCGAGAAAACCCCTTATCGTTTTCGATACGAATAGCGGCACGGGTTGGTGATACCCGACGAAGGAGCGTTCCATGGTGTCTTGTGTTCGCCCGGCAGCCCGAGCCGTTGCCGGCGCAATGGCGGCCGGCGCGGTCGGTGTGGCAATGCTTTTCTCGACGACGGGTTCGGCTGCCGCGGATCCGCCGATGGACGATCCGGAACCGGCGCCCTCGGCGCAACCGAATTGCACGGCGGCCGATCTTGCCCAGGTGTCCTCGGGTGTTGCCGCGGCGACGTCGGCGTATTTGTTCACCCATCCGGACGTCAACGCCTACTTCACCAGTCTGAAGGGGCAGCCACGCGACGACATGCGCGCACAGCTTAAGCAGTACATGGATGCCAACCCGCAGACCCACGCCGACCTCGAGGGCATTCGCCAGCCGTTGACCGACTTCCAGAACCGGTGCCGCTGACGGTTGGCCGTCAGCCGGCCGCTGGCGGCGGCTGCAGGTGCATCGCCAGATCGCTCAACTGAAGGATCGCCTGAATCTCGGTGTCGCGGAATGGCCGTCCATCGTGGCCCATTAGGTCGTGAAACCACTCCTGGGGCATGGCGGGGTCCGGGTTCGGCTGGTCCCAGGAATCCCAGGGGAAGTAGGTCTGCGTCTTTCCGGCGACCAATCCCCAGTTGAACGCGCCGACGCCGGCGCGCTTCGCGATCGGCAGGATGCCTTGCACCGTGCTGCCCAGCGGCCGGGCCATGTACTCGGTGCACAGGATCGGGCGGCCATGCGGGACGAGCTCGGCGATGCGCCTCTCGAACTCCGCCGGCTCGGCATAGGAGTGAAACGTGATGACGTCGGAGTTGTCGAGCTGGATGCCGCTGATCACGCTGCGCCGACCGGGGTCGGCCCACTCGCCGTGCCAGACGGCACTGGTCAACGGCTGACAGGGGTCGACCAACCGCGCCCACTCGAACACCTGGGGCAGCAGCTGGGCGACGAGGTCCACCTTGTCTTTCCGCTCCACCGCGGCGTAGGCGTCGGCGGGGTTGTCCGGCTCGTTCCACAGGTCCCAGCCCAGGATGCGATCGTCATTGCGGAATTGCGTGAGGACTCCGGTGACGTAACCGCGCATGGTGCGCAGGTAGCCACGATCGTCCAGGCGCGCCGCCCCGGGGCTTTGCACCCAGCCGGAGTTGTGGATGCCCGGCCGCGGCGCGCGCTGGGGGCCCGGTTGGGGAAACGGATCCCAACACGAATCGAACAGGACGAACAGCGGTTTGATGCCGTGGCGTGCGGCGATGTCGACGAATTGGGCGAGACGGCCCTGAAACCCGCGGTAGTCCTGCGCCCACAGCTGATCGTGCAGGAAGACCCGGATCGCGTTGAACCCGTTGGTTTGCGCCCAGCCCAGTTCGGTATCGATACGCCGGGCGTCGAAGGTCTCGCGCTGGAACATCTCCAGCTGGTTGACGGCGCTGGACGTGATGTAGTTCACGCCGACCGGCCAGCCTTGCGCCTGATACCAGCGGTTGGCGCGCTCGGGTGACCATCGGCTTGCTTGCGGGGAGGTGCGAGGCGGTGCTGCGGACGCGCGCGGTGTCGGTGTCAGAGCCATGCCTCCTGCCACCAGCAGCGGCACCGCCAACACCGATCGGCGGCGCACGAAGTCACCGCGATTCCCCCGGTCGATGTGGTCCACCCCTGCTCGTCAGAGTTCGGATCGTCTCTTCAGGGCCATCGTACATCCCTGTACCGCAACACTTTTCAGTGGTTTCGCGGTGACGGCGATAACGTCGTCGACCAGGGGTGAAGCTCGGATCGGCGGGCCGGACGCGCCTTCGGGCGGTACCGACCGGGTGGCTCAGCCGGCGCAGCGGATCAGAAGCAGTGCTCGTCGGCGGGAAAGACCCCGCCGGCCACCTCTTCCGCGTATTGGCCAGCGGCCCGGCGCAATTCGTCGCCGACGTTCGCGAATCGCTTGACGAATCGCGCCGCCTTTCCGCTGCTCATTCCGGCCATGTCCTGCCAAACCAGGACCTGGCCGTCGCAGTTGGGTCCGGCGCCGATCCCGACGGTCGGGATGGTCAGCTTGCCGGTGATCTGGGTGGCCAATTCGGCCGGCACCATCTCCATGACGACGGCGAATGCGCCGGCTTCGGCGACGGCGATCGCATCGTGCACCGTCTGCTCCGCCGCGTCACCACGGCCCTGCACCCGGAAGCCGCCCAGACCGTTCACGCTTTGCGGGGTGAACCCGATGTGCGCCATCACCGGAATACCGGCGGCGGTCAGGCAGGCGATCTGCTCGGCCACCCGTTCGCCGCCCTCGAGCTTGACCGCGTGTGCGCCGCCCTCCTTCATGAACCGGGTGGCGGCGGCCAGCGCGGCGGCCGGCCCTGCCTCGTAGCTGCCGAACGGCAGGTCGGCGACGACCAGCGCGTGCGGGGCACCCCGCACCACGCCGCGCACCAGCGGAATCAACTCGTCGATCGACACGGGCACCGTGGTGTCGTAGCCGTACACCACGTTGGCCGCCGAGTCGCCGACCAGCAGGACCGGGATGCCGGCCTCGTCGAAAATGCGGGCGGTCGAATAGTCGTAGGCCGTGAGCATCGCCCACTTGTGGCCTTCGGCCTTCATCCTCTGCAGGTGGTGGGTGCGGATCTTGGTCCGCGGCTTTTCGGGCTGTGCAGGCGAGTTGGCACCGTAAACGTTATGCTCAGACATCATTGTCCCTAAAGGTGGTCGGTTCGATCCTCGTGGCCGCTAACGGGTCCCCGGGTTCGTCGGACTACTCGATTCTGCCATTTCTTTTGCGCAGTTGCACCGGCACGGCGGTGTGAGACATACCATGCGCGCATGCAGCGGCTGAGTGGACTGGACCGTGCCGGGCGGTTACTCCTTCGAGGGATTGCGCGACGCCCTTGCGCTGCGCATCAGGGCGATCCCGGCCTTTCGCGAAAGCTTGCCAACAGTCCGCTGAATCTCGACCACCCGGTCTGGGTGGACGACGAGAAATTCGACATCAATCGCCATCTGCATCGCATCGCCGTGCCCGCCCCGGGCGGGCGGGCCGAGCTCTCCGAAATCTGCGCCCACATCGCCGAGTCCCGGTTGGACCGTCGCCGGCCGCTCTGGGAGAGCCCCGGCTGTTTTCGGCATTGCGATGCGGCTCTATTCCCGAACCAGGTTTACCGGCAGCATGGCGGTGCACAATTTGGTCGTCTCCAACGTGCCCGGTCCGCAGGTGCCGCTGTACCTGCTGGGCTGCGAGGTGAAGTCCATGTATCCGCTGGGGCCGATCTTTCACGGCTCCGGACTCAACATCACCGCCATGTCGCTGCACGGCAAACTCGACATCGGCCTCGTTGCCTGCCCGGATCTGCTGCCGGACTTGTGGGAGATGGCCGACGAGTTCGCGGTGGGGATGGAGAGGAGTTGCTTGCGCTCGCGCGGTGACCGGGCGGCGGTGCCGCTAATCATGATCTCAGGTTTCCTCTGGCAGCATAGATTGGCATGAGCCTGTCTCGCCGCGGCAAGATCGCGCGCACGCTGCTGATCTGTACGTCGATGGCAGCCGTCGCGCTACTGCTGGCGGGCTGTGTCCGCATCGTGGTGGGGCGCGCCGTCATGTCCGGGCCGAAGCTGGGCCAGGCGGTGGAGTGGACGCCGTGCCGGGCGGCCAACCCGAAGGTCAAGCTCCCGGCCGGCGCACTGTGCGGCAAACTGGCCGTGCCGGTCGACTACGACCACCTCGACGGCGACGTGGCAACGCTGGCGATGATCCGTTTCCCCGCGACCGGAGACAAGATCGGCTCGCTGGTGATCAACCCGGGCGGGCCGGGGGAGTCCGGCATCGAAGCGGCGCTGGGTGTCGTCCAGTCGTTGCCCAAGAAGGTCCGCGAACGGTTCGACCTCGTCGGCTTCGACCCCCGCGGGGTGGGAGCGTCGCGCCCGGCGGTCTGGTGTAACTCCGATGCCGACAACGATCGGCTGCGCACCGAGCCCAACGTCGACTACAGCCCGGCGGGTGTGGCCCACATGGAGGACGAGACCAAGCAGTTCGTCGGCCGCTGCATCGACAAGATGGGCAAGAACTTCCTGGCCAATATCGGAACCGTCAACGTCGCACGGGATCTCGATGCCATCCGCGCGGCGCTCGGCGACGACAAGCTGACCTACCTCGGCTACTCCTATGGCACCCGGATCGGCTCGGCGTACGCCGAGGCCTTCCCGCACAACGTGCGGGCGATGATCCTCGACGGCGCCGTCGACCCCAACGCCGATCAGATCGAGGCCGACCTTCGTCAGGCCAAGGGATTTCAGGACGCGTTCAACGGCTACGCCGCCGATTGCGCGAAGCAACCGACCTGCCCGCTGGGCACCGATCCGGCCAAAGCGGTCGACGTCTACCACAGCCTGGTCGACCCTTTGGTCGACCCGAACAACCCGATGGTGGGCCGGACGGTTCCGACGAACGATCCACGCGGACTGGGCTACAGCGACGCGATCATCGGCACCATCATGGCGCTGTACTCGCCGAACCTGTGGCATCACCTGACCGACGGCCTGTCCGAACTCGTCGACCATCACGGCGACACCCTGCTCGCGCTGGCCGACATGTACATGCGCCGCGACTCGCACGGCCACTACACCAACGCCACCGACGCGCGGGTAGCGGTCAACTGCGTGGACCAGCCGCCGATCACCGACCGCGCCAAGGTGATTGACGAAGACCGCCGCTCCCGCGAGGTCGCACCGTTCATGAGCTACGGGCAGTTCACCGGTAACGCACCGCTGGGCACCTGCGCGTTCTGGCCGGTGCCGCCAACCAGCAAGCCGCACACCATTTCCGCGCCGGGGCTGGCGCCCACGGTGGTGGTGTCGACGACCCACGATCCGGCCACTCCGTACAAGGCGGGCGTCGACCTGGCCAACGAGCTGCGCAGCTCGCTGCTCACCTACGACGGCACCCAGCACACCGTGGTCTTCCAGGGCGACGGCTGCATCGACAACTACGTGACGGCGTATCTGGTCGGCGGCTCCATCCCGCCCGACGGCGCCAAGTGCTAGCCGGGCAATCAGACTGACACCGAAAGTGAACTCACAGCGAGGTTTTCGCCGATTCCTCGCCGTCGTCGCACGCCCGACGGGGACGGCAGCCGAGACCAAGGCGTAACCATTTCGCGCTGTAACGGGTACCCGGGCCTGCAACGATGACAGCCATGTCGCGCCTGAGATCCCTGAGCTCGGCGCTGTTTTCATTCGGGCTGCTGCTCAGCGGTCCCTGCGCCGTCACGTTGCCCACGGCCGCCGCCACACCGGAACCCGGCGCCGGGCAGACACCGGGCCCGAATCCTCCGTCGGCCGCGGTGCCGCAAGGCTGGGGAAGCTGCGGCCAATTCGTTGGTGACACAAGCGATATCCCCACCGCACAGTGCACCACCGTGTCGGTACCGATCGACTACAACAACCCCGTCGGCGCGCAGGCCAAGCTGGCGGTGATCCGGGTACCCGCCACGGGGCAACGGATCGGGTCGCTGCTGGTCAATCCCGGCGGCCCCGGCGGCTCGGCGGTCGACATGGTGGCCTCGATGGCCCCGGACCTGGCGGACTCTCCGGTCCGGCGCAACTTCGATCTGGTCGGCTTCGATCCCCGGGGAGTCGGTCACTCGACACCTGCGCTGCGCTGCCGCACCGACGCCGAGTTCGACGCATACCGCCGCGAGCCGATGGTCGACTACAGCCCGGGCGGGGTGGCGCACATCGAGCAGCTTTACCGGCAGCTGGCCCAGCAGTGCGTCAACCGGATGGGCCCGGCGTTTTTGGCCAACGCCGGCACGGCTTCGGTCGCGCGGGACATGGATGCCGTCCGCCAGGCCTTGGGCGAGGACCAGATCAGCTACCTGGGCTACAGCTACGGCACCGAGCTGGGCACCGCCTATCTGGAGAAGTTCAGCAGCCACGTACGCACGATGGTGCTCGACGGCGCCATCGACCCGACCGTCGGGCCGATCGACGAGAACGTCAACCAAATGGCGGGATTCCAAACCGCTTTCAACGACTACGCCACCGACTGCGCCCGCACGGCCGGTTGCCCGCTGGGCACCGACCCGGCCCAGTTCGTCAACCGGTACCACGCGCTGGTCAACCCTCTGGTGACCAAGCCGGGCCGCACCGCAGACCCACGCGGCCTGAGCTACGCCGACGCCACCACCGGCACCATCAACGCGCTTTACACACCGGCGCACTGGAAATACCTGACCAGCGGCCTGCTCGGCCTGGCGCGCGGCACCGACGCGGGCGACCTGCTGGCGCTCGCCGACGACTACGACGGGCGCGACAAGAACGGGCACTACTCCAACGACCAGGACGCGTTCAACGCGATCCGCTGCGTCGACGCGCCGAATCCGACCGACCAAGCCAGCTGGGTCAGTGCCGATCAGCGGATCCGCCAGGCCGCACCGTTCCTCAGCTACGGGCAGTTCACCGGGAATGCTCCCCGCGATTTGTGCGCGCTGTGGCCGGTGCCGGCGACGTCGGCGCCCCACCCGGCGCCGCCCATGGTTCCCGGCAAGGTCGTGGTCGTCTCCACCACGCACGACCCGGCCACGCCGTATCAGGCCGGGGTGAACCTGGCCCGTCAGCTCGGCGGCCCGCTGATTACCTACGACGGGACGCAGCACACCGCGGTGTTCAACGGTCACCAATGCGTGGACACGGCCGTCGTCCGCTATCTGGTCGCCGGCACGCCGCCGCCGGCCTCCTACCGCTGCCAGTCCTGACCCGCGCCGGCCGCCCGGTACACGACGCTCACGGGTTCTCGCTCACGGCGAGAGCTGGACATGGCCCCGCGGAGGTGGCGGCTGGGGCGGAGGCGGCGGTGCGGGCGGCGGCCCGTCCTGTTGCGGTGCGGGTCCTTGCTGTTGTCGCGGCGGGGACTGCGGTTGCTCCGCCCGGGACGGCGGGGGCGCGACCGGTGGCTCGAGCGGCTTTACCGTCGGCGGTGGCGGGATCTGCGGCGGATCGGGCGTGAGGTCGCCCACCGGACCCGGCGTGATCAACGCAGTGAGCGCCATGTCGGGTGCGCTGGATGCCGGCGTCACCGGCAGCTGCGCAGCACCGATCTCGGCCGGGGCCGTGCTTATCAACGCGGCGATCACCGCATACGCAGCGGGCGCCCGCCGCCTACTCGCGGCCGTCGTCTGAAGAGGCGCGCTCCCACTGCGGCCGGATGCGGTCATACGCCGATGAGGCCACCGCGCGACGCCGCTCAGCTGCGGGTTCGCGCGAAAGCGCTGTGGTGATTCACGATGCCAACCGGTTACGATGTCGATCATTGCAGGCGCCAGCCACCTCCACTGTTACCGCTCGGTATCCATTAGATGAGATCTGCCGAGCAGGTGAGACGAAGAAACGAAAATTCTGCCGTGCGCATCCGAATCGCCCGCCTCGCAGAGGCTCTGGTCAACACTTCGCTGCTGCTTGCCGCCGCAGTTGTCTGCGCCGGCGGCGCGGGGGCCGACCCGAATCAGGACGCGCAGTTCGTGGCGCTGCTCGCACAGCAACAGATTCCGGCCACCGACAACGTGCCGGGGCTCGTCTATCGGGCCCGTGAGATTTGTGGCGAACTCGATCACGGCTCCTCGGTCCAGGCCGCCGTGGACGAGGAGGTGAACACGGCGTATAAGGAAAATCCGTCCCTGCGCATAGTGTCCGATCGCGTCACGCGCACCGCGGTCAAATTCGTCACCGCATCGGTGGACGTCTACTGCCCAAACCATCAGGGTGAGCTGCCGTAGCCCCGACCGCGTCCGTTAGCACCGCCCGGCCCCGCCGGCGCACGGGGTTGCGCCCGCAACCTTGGCAATGGTTCTGAGCGGGCATCGGTAACACAGAGTTAACAGCAGTTGCATACTGTTCGAGATATGGATCGACAGAAGGAATTCGTCCTCCGCACCCTCGAGGAACGAGACATCCGCTTCGTTCGGCTGTGGTTTACCGATGTGCTCGGTTTCCTCAAGTCGGTCGCCATCGCCCCGGCCGAGCTCGAAGGCGCCTTCGAGGAGGGCATCGGCTTCGACGGATCCTCGATCGAGGGCTTCTCGCGGGTTTCGGAATCCGACACCGTGGCCAACCCCGACCCGTCCACCTTCCAGGTGCTGCCGTGGGCCTCGGCCAACGGGCACCACCACTCGGCGCGGATGTTCTGCGACATCACCATGCCGGACGGATCGCCGTCCTGGGCGGACCCGCGGCACGTGCTGCGCCGCCAGCTGCAGAAGGCCAACGACCTGGGCTTCTCCTGCTACGTGCATCCCGAGATCGAATTCTTCCTGCTGAAGCCGGGCCCCGATGACGGGACGCCGCCCGTTCCCGTCGACAACGCCGGCTATTTCGACCAGGCGGTCCACGACTCCGCCTCGAACTTCCGCCGCCACGCGATCGAGGCCCTCGAATTCATGGGCATCTCGGTGGAGTTCAGCCACCACGAGGGCGCACCCGGCCAGCAGGAGATCGACCTGCGCTTCGCCGACGCCCTGTCGATGGCCGACAACGTGATGACGTTCCGCTACGTCATCAAGGAGGTCGCGATCGACAACGGCGCCCGCGCCACCTTCATGCCCAAGCCGTTCGGGCAGCATCCCGGCTCCGCGATGCACACCCACATGAGCCTGTTCGAGGGTGACGTCAACGCGTTCCACAGCCCCGACGACCCGCTGCAGCTCTCCGACGTGGGCAAGTCCTTCATCGCCGGGGTGCTCGAGCACGCCTCGGAGATCAGCGCGGTCACCAATCAATGGGTCAACTCCTACAAGCGACTGGTGGGAGGCGGCGAGGCGCCCACCGCCGCGTCGTGGGGTGCGGCCAATAGGTCCGCGCTGGTGCGGGTGCCCATGTACACGCCGCACAAGACGTCGTCCCGGCGCGTCGAGGTCCGCAGCCCCGACTCCGCGTGCAACCCGTACCTGACCTTCGCCGTGCTGCTGGCCGCCGGACTGCGCGGGGTGGAGAAGGGCTACGTGCTGGGACCGCAGGCCGAGGACAACGTGTGGGACCTGACCGCCGAGGAACGCATCGCGATGGGATATCGCGAGCTGCCGACGAGTCTGGACAGCGCGCTGCGCGCCATGGAGTCCTCCGAGCTGGTCGCGGAAACCTTGGGGGAGCACGTCTTTGACTTCTTCCTGCGCAATAAGCGCACGGAGTGGGCCAACTACCGCAGCCACGTCACCCCTTACGAGCTGAACACCTACCTGTCCCTGTAGGCCCCGGCAGGGCGTATCCCGTTTTCGGACCGCGCCGCTCGTGCCAGAACGGCGGCGGGTTGCGCTACGGTCGTGGTCGTGACCAGACCCGCGACGCAGCGCCCCAGGCTGCCCAGCGTCGGCCGGCTCGGGTTGGTCGATCCGCAAGCGGCCGAACGCATGGCGCAGCTGGGTTGGTACGACCACGACGACCAGGCCCACGTCGACCTGCTCTGGTCGCTGTCGCGCGCGGCCGATCCCGACGCCGCGCTGCTGGCCCTGGTTCGGCTGTCGGAAAACCCGGACGCCGGGTGGGATCAGCTCAACGCAGCCCTGCTCGCCGAGCGCCCCCTGCGCGGCCGGCTGTTCGGCGTGCTCGGCTCGTCACTGGCCCTGGGCGATCACCTGATCGCGCAGCCGCAGTCCTGGAAACTCTTGCGCGGCAACGTCACACTGCCCACCCACGACGCGCTGTGCGCGAAGTTCACCGAATGCGTCGACGAGGCGCTGGCGGCGCCCGGTTCGGCGATGGTGCGCCTTCGCACCCTCTACCGCGACCAGCTGCTGGTGCTGGCAGCGCTGGATCTGGCCGCGACGGTCGAGGACGAACCGGTGGTCCCGTTCACCGTGGTGGCGGCGCACCTGTCGGACCTGGCGGACGCCGCGCTGGCCGCCGCGCTGCGGGTGGCCGAGAACAGCGTGTGCGGTGACGGGACGCCGCCGCGGCTCGCGGTCATCGCGATGGGCAAATGCGGTGCCCGCGAACTGAACTACGTCAGCGACGTCGACGTCATCTTCGTCGGCGAGCAGGCCGACCCGGTCACCACCCGGGTGGCCAGCGAGATGATGCGGCTGGCCTCCGAAGCGTTCTTTCAGGTGGACGCCGGGCTGCGGCCGGAGGGCCGCAGCGGTGAGCTGGTCCGCACCGTCGAGTCGCACATCGCCTACTACCAGCGCTGGGCGAAGACCTGGGAATTCCAGGCGCTGCTCAAAGCCCGTGCGGCGGTGGGTGACGCGGAACTCGGACAGCGCTACGTCGACGCGCTGATGCCGATGGTCTGGGTCGCCTGCGAGCGTGAGGATTTCGTGGTCGAGGTGCAAGCCATGCGCCGCCGGGTCGAGCAGCTGGTGCCCGCCGAGGTTCGCGGCCGCGAGATCAAGCTCGGCAGCGGCGGATTGCGCGACGTGGAATTCGCCGTGCAGCTCCTGCAGCTGGTCCACGGACGCGGCGACGACTCGCTGCACGTGGCGTCGACGGTCGCCGCGCTGGCCGCGCTGGGCCAGGGCGGCTACATCGGGCGCGAGGACGCGGCCAACCTCACCGCCTCCTACGAGTTCCTCCGGCTGCTCGAGCACCGGTTGCAGCTGCAGCGCCTCAAGCGCACCCACCTGCTGCCCGAGGCAGACGACGAGGAAGCGGTGCGCTGGCTGGCGCGGGCCGCCCACATCCGGCCGGACGGACGCCACGACGCAGCGGGGGTGCTGCGCGAGGAGCTGCGGCACCAGAACCTGCGGGTGTCCCAGCTGCACGCCAAGCTCTTCTACCAGCCGCTGCTGGAATCGATCGGCCCGGCCGGGCTAGAGATTGCGCACGGCATGACGTCCGAAGCCGCCGAGCGCCAGCTGGCGGCGCTGGGCTACGAGGGCCCGCAGACCGCGCTGAAACACATGTCGGCCCTGGTCAACCTGAGCGGCCGGCGCGGCCGGGTGCAGTCGGTGCTGTTGCCCCGGCTGCTGAACTGGATGTCCTACACGCCCGACCCCGACGGCGGCCTGCTGGCCTACCGACGGCTGTCCGAGACGCTGTCCGGCGAAAGCTGGTATCTGGCCACGCTGCGCGACAAGCCCGCCGTGGCCCGCCGGCTGATGCATGTGCTGGGCACCTCGGCGTACGTGCCGGACCTGCTGATGCGCGCGCCGCGGGTGATTCAGGACTACAGCGACGGGCCGTCCGGCCCGAGGCTGCTCGAGAGCGAGCCCGCCACGGTGGCCCGCGCGCTGGTGGCCTCGGCCAGCCGCTACTCCGACCCGGTGCGGGCGATCGCCGCGGCGCGCACGCTGCGGCGCGGCGAGCTGGCCCGCATCGCGTCCGCCGATCTGCTCGGCATGCTCGAGGTCACCGACGTCTGCGGGGCGCTGACATCGGTGTGGGTGGCGGTGCTTCAGGCCGCGCTGGACGCGATGATCCGGGCGAATCTGCCCGAGGACGGCTCCGAAAAAGGAAAAGCGCCGGCCGCCATCGCCGTCATCGGCATGGGCCGGCTGGGTGGCGCCGAGTTGGGCTACGGGTCCGACGCCGACGTGATGTTCGTCTGCGAACCGGCCCACGGTGTTGAGGAGTCGGCGGCGATCCGGTGGTCGACGACGGTCGCCGAGCAGGTACGCACGCTGCTGGGTACGCCCAGCGTCGACCCGCCGCTGGAGGTCGACGCCAACCTGCGGCCCGAGGGCCGCCAGGGCCCGCTGGTGCGCACGCTGGGTGCCTACGCGGCCTACTACGAACAGTGGGCGCAGCCCTGGGAGATACAGGCGCTGCTGCGCGCGCACGCGGTGGCCGGGGACGCGGAGCTGGGCGAGCGGTTCTTGTTGGCGGCCGACAAGACGCGCTATCCGCCCGACGGGGTGTCCGCCGAGATGGTCCGCGAGATCCGCCGCATCAAGGCCCGCGTCGAGTCCGAACGGTTGCCGCGCGGCGCGGACCCCAACACGCACACGAAGCTGGGCCGCGGCGGACTGGCCGACGTCGAATGGACCGTGCAGTTGCTGCAACTGCGGCACGCACACGAGATTCCTGCACTGCACAACACGTCGACGCTTCAGTGCCTGGACGCGATCGCCGCGGCTGACCTGGTGCCCGCCGACGAGGTGGAGCTGCTGCGGCAGGCCTGGCTGACCGCCACCCGGGCCCGCAACGCGCTGGTTCTGGTCCGCGGCAAGCCCACCGACCAGCTGCCCGGCCCCGGACGTCAGCTCAACGCGGTCGCCGTGGCCGCGGGCTGGCCGACCGACGAGGGCGGGGAGTTCTTGGACAACTATCTACGGGTGACGCGACGCGCAAAAGTGGTGGTGCGCAAGGTGTTCGGAAGTTGAGTCAGGAGGCCGGCGCGTTGGACGCCATATTCGAGGTGCTCAGCGCGGCCGAGGCCGATCGCGTCACCGCGCTGTACGCTCCGCTGGCCGATGCGGTCCGCGAGCTCGTCGACGCCACCATCCGGACCGAGGCCGACGACGACGTCGTCGCCGAGGCCAGGCGGGCGATCGAGGCCGTCACCGCGTCGTTGCGGCAGCGCACCCGCCCGGTCGGGGTGAGCTACCGCGTCAACGGTCGCCCGCTGCCGTTGGGCAACGCCGCGATCGGCGTGTGCAACCCCATCGCTCCGCCGATCGTCGTGCACCACGAGGGCGACGGTCGCTGCTGGTGCGAGTTCGTGCTCGGCTCGGCCTACGAGGGTCCGCCCAAACTGGTGCACGGCGGCGTCAGCGCGCTGGTGCTCGACCACATGCTCGGCGAGGCCGCCAGCGAGGGGCTGTCGAAGGCGCGCTTCACCGGCACCATCACCGTCAAATACCTGCGCGGCACCCCGCTGGGCCCGCTGCGCTGCGAGGCGTGGGTCGACGGCAAGGAGGGCCGCAAAGTCTTTGCGCGCGGCACCATTTCGGATGCCGCCGGCGTCACCGTCGAGGCCGACGGCGTCTTCATCGAGCCGGCCTGGGCGCAGGAGGCGCAGTGAAGTTCTACATCAGCAGCGCCTTCCTGAACACCCGCGAGATCATCGAGCTGGCCAAGGCGGCCGACGAGCTCGGCTATGACGGGATCGGCATCCCCGACCACGTCGTCAATCTCGAGACCCTGGACACCCCCTACCCGTACACCAAAGACGGCGAACGGCGCTGGCAGCCGTTCACCGACTGGCCCGATCCCTGGGTGCTCGTGGGGGCGCTGGCTCAGGTCACCACGCGGTTGCGGTTCGTCAACACGGTCTACATCCCGGCCATGCGCAACCCGTACTCGGCGGCCAAAGCCATTGCCACCGCCGCGGTTCTGGCGTCGGGCCGGGTGGAACTGGGCATTGGCGTGGGCTGGTGCCGCGAGGAATTCGCTTTGATGGGTGAGCAATTCGAGGTCCGCGGCAAGCGCACCGACGAAATCATCGAACTGATGCGGGCGTTGTGGGCGCCGGGCTGGACGGAGTTCGAGGGCCAGTTCTATTCCGCGCCGCGGCTGGAGATGCAACCCACCCCGCCGCCGATACCCGTGTATGTCGGCGGCCTCAGCGATGTCGCGCTGCGCCGCGCCGCCCGCAACGACGGCTGGATTGGCGATTTGATCAAGACCGAGCGGGCCATCGACGCGGTCGGACGGCTGCGGGAGATGCGCGCCGAAAAGGGCTTGACAATGGACGATTTCACCATTCTGACGCCGCTCACCGACGCGTTCACGACGGCCGACTACCGGCGCGTCGAGGCCGCCGGCATCACCGGCATCATCACGATGCCGTGGATGTTCTACGCCGGGCCCGACGCCAGCCTGGACGACAAGATCGACGGCATGCAACGCTTCCGCAAGGACCTCGCGCTCGACGGCTAGCTCCCAGGCCGCTCCCGGGCCGCGACGCTTACCGGTTTGATCGCCCCGCGAGAGCCTCAGTTCCTCGTAATCCCTTGTTTCACTGTGGTTTCGCTGGCCTCAACGAAGGCATTCTTGTCGGTACCGGTTCGTAAAATTTGAGTTATGCGCGGAAGCAGTCGCGAGGAGATCGTCGAAGTCTTCGACGCGCTCGACACCGACCTAGAACGCTTGGGCGAGTTGTCGTTTGACGTGTTCACCACCCCGGAACGGTTACGGGCCTTGGAGCGCCTGGAACGCGTGGCGCGTCGGCTGCGTACACCTCAGCACGCCTTGATCAATCAGCTTGCGGCGCAAGCCGGCGAAGAAGAGTTGGGCGGCAAGCTGCGTTCGGCGCTGGCCGATAGGTTGCGTATCACCAAGGGCGAGGCTGGTCGGCGCATCGCCGAGGCCGAGCATCTAGGGCATCGACGGGCGCTCACCGGTGAGTCGTTGGCGCCGGTATTGCCTGCGACGGCGGCCGCCCAACGCGAGGGGCTCATCGGTGACCAGCATGTGAAGGTGATTCGCGGCTTCTTCGCCCACCTGCCCGTCGAGGTGGACCTGTTCACGCGGGAAGCGGCCGAATCCGATCTGGCCCACAAGGCCGGGAAGTATCGTCCCGACGAGTTGGCCAAATACGCTGAGCGGATCATGGATTGGCTCAACCCGGACGGGGAACTGAGCGACCAGGAGCGGGCCCGCAAGCGCGGGATCACCCTGGGTAAGCAGGAATTCGACGGCATGTCACGCATAAGCGGCATGGTGACCCCCGAGTTGCGGGCCGCAATCGAGGCCATGCTGGCCAAGCTGGCCGCCCCAGGGGCGTGCAATCCCGACGATGAGAGCCCCGTAGTTGATGGGACACCCGACGACGATGCGGTGCGTCGCGACAACCGATCCGAAGCTCAGCGCAACCACGACGGGTTCGTGGCCGGACTTCGCGGGCTGTTCGCCTCTGGCGAACTGGGCCAACACAACGGGCTGCCCGTGTCGATCGTCGTGACCACCACATTGAAGGATCTGGAATCGGGCGCCGGAAACGCGCTGACCGGTGGCGGCACCGTGGTCCCTATGTCGGATGTGATCCGCTGGGCCAGCCACGCTCACCACTACCTGGCGATTTTCGACCACGGCAAGGCGCTGGCGCTGCATCACACGAAGAGGCTGGCCTCTCCAGCACAGCGAATCATGTTGTACGCCAGAGATCGTGGGTGTACGAAGCCCGGCTGTGATGCCCCCGCTTACCACAGCCAGGTCCACCACGTCCAGGGCTGGGCGGCCACCCACCGCACCGACATCGACGACCTCACCCTGGCCTGCGGGGTTGACAACCGACTCGTCGAGAAGGGCTGGACCACTCGCACCAACGCCAGAGGTGAGACCGAATGGATACCCCCGGCGCACCTTGATCACGGGCAACCGAGAGTCAATACGTTTCATCACCCGGAAAAGCTCCTATGTGCCAGGGACGACGACGACCCTGTTTGATGTGGGCACGGTCTTCGATGTGCGGCCGTTGCGCCACAACAGTTTTGGTGTCCCATCAGGGCAAGGTGTCCGATCGCCCACCTATGACATGCCGCACCTACTCTGTGGCAAAAAGCAAGGCGGATTCGGCCCCAGGCGGCAGCGTGTCCGTGTTTTAATCGCCCAGTGGGGCAACCAGTTGACTACTACGCCGGCGAGCCCGAGCGATGGCTTGCGACGGTCGGCGACATCTCTTTCTCGCAGCATTGGGTAGCGACGCCAACCGGAACCTACCCAATAAAGGACACGATGTGGACTGTGGCCGACATGTCGCATTATTCGGAAAGCATCTCCACCGCGGGTGTTGTCCTCTGCATCATCTTCGTCTGGTTTTGCCTGTTGGGACTGCTTTTCCTGCTGATGAAGGATCGCAGGTACGTGGGCTATATCCAAGTCACCGTTCAGGGCAGCGGGTTCTTTCACTCGACACTGCTCCCAGCAGGCGGACCCCAGACGATGATAGGGGTTACTCAGCAGGTGAATTACGCGCGCACCCTGGCTGCTGCGGCCTAATCCGGCGGGTCGCGACAACGCTTCGGTGCTGAAGCGATAAAGATGAAACCACCCGCGCGGCGGTTGCCACGCGGGTGGTTTCATCAAGCCGACTTGACGTCCTTAGACGTCGTAGTACAGCGCGAACTCGTACGGGTGCGGCCGGATCTGGACCGGCAGGATCTCGTTCTCGCGCTTGAAGTTGATCCACGTCTCGATGAGGTCGGGCGTGAAAACGCCGCCCTCGGTGAGGTATTCGTGGTCTTCTTCCAGCCGGTCGATCACCGCGGACAGCTGCGTGGGCGCCTGCGGGATGTTGGCGGCCTCCTCGGGCGGCAGCTCGTAGAGGTCCTTGTCGACCGGCGCCTGCGGCTCGATCTTGTTCTTGATGCCGTCCAGGCCGGCCATCAGCATGGCCGAGAACGCCAGGTACGGGTTGCCCGACGAGTCGGGGCAACGGAACTCGAGCCGCTTGGCCTTCGGGTTGGTGCCGGTGATCGGGATGCGGACACACGCCGACCGGTTGCGCTGGCTGTAGACCAGGTTGATCGGGGCCTCGTAGCCGGGCACCAGGCGCTTGTAGGAGTTCACCGTGGGGTTGGTGAACGCCAGCAGCGACGGCGCGTGGTGCAGCAGGCCGCCGATGTAGTGGCGGGCGGTGTCCGACAGGCCGGCGTAGCCGGTCTCGTCGTACATCAGCGGGCTGCCGTCTTTCCACAGCGACTGGTGGGTGTGCATGCCGGAGCCGTTGTCGCCGAACAGCGGCTTGGGCATGAACGTGACGGTCTTGCCGTTGGCCCACGCGGTGTTCTTGACGATGTACTTGTAGAGCATCATGTCGTCGGCCGCGTGCAGCAGCGTGTTGAACTTGTAGTTGATCTCGGCCTGGCCGCCGGTGCCCACCTCGTGGTGGCCCTTCTCCAGGCTGAAGCCGGCCGTGATCAGGTTGGACAGCATCTTGTCGCGCAGGTCAACGTAGTGGTCGACGGGGGCGACGGGGAAGTAGCCGCCTTTGGGGCGCACCTTGTAGCCGCGGTTCGGGCTGCCGTCGAGCTCATTCGGTGAGCCGGTGTTCCACCAGCCCGAGATCGCGTCGATCTCGTAGAACGAGCCGTTGGTGCGCGAGTCGAAGCACACCGAGTCGAAGATGTAGAACTCGGCCTCGGCGCCGAAGTAGGCGGTGTCGGCCACGCCGGTGCTGATCAGGTAGTTCTCGGCCTTACGGGCGATGTTGCGCGGGTCGCGCGAGTACGGCTCGAGGGTGAAAGGGTCGTGCACGAAGAAGTTGAGGTTCAGCGTCTTGGCTTCGCGGAACAGGTCGATCTGCGCGGTCGACGGGTCGGGGAGGAGCAGCATGTCGGATTCGTGAATGGACTGGAATCCGCGAATCGACGAGCCGTCGAAAGCCAAGCCGTCCTCGAAGACGCTCTCGTCGAAGAACGAAATCGGGATTGTGAAGTGCTGCATGATGCCGGGCAGGTCACAGAACCGGACGTCGACAAATTCGACGTTTTCGTCCTTGGCGAGTTTGAAGACGTCGTCGGGCGTCGTTTCCGTCACAGAATGCTCCTTTACTTGGTGAGATCCGCGGCCTGACGCTATGGAGCAGATGTTGCCCGTCAGTCAACCCGATGTTGCGCGCACGTTACGTGACCATGCCACACGCAAAAAGTGGCCGCTCTCGCGGCGGGTTCTATTGTGGGGCCATGGATCGCAAGATCGTATCTTTTCTGGTGGCCGGGCGCACCGTCTGCCCTCCTCATGGGGCTGGGCACGCGGCGCATTCGGACTGCGGTCCGCGGCGATGATGGCAGAATCACGGTCGGCATATCCCGGTGAAAAGCTGGGGTTGCCGGAGAGTGGACCGGGTTCGCTGGCGCCGATGGGCCGCCGGCTGGCCGCGCTGATGATCGACTGGTTGATCTCGTACGGTCTGGCCGCCCTGGCCATGCGTTTCGGCCTGTTCTCCCAGCAGGCGCTGGCCACCGCGGTCCTGGTGATCTGGTTCGTGCTGGGCGTGGTGTTTCTGCGACTGTTCGGGTTCACCCCCGGCCAGCTGGCGCTGCGCCTGCAGGTGGTGACGGTGGACGGGCGTGGACCGGTCGGCCTGGGCCGGGCGGTGGTGCGTGGAGTGCTGGTCGGAACGGTCGTCCCGGCGCTGTTCACCGACTGGGACGGCCGCGGAATGCAGGATCGGCTGACCGCGACGGCCGTGGTGCGCCGCTGAGTCTGACGGCGGCGACCCGCTGCGCCCGGCTTCGCCGCGCTTGCGATCGCCGCTGAGTCTGACGGCGGCGACCCGCTGCGCCCGGCTTCGCCGCGCTTGCGATCGCCGCTGAGTCTGACGGCGGCGACCCGCTGCGCCCGGCTTCGCCGCGCTTGCGATCGCCGCTGAGTGTGACGGCGGCTACTTGCGGCGCACGGTGCGCTGCACACCGCGCATCTTGCCCGAGTTGGGCAGCGGCCCCTTGGGCATCACGGCGGTGCCGGCCCGCGACCCCAGCGCGGCCAACCGCGACTCCAGGGTGTCCATCTGCTTGACGGTGATGTTGGCCGGCAGGCGGGTGAGGTGGCGCTCCAGCTTGGCCAGCGACACCTCGTCCTCGCCGTTGCCCACGATGATGTCGTAGATCGGTACGTCGCCGATCAGGCGGGCGGTGCGCTTCTTCTCCTGCGCCAGCAGGGGCCGCACCCGCGTCGCCGCTCCCTCGCCGACCAGGATGACGCCGGGCCGGCCGATCACCCGATGCACGGCGTCGAAGTGGCCGGTCGCGGCGACCCCCGGGGTCACCCGCCACTTGCCGCGCAGGTTGTCCAAAGCCCATGCGGCGGCGCCGGTTTGGCCTTCGGCCTTGCGGTAGACCGACTTCTGCGCGCGACGGCCGAAGATGATGAAGGTGACCAAACCGCCCAGCAGCACGCCCAGCGGGATCAAGGTGAGCATGGTCAGGCCGCCGGCCCACACCCCGACCCCCACCGAGATGCCGACGATCAGCACGAAGGCGCCGATCATGTACGGCAGCAGCCGCTTGTCTTCCTGCCGCTGGATGTTGAACGCCTGCCACAGCTGGGCGCGGCGCTCCTTGGCCGCGGCCTTGCGGGCGGCCTGCGCCTGCGCTCTGGCGGCCTTGTTCTGCGCGGCGGTGCGGGGTTTAGCCATAATCAAAGAATACGTAGGACGGCGACGGGCGAACGCCGCTACCGTGCCCCGGCATCGTCGGCGCGGCTGCGGGCCGCTTGCTCGTAGAGCCGTCCCGCGCGGTAGGACGAGCGGACCAGCGGTCCGGCCAGCACCCCGGCGAAGCCGAGCTCCTCGGCGTGCTGTGCGAACTCGACGAATTCCTCCGGTTTCACCCAGCGCTCGACGGGGTGGTGACGTGCCGACGGGCGCAGGTATTGGGTGATGGTGATGATGTCGCAGCCGGCGTCATGCAGGTCGGCCAGGGCGGTAAGCACCTCGTCGGGGGTCTCGCCCATGCCGAGGATGAGGTTGCTCTTGGTGACCAGCCCAGCGTCGCGCGCCGAGGTCAGCACGTCCAGGCTGCGCCGGTAGGTGAAGGCGGGCCGGATCCGCTTGAAGATGCGCGGCACGGTTTCGACGTTGTGCGCCAACACTTCCGGGCGTGACTCGAACACCTCGGCAAGCCGGCTGGACTCGCCGTTGAAGTCGGGGATCAGCAGCTCGACGCCGGTCGCCGGGTTGAGTTCCTTGATGGCGCGCACCGTCTCGGCGTACAGCCAGGCCCCGCCGTCGGGCAGGTCGTCGCGGGCCACCCCGGTGACCGTGGCGTAGCGCAGTCCCATCGTGTGCACGCTGTCGGCGACCCGCCGGGGTTCGTCGCGGTCCAGTTCGGCGGGCTTTCCGGTGTCGATCTGGCAGAAGTCGCAGCGGCGG
Organism: Mycobacterium mantenii; assembly: GCF_010731775.1. Taxonomy (NCBI): domain Bacteria; kingdom Bacillati; phylum Actinomycetota; class Actinomycetes; order Mycobacteriales; family Mycobacteriaceae; genus Mycobacterium; species Mycobacterium mantenii. The sequence goes on along the minus strand of NZ_AP022590.1, from coordinate 1,906,695 downwards.
GTGCACTGGTCACCGCCGATCAGGAAGGTGGCCTCGCGATCCTCCCAGCATTCGAAGATGTTGGGGCACCCGGCCTCTTCGCAGACTGTGTGCAGTCCCTCCCGCCGGACCAGGCTCTTGAGCTGGGTGTACTCCGGACCCATCCGGGCCCGCACCCTGATCCACGGCGGTTTGCGCTCGATCGGGGTCTCGGCGTTGCGCACTTCCAGGCGCAGCAGCTTGCGTCCTTCCGGTGCGACAGTCACATCGCCGATGCTACGCGTGCGGCGGGGTAATCACGGACCGGCAGCACGCCGTCCAGGGCGTCGCACACCGCGTCCGCGACCGCGGTCCGGACATCCTCGACCGACACCGGGTGGCGCAGTTCGGCCGACAGCGAGGTCACCCCGGCGTCGCTGATGCCGCACGGCACGATCGCGTTGAAGGCGTCCAGGTCGCAGTCGCAGTTGAGGGCGAACCCATGCAGGGTGGTCGCGCGCGACACCCGGACGCCGATGGCGGCGACCTTGCGGTCCGGCCGGCTCTCGGTGCCCGGCACCCACACCCCTGATCGGCCCGACACCCGGGCCGCGTCCACGCCCAGATCGGCGCACACCTTGATCAGCGCTTCCTCCAGGCGTCGCACGTAGTTGACCACGTCGAGCGGTTCGGCCAGGCCGATGATCGGATACCCGACCAATTGGCCGGGCCCATGCCAGGTGATCTTGCCGCCACGGTCGGTGTCTATGACGGGGGTGCCATCCACCGGCCGTTCGTGCGGCTCGGTGCGCCGCCCCGCGGTGTAGACCGCGGGGTGCTCCAGCAGCAGCAGCGTGTCGTTGCCGCCGGCCACCCGGGCGTCGGCCAGATCGCGTTGCTGCTGCCAGGCCAGGCGGTAGTCGACGGTGCCGAGCTGGCGGACCTCGATCAGCGCCTGGCTGGTCCGGATGGATTCGATCACGTTCGCGACGGTACTCGGCGGGCGACCACGCCGCGACGGGGCGTCACGCTGGCGTGACGTTCGGCGGCATCTGCCACGCTGGCGTGACACTCGCCGCGCTTATGATCGCCGCGCCGCGCTTACGATCGCCGCGCCGCGCCCGCCACTAGTCGTGGTCGCGCCGGGCCGTGGCGTAGGCGAGCGCCTCGCCAATGGTGTTGTGGTGGAAGGCGAAACCGGCGCGCTCCAGCGCGGACGGGATGGCTCGCTGACCCATCAGCAGGCCTTCGTCGGCGAACTCGCCCAACGCGGCCCGGATGGCAAACCCGGGCACCATCAACGGGGTTGGGCGATTGACCGCCCGCCCGAATGCGGTGGTGAACTCGGCGTTGGTGACCGGCGCCGGGCCGGTCATGTTCACCGGGCCGGACAGCTCGGCGTCGAAAATCGCGAACAGCAGCGCGCGCACTTCGTCTTCCAGCGTGATCCACGACATGTATTGCCGGCCGCCGCCCAGCCGGGCGCCGAGGCCCGTCCGGAACAACGGCCGCAACCGGCCCAACGCACCACCGGCGGGGGAGAACACCAGTCCGGTGCGCGCCAGCACCACCCGGGCGCCGCCGTACTGGGCCGGTAGCGTGGCGGCCTCCCAGTCCTCGCACAGCCGGGCCAGGAAACCCGTTCCCGCACGGTCGTTTTCGTCGACCACGCGGTCCTTGGTGTTGCCGTAGAAGCCCACCGCGCTGGCGTTGACCATCGTCGCAACACCCGCGTCGGCGACGGCATGCGCCAGGACTTCGGTGGGGGTGATGCGGCTGTCCCGCAGACTCTGCTTGAAGGCGCCCGACCACCGGCGCTGGCCGATGTTGACGCCGCACAGGTTGACGACGGCGTCGACGTCGGCGATCGTGTCGGGATCCAGATCGCCACTCTCGGGATTCCAGTGCAGCTCATTGGCGTTCGCCGGTGCCCGGCGCACGATCCGCAACACCCGGTGATCGGCGGCACGCAGGGCCGCGGCCAGGGCGGACCCGATTAGGCCCGACGAACCCGCAATCGCGATGACGGCGTTCTGACCAGCGCGAGCCACGTTCGCTTGTCCTTTTTAGAGCCCGAGGTCGGCCTCGAAAGCACCTTCTTCTAGCCGGTGCTTGATGGTGGTCAGGAAGCGGCCGGCGTCGGCACCGTCGATCAGCCGATGATCATAGGTCAGCGGCAGATAGCAGATCGAGCGCACGCCGATCGATTCGTTGCCGCTGTCGTCGACCACGACCCGCGGCCGCTTGACGATCGCGCCGGTGCCCAGCATGGCGGCCTGCGGCGGAACCAGGATCGGGGTGTCGAAGAGCGCCCCCTGGCTGCCGATGTTGGTGATCGTGAAGGTGCCGCCGGAGAGCTCGTCGGGTTTCAGGTTGCCTGACCGGGCGCGCGCGGCGATGTCGGCGATCGCCCTGGCCAGCCCGGCCAGGGACAGGTCGCCCGCATTGTGCACGACGGGGGAGAGGAGACCTTGTTCGGTGTCGACCGCGAAGCCGAGGTGCTCGGCGTCGTAGTAGGTGATCTCCTTGGTTTCCTCGCTGTAGCTCGCGTTGATGTTGGGGTGGATCTTCAGCGCGTCGATCACCGCCCGGGCGATGAACGGCAGAAAGGTCAGGTTCACCCCCTCGCGCTCGGCGAAGGCCGCCTTGGCCCTGGCCCGCAACCCGACCAGCTTGGTCATGTCGACCTCGTGGGTCTGGGTGAGTTGGGCTGTGGCCTGAAGGGATTCGCGGGTTTTGTTCGCCGTGATCTGGCGGATCCGGCTGGCCTTCTGGGTGGTGCCCCGCAGGTGCGCCAGCGCCGGAGCCGGCGTGGGCGCCGCGGCCGCGGGCGCCTTGGCGGCGGGGACCGCGGCCGCGGGCGCCTTGGCGGCCTGTTGCTTTTGCTCGGCGGCGGCCAGCACGTCTTGCTTGCGGATGCGACCGCCCACCCCGGTACCCGTGACCGAGTTCAGGTCGATGTTGTTTTCGGCGGCCAGCTTTCGCACCAGCGGCGTCACGTACGGCGCACCGTCGGCCCCCGAGCTTGCCGGCTGGGCCTGCGCCGGTTCGGCTTTCGGCTGTGGAGCGGGCTTGGGCTGCGGCGTTGGGGGCGCCGGGGTGGGTTCGGGCTTGGGCTGGGCCTGGGGCTGGGGCGCCGGTTCTGGCGTGGGTTCGGGCTTGGGCGCGGGCGGGGGCTGGGGAGCGGCCGGTGCCGCGGGAGCGACGGCTTCGGAACCGGCACCGATGCGCGCCAGCTCGCCTCCGACGGGCACGGTGGCGTCTTCCTCGGCGGTGATGCTGATCAGCACACCGGCCACCGGTGACGGGATCTCGGTGTCGACCTTGTCCGTGGACACCTCGACGAGCGCGTCGTCGACCTGAACCGAATCGCCGACCTTCTTGAGCCAGCGGGTCACCGTGCCCTCGGCCACCGACTCACCCAGCTCGGGCATCAATACCGGGGTGGCGGCGCCGCCGCCGGAACTCTGCTGGGCGGGCGCAGGCTCCGGCTCCGGCTGGGCCTGGGGCTGTGGCTCGGGTTGGGGCTCGGGCTGGGGCGGCTCCGACTGGGCTTGCGGCTCCGGCTGGCTCGGCGCCTGCGCGGTCGGTTGCGAGCCGCCCCCCGCCGCGCCGTCCGCCCCGCCACCTTCCGGGGCGTCGCCGATGACCGCCAGCTCGCCGCCCACCTCGACGGTGTCGTCCTCTTGGGCCACGATCTTGGTCAGCACGCCCGCGGCCGGCGACGGGATTTCGGTGTCGACCTTGTCGGTCGAGACCTCGACGAGCGGTTCGTCGAGTTCGACCGTGTCGCCTTCCTGCTTGAGCCAGCGGGTGACCGTCCCCTCGGTGACGCTCTCACCGAGTGCCGGCATCTGGACGGAGAAGGCCATCGTTTTTGACTCCTCGATCGCTCGTGGGTCGGGGCGGGTCGATCAGCTTGCTTACGGAAGGCGAAGTGGCAATCCAAAACTATCCTGTCACTGCGCCTTCGTCGGCACACATCCAGGGCAGATACCCCGCGCCGGGCGGGTGACACCGATCACGCTTGCTACGGTGTGGCCACTGCAGCCAGAGCGGGGAGGTCCCGATGCCGCCATCACAACAAATACCCCAGCATTTCGTCGACAGCGCCGACGGCGCCCGCATCGCGGTCTACGAAGAGGGCAACCCCGAGGGCCCCACCGTCGTGCTGGTGCACGGGTTCCCCGACTCGCACGTGCTGTGGGACGGGGTCGTCCCGCTGCTGGCCGAGCGGTTCCGGATCATCCGCTACGACAACCGCGGTGTCGGGATGTCCTCGGTGCCGAAACCGGTGTCGGCCTACAGCATGGACCGCTTCGCCGACGACTTCGCCGCGGTGACCGGCGAGCTGAGTCCGGGCCGCCCCGTGCACGTGCTGGCCCACGACTGGGGCTCGGTGGGGGTGTGGCGCTACCTGAAGCGCCCCGGCGCCAACGACCGGGTCGCCACGTTCACGTCGGTGTCCGGACCTGCACAGGACCAGCTGGTCGACTACATCTTCAGCGGCCTGCGGGCGCCCTGGCGGCCGCGCACCTTCGTCCGGGCGATCAGCCAGGCGCTGCGGCTGACCTACATGATCTTCTTCTCGATCCCGGTGCTCGCGCCGCTCTTCCTCCGGCTGACCATGTCGGTCCCGGCGCTGCGGCGCAACGCCGTCGACAACATCCCCGACGAGCAGATCCACCACTCCGAGAAACTGGCCTCCGACGCCGCCCACTCGGTGAAAACCTACCCCGCCAACTACTTTCGGTCGTTTTCCGGCCGTAAGCAGGGCGTCGCGGTCATCGATGTCCCGGTGCAGCTCATCGTCAACACCAAGGACAAGTACGTGCGGCCCTACGGCTACGACCACACCCCGCGCTTCGTGCCGCGGCTGTGGCGCCGCGACATCCAGGCCGGCCACTTCTCGCCGATGTCGCACCCGCAGGTGATGGCGGCCGCGGTGCGCGAGTTCGCCGACCAGGCCGAGGGCAAGCCGCCCAGCCGCGCGCTGCTGCGCGCGCAGGTGGGGCGTCCCCGCGGGGCGTTCGGCGACACCCTGGTGTCGGTCACCGGCGCCGGCAGCGGAATCGGCCGCGAGACCGCGTTCGCGTTCGCGCGCGAAGGCGCCGAGTTGGTCATCAGCGACATCGACGAGGCGGCCGTCAAGGCCACCGCGGCCGAGATCGCCACCCGGGGCGGCGTCGCGCACGCCTACGTGCTCGACGTGTCGGACGCGCAGGCGGTGGAGTCGTTCGCGGAGCGGATCAGCGCCGAGCACGGCGTCCCCGACATCGTCGTCAACAACGCCGGGATCGGGCACGCCGGCGGATTCCTGGACACCCCGCCCGAGCAATTCGACCGGGTGCTCGACGTCAACCTGGGCGGCGTGGTCAACGGGTGCCGGTCGTTCGCGCGACGGATGGTGGAGCGCGGCACCGGCGGGTATATCGTCAACGTGTCGTCGATGGCGGCCTACGCCCCGCTGCAGTCGCTGAACGCCTACTGCACGTCGAAGGCGGCCACCTACATGTTCTCCGACTGCCTGCGCGCCGAACTCGACGCCGCGGGGGTGGGGCTGACCACGATCTGCCCCGGCGTCATCAACACGAACATCATCAACACCACCCGCTTCGATGCACCGGCCGGTAAGCAATCCGACGCCGTCGATGGCCGGCGCGGGCAACTCGGCAAGATGTTCACGCTGCGCCACTACGGCCCCGACAAGGTCGCCAACGCGATCCTGTCATCGGTCAAGAAGAAAAAGCCGATCCGCCCGGTCGCGCCGGAAGCCTATGCGCTGTACGGCCTTTCGCGCCTGGCGCCGCAGGGGTTACGCAACGCCGCGCGGCTGCGGGTGATCTAAGCGCCCGGTGCCGCCCCGCGACGTCCCGTCAGCAAGGTCGCGCCGATCGCGATGACCCCGAGCACGGCCAGCGGTATCGCCCACGCGCGCCGGCCGCCCACCGACGACTGGCACTGTGCCACATAGTCGGTGTGCGGGACGATCTGATTCAGGATCGGGATGTTCGCCCCACTGCTGTTGTTCGCACTGCGGGCCGCGGAAAGGTCGGTCGCCACGGCGTTACCGCATCCGACCGAGTGGCCGTTGCTGTCGGAAACCGACACCGGCGCCAGCAGCCCGATGACTCCGGCCAGTAACAGCACGGCGCCCACACCGATGATCAATCGTCGCACCGTCATGTCTTTGCCCTTCGTCGTCGGGGATTCGGCCGCTAGGGAGATTATCCGCGGTCCACCGCCGGTAAACGTCGGCGTAACGGCCGAATAATCCCTCGATTGCCGGGTATCCCGCCGCGGTAATGAAGACATGGAGGGTTTTCTGAGGTGATCACTGCGACGCGCGAGGTGTCCCGGTCGTGTGAGCGGGTGTGGGAGGTGCTCGCCCAGGGCTGGACCTACACCCAGTGGGTGGTGGGCAACAGCCGGATGCGGGCCGTCGACCCGAACTGGCCCGAACCCGGCTCGTCGATCAGGCACTCGATCGGGATCTGGCCGTTGGTAATCAACGACGCGACCATCGTGGAGGAGAGCGAACCGCCGCACAAGCTGGTGCTGCGCGCCCGGCTGGGCCCGCTGGGCGCCGCGCGCATCACCATGCTGCTGCACGAGATTCCGCAGGGCTGCCGGATCGAGATGATCGAGGTGCCCGTCGCAGGCCCGATGGGGGCCGTACCCGATTCCCTTGCGCTGGCCGCCGCATACCCCCGGAACAAGGAATGCCTGTGGCGGCTAGCGGCTTTGGCGGAGCGCCTGGAGCCGAGCCAGGTGAAGTGACCGTGCGCGACACCGCGGACGCCGTGGTGATCGGGGCGGGACACCACGGACTGGTCGCGGCGTCGATGCTGGCCGACGCGGGTTGGGACGTGCTGGTGCTGGAAGCCCAGCCCGAACCTGGCGGCGCGGTGCGCAGCGCCGAGCTGACACCGGGCTACATCACCGACCTGTTCAGCTCCTACTACCCGATGACGGCGGCCTCGCCGGCCATGGCGGCGCTGCGGCTCGAGGACTTCGGGCTGCAATGGTCACACGCGCCGGCGGTGCTGGGCCATCCCCGCAGCGGCGGTGACGACGACCCACCAATCCTGTACCGCGATCCGGACCGCACCGCAAAGGAATTCGCGCGACGGGAACGGGCCGACGGCGAAAACTGGTGGCGCCTGGTCGAGCTGTGGCAGAAGATCAAATCCCCGCTGCTGGACGCGATGCTGGCACCGTTCCCGCCGCTGCGCCCGCTGATTTGGCTGCTGCTCAGGCTCGGCACCTCGGAGGCCATGCGGCTCGCCCGGCTGCTGGTGCAGCCCGCCAACGCGATGTCAGAGCAGCTCTTCGACGGTGAGGCGCCGCGGGTGTTGTTGTTAGGCAACGCAATGCACGCCGACGTCCCGGTGGACGCGCCCGTCAGCGGCGCCATGGGCTTCCTGATGACGATGCTGGGCCAGGACTACGGCTGGCCGGTTCCGGTCGGCGGTTCCGGCCGATTGACCGCCGCCCTGGTCAACCGGGCCCGCTGGGCCGGCGCGCAAATCGAGTGCAACCAGAACGTTTCCCGTATCCACGTGCGGGGCGGACGTGCCGTCGGCGTGACGACGACCGCTGGGCGCACGGTCGCGGCGCGCCGCGCGATCGTGGCCGACGTGACGGCGCCGCGGCTGTTTTGCGACATGCTGCCCGACGACGCCGTGCCGGCCGGTCTGCGCCGCGAACTCGAGCACTATGTGTGGGATCCGCCGGTGGTCAAGGTCAACTATGCGCTGCGCGGACCCATCCCGTGGCGGTCGAAAAGCCTGGCGGATGCGGGCACCGTACACCTGGGCGCCGACGGTGACGGGCTGGTACGTTGGGTGGCCGACCTGAACACCCGGACGGTGCCCCGGCATCCGTTCATGCTGTTGGGGCAGACCACCACCGCGGACCCGACCCGCTCGCCGCCGGGTACCGAAAGTGTTTGGGCCTACACGCATTTGCCGCGCCATGTGGCCGACGACGTGTCGGCCGAACGACTTGCGACGGCCGTGGACGACGTCATCGAGGAACACGCGCCGGGCTTCGGTTCGGCAGTGATCGACCGGTTCGTGCAGCGGCCGTCGGACCTGGAGGCCAGCGACGCCAACCTGCATCTCGGCGCGCTCAACGGCGGGACCGCACAACTGCCGCAGATGCTGATTTTTCGACCCGCGGCCGGGATGGGCCGGGCCGAGACCCCGGTCGAGGGGCTGTATCTGGGCAGCGCGTCGGCCACCCCGGGCGGTTCGGTGCATGGCGCCTGCGGGCGCAACGCGGCCCGGGCCGCACTGGCCGCGCACGGAATCACGGGATGGCCGCGCCGCAAGCTGACCCGCGCGGCGATATCCCTGCTGACGAAGTAGCGCTAGCCGTTCTCGGCGATGTCTTCGAGCACCGCGAACATGGTCCGCGTCGGCACGCCGGTGGAGCCCTTCGGCGAGTAGCCCCACGGGCTGCCGGTGTTGTAGGCCGGGCCGGCCACGTCGATGTGTGCCCAATCCACGCCGTCGGCGACGAACTCCCGCAGGAACACCCCCGCCACCAGCATGCCGGCGAAGCGCTGCCCACTGATGTTCGACAGGTCGGCGACCCCTGACTTCAGGTCTTCCTTGAGTTCGTCGGGCAGCGGCATCGGCCAGCCGTTTTCGCCGACCCGCTGCGAGATCGACGCGACGCGGTCGCGGAACTCGTCGCTGCCCATCACCCCGGGGATGCGGGCGCCGAGAGCCACCGTCTGCGCGCCGGTCAGCGTGGACGTCTCGATCAGGTAATCGGGGTTGTCCTCGCACGCCCGCACGATGGCGTCGGCCAGGATGAGCCGGCCCTCCGCGTCGGTGTTCTGCACCTCGACCGTGATTCCGCCGTACTGGGTCAGCACGTCGCCGGGCCGCTGCGCGGTGGCCGACGGCATGTTCTCGGCCATCGGCACGGTGGCGATCACGTCGATCGGAAGTTTGCGCTGCGCGGCCAGCGCCACGGTCGCGATCACCGCGGCGGCGCCGCCCATGTCGGAGGTCATGTGGTGCATGCTGGCCGCCGGCTTGATCGAGATGCCGCCGGTGTCGAAAGTGACGCCCTTGCCGACCAGCGCGACCTTCTTGGCCTGCTTGGACTTCTTGGCCAGCTTCGACCCGCGGTGGATCAGCCGCACCAGCCGCGGCGGACGCGACGAACCCTGTCCGACGCCGATGATCCCGCCGTAGCCGGCTTTTTGCAGCGCCTTATCGTCCAGCACCTCCACCTCGAGGCCGACGGACTCACCCAAAGCCTTTGCCCGCTTGGCGAATTCGGCAGGAAAAAGGTGGCTGGGCGGGGTGTTGACGAAATCGCGCGCGGTGGCGACGGCGGTCGCGACGGCCGCACCATGCGCGGCGTCGTTCTTGGCGTCCTTCGCGGTGGCGAGCACCGTGATTCTGCGCAGCCCTTGGTCTTTGGGCGCGGTCTTGTCGCTGCGGAATTCGGTGAACCGGTAGCTGCCCAGGATCAGGCCCTCGACGACGGCCGAGTCGATGCCGTCGCCGGGCAGCTCGGCCAACGTGGTGATCACCGATTCGGTCTTGCCGAGCGACCGCGCGGCCACACCGGCGGCGCGACGGACGGTGTCGGCCGGCCACTCGGATCGCGGTTTGCCCAGGCCGATCGTCAGCACGCTGGACACCGGCAGCGACGGCACCACCAGCCGGTGCACCTGCTCGGTGCCGCCGGTGGCCTCCAGCGCCCGCAGACCGGACTCGATCTCGGCGACCGCATCGGAGGACAGGAACGGCTCGGCCGACGCGACAGCCGCGCCCGGCTTGTCGTCCTCGCCGGTGGAGACGACGGGCACGATCAGGACGGTGGACGCGGCGGCGCGCCGCGGCAGCGAGGAGGCGACAGTGACAGCGGGGGAGGCGTAGCCGGGTTCTGTGCTCATCCGCATCACCCTAACGGTCCACCCGTCACGGCTGATTAGGGTGAAGAGTCGTGAGCGATGAAGCCGACCTTCTGCACGGACCGTTGGAAGACCGTCACCGGAGCCTGGGCGCCAGTTTCGCCGAGTTCGGCGGCTGGTTGATGCCGGTGTCATATGCCGGCACCGTCAGCGAGCACAACGCGACGCGCAACGCGGTCGGCCTCTTCGACGTCAGCCACCTGGGCAAGGCGCTGGTCCGTGGCCCCGGGGCCGCGCGATTCGTCAACTCCGCGCTCACCAACGACCTGAATCGCATCGGGCCGGGCAAGGCGCAATACACGTTGTGCTGCACCGAATCCGGCGGTGTCGTCGACGACCTGATCGCCTATTACGTCGACGACGACGAGATTTTTCTGGTGCCCAACGCCGCCAACACCGCCGCCGTGGTCGCCGCCCTGCAGGACGCCGCGCCCGCGGGTCTGACCATCACCGACCAGCACCGCTCGTATGCGGTGCTGGCCGTGCAGGGGCCGCGATCGGCCGACGTGCTGCGCGAGCTGGGTCTGCCCACGGAGATGGACTACATGGCGTACGCCGACACCTCGTTCTCCGGCGTACCGGTGCGGGTCTGCCGCACCGGCTACACCGGCGAGCACGGCTACGAGCTGCTGCCGCCGTGGGACTCCGCCGGCGTGGTGTTCGACGCCCTGGCCGCGGCGGTCAGCGCGGCCGGCGGCGAGCCGGCCGGCCTGGGCGCGCGCGACACCCTGCGCACCGAGATGGGCTACCCGCTGCACGGCCACGAGCTCGGCCTGGACATCTCCCCGCTGCAGGCCCGCTGCGGCTGGGCGATCGGCTGGAAGAAAGACGCGTTCTTCGGCCGCGACGCCCTGCTGGCCGAGAAGGAGGCGGGCCCGGCGCGGTTGCTGCGCGGGCTGCGGATGCTGGGCCGCGGGGTGCTGCGCGCCGGGCTCACGGTGCTCGCCGGCGACACACCGGTCGGGGTGACCACTTCGGGCACGTTCTCCCCGACGCTGCAGGCCGGAATCGCGCTGGCGCTCATCGACACCGATGCCGGCGTCGAAGACGGTCAGGAGGTCACCGTCGACGTCCGGGGCCGTTCCGCCGCATGCGAAGTCGTGCGGCCGCCCTTCGTCGCGGCGAAAACCCGCTAGCCGTGCCGCGTGCGCGGGCGAAATCCGATTCGGCAGGCGGATATACAATCAGCCAATGACCAGTGGCTCCCTCGAGTTCACGGTTTTCCGCTCGGCAACTCCGGCAACGGACGCTGAGCGCGAAACCATCCTGGCCGAGCCGGGTTTCGGCACGTACTTCACCGATCACATGGTGTCGATCGACTACGACGAGACCGGCGGAGGTTGGCACAACGCGCGCGTCATCCCGTACGGCCCGATCGAGCTGGATCCGTCGGCGATCGTGCTGCACTATGCGCAGGAGATCTTCGAGGGTCTCAAGGCGTACCGCTGGGCGGACGGCTCCATCGTGTCGTTCCGCGCCGAGGCCAACGCAGCCCGGTTGCGGTCGTCGGCGCGGCGGCTCGCCATCCCGGAACTGCCCGACGAGCTGTTCATGGAATCGCTGCGCCAGCTGATCGCGGTCGACAACGCGTGGGTTCCGGCCGCCGGCGGCGAGGAGGCGCTCTACCTGCGCCCGTTCGTCATCGCCACCGAGCCCGGATTGGGTGTGCGGCCGTCCAAGCAATACCGCTACCTGCTGATCGCCTCGCCGGCCGGCGCGTATTTCAGGGGCGGCATCCACCCGGTCACGGTCTGGGTGTCGACGGACTACGTGCGGGCCAGCCCCGGCGGCACCGGCGCGGCCAAGTTCGGCGGCAACTACGCGGCCTCGCTGTCGGCTCAGGCCGAGGCCACGGCCAACGAGTGCGACCAGGTGGTGTGGCTGGATGCCGTCGAACGACGCTTCGTCGAAGAGATGGGCGGGATGAACATCTTCTTCGTGTTCGGTCGCGGCGGGTCGGCGCGGCTGGTCACCCCCGAGCTGTCCGGCTCGCTGCTGCCCGGTATCACGCGAGACTCCCTGCTGCAGTTGGCCATTGACGCCGGTTTCTCCGTCGAGGAACGCAAGATCGACATCGACGAGTGGCAGAAGAAGGCCGCCGTGGGGGAGATCACCGAGGTGTTCGCCTGCGGCACCGCCGCGGTCATCACGCCCGTCTCGAACGTGAAGTACGGCGACACCGAGTTCACCGTCGCCGACGGGCAACCCGGCGAGGTCACGATGGCGTTGCGCGACACGCTCACGGGCATTCAGCGCGGCACCTTCGCCGACACCCACGGCTGGATGGCACGCCTAGGGTAGAGCGGTGTGCGCCCAGCGTGACGCCGCAGTCACGTTGGGCGGCGGACGTGACCGCAGCGTCACGTCCGAGTCGAGCTAGAGCCGCACCAGGCCCGCGAGCAGCACCGCGCTCACCGTGGCCGTCAGTTCGATCGCGGCGCCCAGCACGTCGCCGGTAATGCCGCCGAACCGGCGCACGCAGTGCAGCACCAGGATCGCGCCGCAGCCCAGGCCCAGCAACACCGCCACCGGCCCCTGCCACGGCCGCGGCCCGGCCACCAGGGAAACGCCGACCAGCACCGCGATCCAGGCCGCCACGACCGACGTCGGCTGGCTTCCGGCGACCCGGGCACCCAGGGCGCTGCCGTCGGCCGCCGGCACCGACCGGTGACCGGCCAGCACCGCGGTCACCCGGCCCGCGAAGACCGCCACGGCGACACCGGCCGCCCCGGGGACGACCCGGCCGGTGCAGCCCAACGCCGAAAACGCCAGTGCCTGAAGCATGATCACCACGACCACCGCGGCCACCCCGAACGGGCCGGCCGAGCCCTCGCGCATCACCGCCAGCGCCCGCTGCGGGGGCCCGTAGCAGCCCAATCCGTCGGCGGTGTCGGCGACACCGTCCAGATGCAGGCCGCGGGTCACCAGCAGCAGCACCGTGACCGCGAGCAGGCCGGGCAGCGGGCTGGACGGCCCGAACACGTGGGCCCCACCCCAGGTCACGGCCGCGGCCAGGGCCCCCACGACGGCGCCCACCGCCGGCAGCGCCGTCATTGCGCCGCGGCCCAACGGCGCGTTGCCGCCACCCGGGAGTGGCAGCACCGTCCCGAACGCGAAAGCCGTTGCCAGCGAACGGATCACGACGGCGGAGCGGCGGGACTGTCGGTGCGGCCGGACTCCGCGCGGTCGCCGCGGTCGGACACGCCGGCCTGGGTGAAGGTCGCCATCGACGACAGGGCCGCGATGGCGGCGCGCAACACCGGCAGCGCGAGCGCGGCGCCGGTTCCCTCGCCCAGCCGCATCCGCAGGTCGAGGATCGGCTCCAGATCCAGCGCGGTCAGCGCCAGCGCATGGGCGGGCTCGGTGGATCGGTGCCCGGCCTGCCACCACAGCCGGGCGCCGGGCGCCAGGTGCTCGGCGAGCAGCGCGGCCGCCGTCACCGCCATGCCGTCGAGCAGCAGCGGCGTGCGCCGCACCGCGGCCTGCGCGCAAAAGCCCGCCATCGCGGCCAGGTCGGCGCCGCCAGCGCGGCGCAGCAGCGCGACCGGATCGGGCAACACCTGCCGGGCGCGAAACAGGGCGTCGCGCACTGCAGCGGTCTTGCGCGCCCACCCGGCGTCATCGATACCGGTGCCGAAGCCCACCGCCACGACCGGTTCGACATTGGTCAGGGCCGCCACTAAAACCGTTGCGGCCGTGGTGTTTCCGATCCCCATATCGCCGGCGATCAGCAGGTCGGCGCCGGCATCGACCTCCTCGTCGGCGATGGCCGCGCCGGCGGCGAGCGCCCGCGCGGTCTCGTCGTCGCTCAACGCGTCCTCGACGCGGATGTCGCCGCTGGCGCGGCGCACCTTGTGGGCGCCGATCCGTTCGGTCAGCGGGTCGGCATCGACCGCCAGGTCCGCGACGCGCACCGTCGCCCCGGCGATGTCGGCCAGGACGTTGATCGCCGCGCCGCCGGCCTCGAAATTGGCGACCATCTGGGCCGTCACCTCCGGCGGGTACGCCGACACCCCCGAGCGCGCGACGCCGTGATCACCGGCGAACACCACCACCCGGGCGCGCTCGAATTGTCTTGGCGGGCAATGTCCCTGGCACGACGCGACCCACACCGACAGATCCTCCAGGCGTCCCAGCGCGCCCCGGGGCTTGGTCAGCGTGTCCTGGCGGGCACGGGCGGCGACGGCGACGCCCGCGTCGGGCGGCGAGACGGCGGCGAATTGCATCACGCCCCCGACGGTTTGATCGGTACCGGCTGCCCGGCCACCACCAACACCACCCGGTCGCACAACCGCGCCAAACGCTGGTTGAGGCTGCCCAGTTCGTCGGCGAACCGGCGCCCGGAGGCGGTGGCGGGCACCACGGTCAACCCCACTTCCGGGCTGACCAGCACCAGCGGCGAAGCGAAGTCGCCGACCGCGGCCAGCACGTCATCGACGGAGGCCGCCACCGAGCCGCCGTCCCAGGCGTTGTTGCGATCCAGCGCACCCGTCAACCAGGTGCCGAGGTCGTCGATCAGCGTCGGGGTTTGCGGTGACTGTCGCAATTGCGTTGCGATGTCGTCGGTTTCGATCGTCGACCAGTGGGCGGGCCGACGGCCGCGATGCTGGGCGATCCGGTGTGCCCAGGCCGCATCGTCGTCGCCGGCCGGACCGGGCGCCAGGTAATGGACCGCCTGCCCGGCCGGCAAACCGTCGGCGATGGCTTCCTCCGCCCACTGCGATTTGCCTGACCTGATTCCGCCGAGCACCAGGGTGCGCACCGAAGTCAGCCGGCCTTCCGGCGAGCTTTAATCGACACTGGCGCCGTGCTTGACCTGCGGCCGCGGCGCCCGCAGCCGGCGCATCTGAGACGCCCGGCTGGCGGCGTAAAGCCCTAGCTTCCAACGGCTTTCGGTGTTGTTGGGGAACTTGGCGTCGACCAGCCTGCTGACTTTGCGGCCCAGCATCAGGCCGTCGACGCTCATCACGGCCATCAGCGCCAGCATCGCCGGGGACACCCAGAGCTGCAGCTGCGGGACGCCGAACATGACGAACATCAAGAACAGGGTCGACGGCATGAACAAACCCAGCAGATTGCGCCGCGAGTCCACCACGTCACGAACGTAGCGCCGGATGGGGCCCTGGTCGCGCGGCAACAGATAGCCCTCTTCGCCGGCCATCATCCGCTCGCGGCGATCCGACGTGCGGGCGCGTCCGGCGGCCTTGTCGGCCCGGCGCTCCTCACGGCTGAGCTTGGGACCGGCCAGCGATTTGCGCCGGGCCCGCGCCTCGGCGGAGGTCATGGGAGCGGGCGCGACCGGTCCCTTCCGGGGATTGCGCCGAGCCTCGTTGCGCCTGGGCGTCGGGCGTCCCTTGGGGCCCGTTCGCTGCGCCTCGCGGGTTGCGTCGCCCGAGGCGCCCGCACCGCCGGATGCGGTCGACGCGGCTGCGCTCTCGTCGAGGTCGGTGTCCTGGCCTTTCTTACGGCCCAACAGCTTCACAGTGGCCAGGTTACTTCGCGGACGACCCGCGCCGGAATTCGCCTGGAATGCATTGCTATTAGACCTGCGTTAGTACCTCTCTTGGCCCTACTCTTACACGTGATGAACGGCTGCGTTTGATGGACGACGGGACGATGGACCCGGGCGATGTGGGTCCCGGCCTGGCCCCCGGCCGCCTTCAGTTGCCCGCCATGCAAGTCCTGGTGGCCCCTGATTGCTACGCCGACAGCATGACGGCCCTCGAAGCCTCCGCCGCCATCGCGACCGGCTGGACCCGGTCGCGTCCCGGCGACCGGTTCATCGTCGCACCGCAATCCGACGGCGGCCCAGGGTTTGTCGAGGTGCTGGCCAGCCGCCTGGGGGAGACGCGGCGCCTGCGGGTGTCGGGACCGCTGAAAGCGATGGTCGAAGCCGAGTGGGTGTTCGACAGCAATTCGGCGACCGCGTACCTGGAGTGCGCGCAGGCGTGTGGTCTCGCGCTGATCGGGGGACCACCCACCCCGGAGACCGCAATGGCCGCGCACAGCAAAGGCGTGGGGCAGCTGATCGCCGAGGCGCTGCGGGTCGGGGCGACGCGCATCGTGGTCGGTCTGGGCGGCAGCGCCTGCACCGACGGCGGGCAGGGCATGATCGCCGAGCTCGGCGGCCTGGACACCGCCCGCCGGCAGCTGGGCAACGTTGAGCTGATCGCCGCCTCCGACACCGAATACCCGCTGCTGGGCCCGTGGGGGGCGGCCCGGGTGTTCGGGCCGCAGAAGGGCGCCGACACGGCCACCGTCGCCGCGCTGGAAGTCCGCCTGCAAGCGTGGGCGCTGATCCTCGAGGCGGTGGCCGGACGGGACGTGAGCGCCGAGCCGGGTGCGGCGGCCGCCGGCGGCATCGGCGCCGGGCTGCTGGCGCTCGGCGGCCGGTGTGAGTCCGGAGCGGCCATCATCGCCGAGCACACCCGGTTGGCCGACGACCTGGACACCGCGGAGCTGATCGTCACCGGCGAGGGCCGGTTCGACGAGCAATCCCTGCACGGGAAGGTGGTGGGCTTTCTCGCCGACGCGGCCCGGCCGCGGGGAATCCCGGTGGTCGTGCTGGCCGGCCAGGTCGACCTGGACAACGCGACGGTGCGCTCGTCGGGCATCATGGCCGCGCTGTCGATCGCCGAGCACGCCGGATCGGTGCGGCTGGCGCAGGCCGACGCGGCCAACCAGCTCATCGGTCTGGCATCCGTTGTGGCGGCGCGACTCGGGAATAGCGGTCCTGCAAGGTACCGTTGATGGAGTGGACTTTCGGGCGGTCCGGATCGCCCGGCGCAAGCCGGCGATATCGGGCTTGATCGGACCCACCCAACAATGAGGCATGTAGGAGAAGTAATGACGGTGCAAAACGAGTCGAACGCCACGACCACCCACGGCGTGATCCTGACCGAGGCCGCCGCCACCAAGGCAAAGTCCCTGCTGGACCAGGAGGGCCGCGACGACCTGGCGCTGCGCATCGCGGTGCAGCCGGGTGGGTGTGCCGGGCTGCGCTACAACCTTTTCTTCGACGACCGGGCGCTGGACGGCGACCTGACCGCGGAGTTCGGGGGTGTGAAGCTGACGGTGGACCGGATGAGTGCACCCTACGTCGAAGGCGCGTCCATCGATTTCGTGGACACCATCGAGAAGCAGGGCTTCACCATCGACAACCCCAACGCCACCGGCTCGTGCGCCTGCGGCGACTCATTCAACTGATCGGTTGATCCCGCTGACTCCGTCAGCCGGACCGCGTGGTCCCGGCTGGCGGAGTCCGTTTTAGTACGAGCCGCCGGTGCGCAGCACGTACGAGCAGACCATGATCTGTCCGCGCTGGAACAGCAGCTGTGCGATGCCCTGCACCTGCCCGTGCATCGGGCCCCCGCTCACCGGGGACACCCGCATGGTGAACAATGCCTGAGCCTGGTACTGCGACAGGTACACGATCTTGTCGATCGAGGTCAGCTCGACCTCGGAGAACTGCTTGCGGAATGCGTCGCTGCTGAGCTTGGCCAGCGCCCGGTCGGACCGCTTGTCCTGGACACCGTCATAGAGGCCGCACAGCGCGTTGCGGGCGATCTCGTCGATGTCGCGGTGCTCGAGCGCGTCGAGATACCGCTGAATGGCCGTCGTGGCCGCGCCCTCGGAGAACGTGGCGCCGGTATTGGCCCCGTTGGTGCGCACCCCGTACACGATGGCGACCGTCATCACCGCGACCAGCGCGATGGCCAGCAGGAGTCCGACGATCAGCCGCCGCTTCGAGCGTTGCGGCGGGTAGGGGACCGGCGCGGGGGGCTGCCCGGCATAATTGGCTGGAGCAGGTCCTGCCTGCGGAACCGGGGCGAAGCCGGTGTTCGGGTCATCGGGAAACTCGAGTGGCTGGGATTCCCTCGGGGGTTCGTGTCCGCTCGGTCCCCCGCTGCCGCCGCCGACGATGTGGTTCGGCGGGTGCGGACCTTCCATTCGTGGTTCTCCTACGGTGGTAGACGGGACTGCGAGCGGGTGGCGGCCCGAGCAATGTGATCCCGGCGACTTGGGTGAGTTCCCTAGGGAGGCTAGCGCACGGCCTCGCGCCAACCGTGCACACAGCGACGGCCGAGACCGGTGAGTAAGCTAGATAACCTTACTAACGAAGGATGGAGTTTTCGTGACGATCGCGGTGACAGGTTCGATTGCGACCGACAATCTGATGAGGTTCCCCGGCCGGTTCTCCGAGCACCTGCTGGCCGAGCACCTGCAGAAGGTGTCCCTGAGCTTTCTGGTAGACGACCTGGTGATTCACCGCGGCGGCGTGGCCGGCAACATCGCCTTCGCCATCGGGGTGCTGGGCGGCGACGTGGCGCTGGTCGGCGCGGCCGGCGACGACTTCGCCGAATACCGCGAATGGCTGCAGTCCCACGGCGTCAACTGCGACAACGTCCTGATCTCGGAGACCGCGCACACCGCGCGGTTCACCTGCACCACCGACGAGGACATGGCCCAGATCGCGTCGTTCTATCCCGGCGCCATGTCGGAGGCCCGCAACATCAAGCTGGCCGACGTCGTGTCGTCGGTGGGCAACCCGGACCTGGTGATCATCGGCGCCAACGACCCGGACGCGATGGTGGTGCACACCGAGGAGTGCCGCAAGCTCGGCTTGCCGTTCGCCGCCGACCCGTCCCAGCAGTTGCCCCGCCTGTCCGGCGCGGAGATCGACAAGCTCGTCGAGGGCGCCGCCTACCTGTTCACCAACGAATACGAGTGGGAGCTGCTGCTCAACAAGACCGGCTGGTCCGAGGCCGACGTACAGCAGAAGGTCGGCCTGCGGGTGACCACGCTGGGACCCAAGGGCGTCGACATCGTCGAGCGCGACGGAACCACCACCCACGTCGGCGTGGTGCCCGAGACCAGCCAGACCGACCCCACCGGCGTGGGCGACGCCTTCCGGGCCGGTTTCCTCACCGGCCGCAGCGCCGGGCTGAACCTCGAGCGTTCGGCTCAGCTGGGCTCGCTGGTCGCCGTGCTGGTGCTGGAGTCCACCGGGACCCAGGAGTGGGACTGGAACCGCGAGACCGCGGTGAGCCGGTTGGCCGGCGCCTATGGCGACGACGCGGCCAACGAGATCGCCGCGGTGCTGGCCTGATTCGCACAATTGATTCAATTCGCGGTGGCGCCACGAGAGTGAACTGACGGCGTCGAGTGTGAGCTGAGGGCGGCGACACGCCGAAAGTCACCGCCCAGGGTTCACACTCGAAGCCCTCAGTCCCTTTACAGCTGCACTGGGTAGTGCGGCTCGCCGATCTGCGGCACCACGCTGTGCTCGACGAAGATCGCGTGCCAGAGCATGAAGATCAGCAGCGTCCACAGTCGGCGGCTGTGATCGCTGGCGCCGTTGCGGTGCTCGTCGAGCATCCGCCGGACGGCGGCCAGGTCGACGAGGTGACCGGCCTGCGACTCCTGCGACGAATCCACCAGCTCGTAGGCCCACTCCAGCAGCTCGCCGGCGCGCAGCCAGTGCCGGATCGGGACCGGGAACCCGAGCTTGGGCCGGTGCAGCACGTGCGCCGGGACGATCGGCTCCAGCGCACGCCGCAGCGCGTACTTGGTGGTGGTGCGGGTGATCTTGGCCTCGACGGGTAGCCGGGAGGCGACGGCGAACACCTCGGGATCCAAAAACGGCACCCGAAGTTCCAGCGAGTTGGCCATGGTCATCTTGTCGGCCTTGACCAGGATGTCGCCGCGTAGCCAGGTGAACAGGTCGATGTGCTGCATGCGGGCCACCGGATCCCAGCCGGCCGATTCGGCGTATACGGCCGCGGTGACGTCGGTGTGGGTCCATTCCTCGCGAAAGCCGGGCAGCACGTCGCGCAGCTGCGCGTCGGAGAAACTGCGGGCGTTGCCGTAGTAACGCTCCTCGAGCGTCAGCGAGCCGCGGTGTAGCAGGCTCTTGCCGCGCATGCCCTCCGGCAGCGGCTTGGACATCTTGCCCATCGACCGGCGCAGCGGGCGCGGCAGATAGTCGAAGGGCTTCAGCGACAACGGCTCCCGGTAAATCGTGTAGCCGCCGAACAACTCGTCGGCACCTTCGCCGGACAGCACGACCTTGACGTGCTTGCGGGCTTCACGGGCGACGAAGAACAGCGGCACCAGCGCGGGGTCGGCGACGGGCTCGTCGAGGTACCAGACGATCTCGGGCAGGGCGGCGACGAACTCGTCGGGTGTGACCACCTTGGCGATGTGGCGGGCGCCGATCGCCTCGGCCGAGGCCACCGCGACGTCGATCTCGGAGAACCCCTCCCGCTCGAAGCCGGTGGTGAACGTGATCAGCCGGGGGTTGTGCCGGATGGCCAGCGCCGCGATGGCGGTGGAGTCGATGCCCCCGGACAGAAACGCCCCGACGGTGACGTCGGCGCGCATGTGCTTGGCCACCGAGTCCTCGAGCACCGCGGTGATCTCGTCGTAGCGGGCCCGCTCGGTGTCGCGGGTGATCGGCACCGCGGCAAAGCGCGGCACGAAATACCGGGTGACCTCCGGTTTCAGGCGGTCGGGACGGATCCGGGCGTAGCAGCCCGATTCCAGCCGGCGCACCCCGCGGTGCAGCGTCTCGGGCTCGGGCACGTACTGCAGGACGGTGTAGTGCTGCACGGCGCGCTCGTCGATCGCGGTGTCGAATCCGACCAGCTCAGCCAGGTCCAGCAGGCACTTTTTCTCGCTGGCCACCGCGGTGCCGCCGGTGCCGGTCGCCATGAACAGCGGCTTGATGCCGAAAGGGTCACGGGCGCAGAACAATTCGCGGGTGACTGTGTCCCACAGCGCGAACGCGAACATGCCGCGCAGCCGCGTCAAGGCGTCGGTGCCCCAGTAGTGATAGCCGGCGACGACGGCCTCGCCGTCACCGTCGGTGGAGAAGACGGCGCCATGCCGGGTGGCCAGTTCGTCGCGCAGCTCGAGGTAGTTGTAGATCTCGCCGTTGAACACCAGCACGTAGCGGTCGGGCGCCTCGGGCGGGCCCCAGCGCAGCGGCTGGTGCGAATGCGCGATGTCGATGATGGATAGCCGATTGAAGCCGAAAACGACGGAGCCGTCGGTGTCCGGGTCCACCCAGGTCCCCGGCTCGTCGGGCCCGCGGTGGCGCATCGAATGCGACGCGCGCGCGATCGCACTGTCGGCGCGGGCGGCGGCCGCTTCTTTATCCGTGCCCTCCGGGGCGGCGACGAACGCCAGCAGACCACACACGGCGCCCCAGTATGCCGCACTTCGCGGGTGCGCGTGGATGCCGCATCCGGCACGTCGCGCTCGGCCGGGCGCACCGGCGGGCCGGGGTTTCGTCGCCGGGCTCAGGCACGTGGTCTACGCTGCGTAGTATTCGATATCCGAGCAGGAGGCGCTAACGTGACCCCTCGCGAGCAGGACCGTTCGCAACGTTTGTCGCAGGGCAGGTTTCGGCGCCGTTCCGGGGGCTCTGGGCGCCAAGGGAAGGGTCTTTCCCGTCGTCTTCGGCCCTTCGCGCTGGCCATGACGTTGGGTGTGCTGGCGTTGTTCCTGAGCGGATGCAGCAGCTGGGCGGACGCGCTGGCCCTGGGCTGGCCGCGGGGCATCACTCCGGAGGCCCACCTCAACCGGGAACTGTGGATCGGCGCGGTGATCGCGTCGCTGGTCGTCGGCATCATCGTGTATGGCTTGATCTTCTGGGCGTCGGCCTTTCACCGCAAGAAGGCGACCGACACCGAGCTGCCCCGGCAGTTCGGCTACAACATGCCGCTGGAGCTGGTGCTCACGGTGACGCCGTTCCTCATCATCTCGGTGCTGTTCTACTTCACCGTGGTGGTGCAGGAGAAGATGCTGCACCTGGCAAAGGACCCCGAGGTAGTGATCGACGTCACGGCCTTCCAGTGGAACTGGAAGTTCGGCTACCAGCGCGTCGCCTTCAAGGACGGCACGCTGACCTACGACGGGTCGGACCCGGCGCGAAAGAAGGCGATGCTGTCCAAGCCGGAGGGCAAGGACGCCCACGGTGAGGAGCGCGTCGGCCCCGTCCGCGGGTTCAACACCTCGGACCGGCAGTACCTGAACTTCGACAAGGTCGAGACGCTGGGATCCAGCAGCGAAATCCCGGTGCTGGTGTTGCCGACCGGCAAGCGCATCGAATTCGACCTGGCTTCCGCGGACGTGATTCACACGTTCTGGGTGCCGGAGTTCCTGTTCAAGCGCGACGTGATCCCCAACGCCGACGCGAACAACTCGGTGCACGTCTTCCAGACCGAGGAGATCCAGACGCCTGGTGCGTTCGTGGGTCACTGCGCCGAATTCTGCGGCACGTACCACTCGATGATGAACTTCGAGGTTCGGGTGGTGGCGCCCAACGACTTCAAGGCCTACCTGCAGCAGCGGATGGACGGTAAGAGCAACGCCGAGGCATTGCAGGCGATCGGGCAGCCCCCGCTCGCGGTGACCACTCACCCGTTCGATACCAAGCGCGGTCAATTGGCCGGAAGCCAGTAGGGTAGGACACCAAATGCATATCGAAGCCAGGCTATTCGAATTCATTGCCGCGTTTTTCATTGTGGTTGCGGTGCTCTACGCGGTGCTGACCGCGATCTTCGCCACCGGAGGTGTGGAGTGGGCCGGCACCACCGCACTGGTGCTGACCGGTGGCCTGGCGTTGATCACGGCGACGTTTTTCCGGTTTGTGGCGCGGCGGCTGGACACCCGGCCCGAGGACTACGAGGGCGCTGAGATCAGCGACGGAGCAGGCGAATTGGGCTTCTTCAGCCCGCACAGCTGGTGGCCGATTCTGGTCGCGTTGTCGGGCTCGGTGACCGCGGTGGGCATCGCGTTGTGGCTGCCGTGGCTGATCGTCGCTGGGGTGATGTTCATCCTGACGTCGGTGGCCGGACTGGTCTTCGAGTATTACATCGGTCCCGAGAAGCACTAATTCGCGGCATAAAGGTCACAATCAGATCACGTGATTGGTGGGCCGTTCGCCACGACGGCTTTGCCCCTTTGGGGTTCGGTAGTGTTCTGCCCAGGCAAACGAGAAGTTTCCCAGCGCGCCCGCAATTGAGTGATCGCGGAGTCTTGTGCGCAGGTGAGGCAGTCGAACAGGGTAGGCAAAGGCAGAGATGAGCGGGTCGAGACCCCCGGGATGGGATCCTGACGAACCCGACCATGCCGACCCGACCAGCCACGAACCGGATTCCGGCGGCGCGCCGGACCGCGACCTGGAATCCAACGCCGCAGCCGACGTCGAGGGCGAGCCGGAACCCTTCGAGGACAGCGCCGAACTGGCCGCGGCGGACCGGGCCGATGAGACGGACGCATACTCGCGCGCCTACTCGGCCCCGGAGTCCGAACACTTCACCAGCGGCCCCTACATGCCGGCCGATCTGCGGCTCTACGACTACGACGAATTCGACGAGTTATCCGATGCCGACGACGAACACCGGACTGCACGCTGGCCGTGGGTGGTGGGTGTGGCCGCCATCGTGGCCGCGATCGCGCTCGTCGTCTCGGTGTCACTGCTGTTCGCGCGGACCGACACCACCAAGCTTGCCAACCCCGGAACCACCACCGCCGCGTCCACGCCGCCGATGCAGGACGAGATCACGACCACCAAACCGCCACCTCCACCGCCTCCACCGCCGCCCCCGTCGACGACCGAGCCACCGCCCCCACCACCACCAACGGAGACCCAGACTGTGACGGTGACGCCTTCCCCGCCACCGCCGCCCCCGCCCGCCCCGGCTCCAGCGCCGCCGCCGGCGACCTCCACGGCGGCCGCGCCCCCGCCGCCCACGACGCCGGCGGGTCCGCGCCAGGTCACTTATTCGGTGACCGGCACCAAGGCTCCGGGCGACATCATTTCGGTGACCTACGTCGACGCGTCCGGCCGGCGCCGCACGCAGCACAACGTGTACATCCCCTGGTCGATGACCGTCACTCCGATCTCGCAATCCGACGTGGGCTCGGTGGAGGCATCTAGCCTGTTCCGGGTCAGCAGGCTCAATTGCTCGATCACGACCAGCGATGGAACCGTGCTTTCGTCGAACAGCAACGACTCACCGCAGACGAGCTGCTGATGGTCAGCAGGTATTCGGCGTATCGGCGCGGGGTGGGCGGCGACGACACTATCGCACCCGAAGTCATCGACCGCATCCTGATCGGGGCGTGCGCCGCCATCTATCTGGTGCTGCTGGGTGTCAGCGTGGCGGCCGCGGTCGCCCTGGCGGATCTGGGCAGGGGCTTTCACAAGGCGGCCAGCAGCCCGCACACCACCTGGGTGCTGTACGCCGTCATCATCGTCTCGGCGCTGATCATCGCGGGCGCGATCCCCATCCTGTTGCGGGCCCGCCGGATGTCCCAGTCCGAGCCGGCCGCTTCGGCGATGACCGCGCCGGCGCGCGGACCGTCCAGGCCGTCGGTGCGGCTGGGGAGCGGCGCTTTGCGCACCGGGACCGAGCGGACGCAGCAGACCACGGTGCAGACGGCGGCGCCGGCGTCGGATGGCGAGTGGTCGGGCGAGGCGGTGGACCGAGTCTGGTTGCGCGGCACCGTGATACTGACCGGCACCATGGGGGCGGCGCTGATCGCGGTCGCGACGGCGACCTACCTGATGGCGATCGGTCACGATGGCGCGTCGTGGGTCGGATATGGCTTCGCCGGCGTCATTACCGGGGCCATGCCGGTGGTGGAGTGGCTGCACATCCGCCAGCTGCGCCGCGTCCTCGCCGAGCAATAGTCGCCGCCGAACAGGGCCGGCAGGCGCGTCCGGCCCGTGGGGGAGGGCGGCCGCCCCGCGACGCTGCCGGCCCGCGACACCTCGACCACGCGAGCCCGCGAGCCCGCGAGCCCGTGACGCTGTCGGCCCGCGAACCCGCATTGCGGGGATGACTGGCCGCCGTTGAGGTTTCGCGGCGCTGGCGCCGACACGTGAACCACGCACACGACACGCCGTGGCTTACGTCTCGCGGTCATGCCCGCCCGGTGCGCCCAGCAACGTAACCCGGAGCGGTGCCGTGGATTACCGGCTGTGCGTCGCCCGCGTAAGCGCGGGCGGCGTCGTCGCCTAACTCTGCGAGCTAGTGCTCGCCGCCCTCGCCGTTGGTCGACCCGTTGAGGCTGTCCTGGTGTTCGCGCAGTGCAGTCAGGGCGCGCTGCTCAGAGCCGTGCGCCGCCTCCCGCAATGCCGCGTCCTCGGACGCCGGATCGGCGAACAGGAAGCTACCGCTACCCGGCGATCCGGCCGAGCCCAGCTTGTTCATCTTGTTGGGCAGCGGCGCACCCTGGTAGGCGAGTGGCAGCGGGTGGCCGTGGTCGTCGACCGGGCCCAGCGGCTGATGCAGTTCGATGTAGGCGCCGTGCGGCAGCCGCTTGATGATGCCGGTCTCGATGCCGTGCTCGAGCACCGCGCGGTCGCTGCGCTGCAGTCCGATGCACCACCGATAGGTGATGAAGTAGACCACCGGTGGAACGATCACCATGCCGATGCGCCCGATCCACGTCGTCGCGTTGAGCGAGATGTCGAACTTGTACGCGATGATGTCGTTCATCGCACACAGCGTCAGCAGCATGTAGAACGCGATCGCCATCGCACCGATCGACGTGCGCACCGGCACGTCGCGCGGCCGCTGCAGCAGGTTGTGGTGGGCGTAGTCGCCGCTGAACCGCTTCTCCAGGAACGGGTAGACGATCAGCAGACCGAACACTCCACCCATGATCAGCGCCACCCAGACCACCGCCGGGATGGTGTGATGCCAGAAGTAGAACTCCCACGGCGGCCAGATGCGGGCCAAGCCTTCCGTCCACATCATGTAGAAGTCCGGCTGCGAGCCGGCAGAGACGTGAGATGGCTTGTAGGGGCCCAGGTTCCAGATCGGGTTGATCTGCAGCAGACCACCCAGCAGGCCCAGCACACCGACGATCGCGGCGAAGAACGCGCCGGACTTGACCGCGAACACCGGCATCACTCGCACGCCGACCACGTTGTGCTCGGTGCGGCCGGGGCCGGGGAACTGGGTGTGCTTCTGGAACCACACCATGGCCAGGTGCAGCCCGATCAGCGCCAGGATGATCCCGGGTAGCAGCAGGATGTGCAGGGCGTACATCCGCGGGATGATGTAACCCGCTGTGGCGCATTCACTTCCGACGCCACCGCAGGGGAAGTCACCGCCGAACAGCGCCCAGTGCAGCCAGGTGCCGATCACCGGCATGCCCAAGGTGATCGAGGACAGTGCGGCGCGCAACCCGATGCCGGACAGCAGGTCGTCGGGCAGCGAGTAACCGAAGTAGCCCTCGAACATGGCCAGGATCAGCAGCAGCGAACCGATGACCCAGTTGGCCTCGCGCGGTCGCCGGAAGGCGCCGGTGAAGAAGATGCGGGCCAGGTGGACCATGATCGACGCGGAGAAGATCAGCGCGGCCCAGTGGTGGACCTGACGCACGAACAGGCCGCCACGGACCTCGAAGGAGATGTCGAGGGTCGACGCGAAGGCCTTCGACATGTCCACGCCGCGCAGCGGCTGGTAGGCGCCGTTGTAGGTGATTTCGCCCATGGACGGGTCGAAGAACAGCGTCAGGTACACGCCGGTGAGCAGCAGCACGATGAAGCTGTACATCGCGATCTCACCCAGCAGGAACGACCAGTGGGTGGGGAACACCTTGTTCAGCTGTCTGCGGACCGCGGCCGACGGGTGATAGCGCGTATCGATGTCCTCGCCCTGGCGGGCCAGGACATCGCCGATCTTCGGGGGACTCAATTTCGGACTCATGTTGTCGTCCTCTCCCAGAATGCCGGTCCGACGGGCTCGACGAAGTCACCGTTGGCGACCAGATACCCGTTGGTGTCGATGGTGATCGGCAGTTGCGCCAACGCACGCGCGGCCGGTCCGAAAATCGGCTTGGCGAAGTGCAGCGCGTCGAACTGCGACTGGTGGCAGGGGCACAAGATTCGGTAGGACTGCTCCTCGTACAGCGAGGCGGGGCAACCCAGGTGCGAGCAGACCTTGGTGTAGGCGAAGAACTCGCCGAAGTTGAAGCTCTCCTGACCCTGTCGCTTGACCACGCGGTTCATGTCGGTGGGCCGAACTCGGATGAGCATCACCGGGTTTCGCACGCCCTGGTTGATGGCCCGCAGCTTTTCCTGCGACTCCGGGGTGGTGCCGTCGCCGTCGGACTCGCGCCACGGGAAGACGGTCTCCATGCCGCCGGCGTCGAGGTCCTCGGGGCGCATCTTGACGAACGGGGAGGTGGAGGCCGAGCCGGTGGCGCGCGCCAGATAGATGGTCTCGCCGTGGTAGCGCGGGGTCCACCCGGACGTCCACAGCACGGCCTTCTTGCCGTCGGCGGTGGGCACGACCGGCTTCCACGGGTTCTTGATCAGCCCGCCGGCAAACGCGACCAGGGTGGACAGGCCGAACGCGCCCAGCCCCATTCCCAGCGACAGGCCGATCAGCTTGCGCCGCCCGACGGTCGAACCCTGATACGCGTCGGCCAGGTTGGCCACCACCGTCTTGCGGTCGACGTCGCGCGAGGCGCCGTCGTGGCGGTCCTGGATCGAAATCTCTTCGGGGATAAAGCGTTTCTGGTACAGGATGACGCCGATCCCGATCGACAGGATCGCCATCCCGAAGGTCAGGCCGTACAGCGGGGTGGTCAGGTCGTACAGGATGCTTCCGCGGGCCTCCTTGGGCTTGTACTCCCACGGCCAGAACAGGAAGATCAGCAGCAGGGCCAGCCCGAAGAAGCCGCCCAGCAAAAGCCAGAGAGCGACGCCGCGTTCGGCGCGCTTCTCGGCTTTGGTGCCCTCGATCGGCCAGCGGGGTTCCTTGAACACCGTTTCGACGCCGTCGAGCCTGCCGCCCAGCGCCACCAGTTCCTGCTGCGACATGGCGGCCAGCGCCGCGTCGTTGGGCTCCCGCTCGCCTGCGCCGTGCGGGTTCCCCTCGGTGTCAGAGCCGCGAACGTCTCCCTTACCACCCACGGCGTCGCTCATTTTGCGCTGCTCCTCCTCATCGCTTCGCTCTGCATCGTCGCGGCTGGCTCGTTTGCGCCGCTCCTCCTCATCGCTTCGCTCTGCATCGTCTCGGCGCGGCTCATGCTCGTGCCCCAATCCACAGTGCCAGCCCGATGGCGGCGACCATCCCGATGATCCAGGCGGCCATGCCCTCGGGTGCGGGCCCGAATCCGCCCAGGCCGTAGCCGCCCGGCTGGCGCTCCTCGGTGACGGCCTTGATGTAGCCGATGATGTCCTTCTTGGCTTCGAAGGACAGCTGGCGGTCGGAGAACTTCGGCATGTTCTGCGGGCCGGTCCGCATGGCCGCCAGGATCTGCTGCTCGTTGGCGGGCTCGAGGTCCGGCGCGTACTTACCCGACGACAGCGCGCCGCCCTTGCCGGTGAAGTTGTGGCAGGAAGAGCAGTTCAGCCGGAACAGGTCGCCGCCGCGGCCCAGGTCCTCGCCGCGCAGCGAGCGCATCGCCAGGCTGCCGTCCGGGTTGCGCACCGTGGTGGGGCCGCCGCCGTTGGCCTGGACATAGGCACCCAGGGCGTCGACCTGTGCCTCGTCGAAGATCGGTTCCTTGCGCGGTGCCTGGGCCTCGCCGGTCATCGCGGGCATCCGGCCGGTCGACACCTGGAAGTAGACGGCTTCTTCGCCGACACCGATCAGGCTCGGCCCGCGGTCGGGAACACCCTGCAGGTTGGCGCCGTGGCAGGACACGCAGGACGTGTCGAACAGCTGCTTGCCGGTGCGCAGCAGCGCCGAGTTCGACTCGTCGGCGACGGCCACCTGGGGCCGCGGGGTCAGGATGGCGGCGAGACCGCCGGCGATGGTCAGCGCGATCAGCAGCAGCAGGCCACCGGACAGCCGGCGGCGCAGCCGCCGCCGCGACCGGTCGCGCTGCCCCTTAGGCGGCTTGGCCGCACCGGGTCGGGTCGATCCCAGTTTCTTCAACCGAGCACTCCTATTCCTTCTCGTATTCGGAGCCGCCGGCTCAACGGATGAAATAGATCACGGCGAACAGCGCGATCCACACGATGTCGACGAAATGCCAGTAGTACGAGACGACGATGCTGGCCGTCGCCTGCGCCGGGGTGAACTTGCTCATCGCGGTGCGGGCCAGCAGGAAGATGAAGGCGATCAGGCCGCCGGTGACGTGCAGACCGTGGAACCCGGTCGCCAGGTAGAACACGCTGCCGTAGGCGCTTCCGGGGATGGTCGTCCCGTGCGTCGCCAGGTGGAAGTACTCGTAGCCCTGGCCGCAAACGAAGAACAGGCCCATCAGGAAGGTCAGCACGTACCAGCGGCGCAGCCCGAACACGTCGCCACGCTCGGCCGCGAACACCCCCATCTGGCAGGTGAACGACGACGCGATCAGCACCAAGGTGACCGGCACGGCCTGGTAGAGGTTCAGCTCGGTCGGCGGCGGCGGCCACTTGCCGCCCGATTGGGCGCGAGCGGTGAAGTACATCGCGAAGAGGCCAGCAAAGAACATCAGCTCGCTGGAAAGCCAAACGATGGTGCCGACGCTGACCATGTTGGGTCGGTTCAGCGAATGCACCCGCGACGTAATTGCAGTACCCGAAGTCCCGGCAGCGCTGGTCACATCCGCAAGTATGACGCTTTGTAGTTGTTGAACTCCACCCGGGGCGGCATTTGATGTCTGGCGCGTCGCGCTCGTGGGCGCGGCGGGCAGCTCGCGGCACGGTTGGGGCAGCTGTGGTCGCCGTGGGACTATCGGCGCGTGGCTTTGTCATCTGGGGCTTCGCCGTCCGGCGCTTCGCCGTCCGGGGCTTCGGCGTCCGGCGCGTCCACGACATCGTGGCCGCGGGTCCTGTCTCGCCTGACGGGTGGTCAGGACCTGACGCGCGGGCAGGCCGCCTGGGCCATGGACCAGATCATGGCCGGCGCCGCGACGCCGGCCCAGATCGCGGCCTTCGCGGTGGCGCTGCAGGTGAAGGGTCCGACGTCGGCCGAAGTCATCGAGCTGGCCGAGGTCATGCTCGACCACGCGTTGCTGATGCCAGCCGGCGCCGTCCGCGACGACACCGTCGACATCGTCGGCACCGGCGGCGACGGCGTCAACACCGTGAACCTGTCCACGATGGCCGCGATCGTGGTCGCGGCCGCGGGTGTGCCGGTGGTCAAGCACGGCAACCGGGCGGCCTCGTCGTTGTCCGGCGGGGCCGACACGCTCGAGGCGCTCGGGATTCGGATCGACCTCGGGCCCGAAGAGGTCGCACGCAGCCTCGTCGAGGTCGGCATCGGGTTCTGCTTCGCGCCGCTGTTCCACCCGTCCTACCGGCATACGTCCGCGGTGCGCCGCGAGATAGGCGTGCCGACGGTGTTCAATCTGCTTGGGCCGCTTACTAATCCGGCCAGGCCGCGGGCCGGGTTGATCGGCTGCGCGTTCGCGGACCTCGCCGAGGTGATGGCGGGCGTGTTCGCCGCCCGCCGGTCCAGTGTGCTGGTGGTGCACGGCGACGACGGGCTCGACGAGTTGACGACGACCACCACCAGCACGATCTGGCGGGTGCAGGCCGGGACCGTGGACAGGCTGACGTTCGATCCGGCCGGATTCGGTTTTCCTCGAGCCGATCTCGACGACTTGTTGGGCGGCGACGCGCAGGCCAACGCGGCGGAGGTGCGTGCGGTTTTGGCCGGCGGCAAGGGCCCGGTGCGCGACGCCGTCGTCCTGAATGCCGCCGGGGCGATCGTCGCCCACGCCGGTTTATCCAGTCGCGCTGAATGGTTGCCGGCGTGGGAGGACGGGTTGGCGCGCGCCTGCGCGGCCATCGATTCCGGTGCGGCCGAACACCTGCTCGCGCGATGGGTGCGGTTCGGCCAGCAGATCTGATTCCCGCAGCGCCTGCGCCGAGAGCTGTTCCGCGGCCAGTCGTGCCGAGCGCGCCGAGGCGGCCCACGCCGACCAGGCGCCCGCCGAGCGCAGTGGGGAAGC
This sequence comes from Mycobacterium mantenii, assembly GCF_010731775.1. Taxonomy (NCBI): domain Bacteria; kingdom Bacillati; phylum Actinomycetota; class Actinomycetes; order Mycobacteriales; family Mycobacteriaceae; genus Mycobacterium; species Mycobacterium mantenii. The sequence continues at coordinate 1,875,878 of NZ_AP022590.1, read as the reverse complement.
CCATCCCTCTTCCGACTCGGTCGTGACCCGAACGATGCGCACCCCGGGCGTCGTCAACCACCGCGTGATCAGCGCGGTTTCCTCGACGAGCGCGCCGCCCAGCGGTGCCGGTGTGGGCAGGATCGCTTGTGCCCCAGCAACAATCGCGTCGACAACCGGCATCGGCGGCACCCCGCGCCGGGCGCGGCCGGCCGCCGCGAGCTGGCCGTGGCGGATGACGGCCAGGTGATAACCACCCTCGCCGTCGGGTGCGGCGGCGATCAGCTCGGGCAGCGTGACCAGGGCGCGCAGCCGCTGGCCGCGCCACAGCGTGTCGACCGCGGTGACGGTGCGGTCACGCAGGCGCGCGGCGCTCTCGAAGTGGTGCCGCTCGGCGAGCGCGCCGACCTGGTCCACGGCCGACCTCAGCGCGCTGCTGTCGACGCCGTCGACCAACGCCGCGACCCGCGCCACGGCGCCGGCGTACTGGGTGGCGGTGACGCCGCGCGCGGCCGGGCACGGCGACACCTCCGCCTCGGCGCACAGCGGCCCGTGCAGCGCCGAGCGGCCCAGCCGGTTGGTGCAGGTTCGCAGTCCGGTGAACCGGGCCAGCAGGGCGGCCGTGTCGGCGGCGTCGGCGCGGGCGCGGAACGGGCCGACGGCACGGTCGTGCCGCGGCGCCCGCACCACCGCCAGCCTCGGGAACGCCTCCTCGGTCAGCGCCACCCACCACCAGCGCTGCGGGAACCTGGACCGCCGGTTGTACGGCGGGGCGTGCGCCGCCAGCAGCCGCAGCTCGCGCACGCCGGCCTCCAGCGCGTGGGCGCACTCGACGTGGTCGACCGCGTCGGCCAGCGCGACCATCTCCTTCATGCGGCCCCGGGGGTCGGCGCCGGTGAAGTACTGGCCGACCCGGCGGCGCAGGTCGACGGCGGTGCCGATGTAGAGCACCTCGCCCGACGGCCCGCGGAAGAGATACACCCCCGGCCCCCGCGGCAGGCCCTCGGCGAGCACCCGCTTGCGGCGTTGCGTGGGGGTGACGTCAGGTAGGTAGGCGCGCAGGTCGGCGTAGGTGTGCACGCCCTGGTTGCCCACTCGTTCGATGAGGGCGTGCAACACGTCGACGGTGGCGCGCGCATCGTCCAGGGCGCGGTGGGTGGGCTGGGTGGCGACGGCGAACAGCCGCGCCAGCGACGCCAGCCGCACGCTGGGGGCTTCCTCGCGGCTGAGTACCCGGCGGGCCAGCCGGACGGTGCACAGCACTTGCGGTCGCGGCCAACGGATTTCGCAATGCTCGGCGGCGGCTTTCAGGAATCCGATGTCGAAGCCGGCGTTGTGGGCGACCAGCACCGCGTCGCCGGCGAACTCCAGGAACATCGGCAGCACCGCATCGATGGTCGGCGCGTCGCAGACCATTGCGGTGGTGATGCCGGTCAGCTGCACGATCTGGGGCGGGATGCTGCGCTGGGGATCCACCAGGGTGGCGAACTCGCCGAGCACCACGCCGCCGCGCACCTTGACAGCCCCGATTTCGGTGATGGCGTCGGGCACGGTTCCCTCGGTGCTCTTGGTGCGCCCGCCGGTGGTCTCCAGGTCGACCACGACGAAGGTGGTTTCCCGCAGGGAGAGCTCGTCGGGCGTGAACGGCGACCCCACGTCCGCGAAGCTCAGCTGAGTCGCACCCCGGGAAGCCACGGCGGTGACGTTAAGCGCGACGACCGACATCCGCGCAGCTCCCACGCCGGGCGCGGGGCCGGAATGCGTCGAACGGATACGTGTCGGTGCCCGCGGTTACCGTTCGGGCAGTCCGGCGTGATGTTCGCCTACCAAGCCTGCCGGAGCCAGAGCGAGAGGACCGATCCCGATGGCACCAAAAACTGGACCCACCAACCTCGGCATGACGCCGCCGGAGCCGGGGACGCCGGTGGTGATCGACTGCGACGATTGCGCGGTGCGCGGTCCCGGCTGCCGCGACTGCGTCGTCAGCGTGATACTCGGGGTCCCGGATACTTTAATGCAGGACGAGCGGGCGGCATTGGAGGTTCTCGCCGAGGTGGGCTTGGCGCCGCGACTTCGCCTCGTCCCGATTCGTCGGGATCGGGGATCTGGTGTAGCCTAATTGCCTTGTCCCACAAAGGTCCTCGGGCCACGCGAAACGATTCACATAGAAATGACAGGATTCTTTCTAATTTCTTAACCGCTCGCTTTGGACAAATGCCGATATCGTTTCGTAACCTGTTTGAGACCTAAACCAGCTCGACGACAATTTTTCGTCGATGGCCGTTTAAGGAAGCAAATCTTGAGGCTTGACTCTAGGTACCCGGTTGCGCGTGTCCTCACACGTTCGGCCATAGGGGCACTAGCTGGCTTCGCAATCTTCTCCGGCGTCATGACCGCCCCCGCGTGGGCCGACCCGGCCGAAGACGCCACGGCAAAACTTCACGAACTGTCCCGCCAGGCCGAGCAGACCACCGAGGCGATGCACAGCGCCCAGCTCGATCTGAACGACAAGCTGGCCGCGCAGCGCGCCGCGGACAAGAAGCACAACGACGACCAGGCCGCGGTCGATGCGGCCAAGGCGCACCTGGCGTCGTTTCAAGACTCGGTCAACAAGCTGGCCGCCGCAACCTACATGGGTGGGCGCGTCGACGGCATGGAAGCCATCCTGACCGCCGGCTCACCGCAGGGCCTGATCGACAAGCTGGCCGTGCAGCGGGTGATGGCCACGCAGATGGCCAGCCAGATGAAGAGCTACCGGATCGCCGGGGACCAGGCCGTCAAGGCCGAGCGGGAGTCCGCCAAGTCCGCCGCCGACGCCAAGAGCGCCGCCGAGCAGGCGGCCGCTGTCCGGGCAAGCCTGCAGTCCAAGCAGAGCCAGCTGCAGGTGCAGATCGCGGTCGTCAAGTCGGAGTACCTCTCGTTGACCGCCGATCAGCGCACCGCGCTGGCCAATCCGGCACCCGCGGCCGCGCCGGCCCCTGGTGCCCCGGCGCCAGACGCGGCACCCCCGGGCGCGGCTCCCGGGCAGGCCCCGGGCGAGGCTCCGCCCGCCGGTGGCATGCCCGGCATGCCAGGCTCGATCCCCGGCGGGGTCGGCGGCGGTGACCGCGCGACCGTCGTGCAGGCCGCACTGACCCAGGTCGGTTCGCCCTACGTGTGGGGCGGCGCCGCGCCCGGCGGATTCGACTGCTCGGGCCTGGTGATGTGGGCGTTCCAGCAGGCCGGGATCTCGCTGCCGCACTCCAGCCAGGCGCTGGCCCACGGTGGCCAGCCCGTTTCGCTCGGGGATCTGCAGCCAGGCGACGTGCTGACCTTCTACTCCGACGCATCGCATACCGGCATCTACATCGGTGACGGCATGATGATCCACTCCTCCACCTACGGCGTGCCGGTACGGGTGGTGCCGATGGGCTCCGGTGGCCCGATCTACGACGCCCGCCGTTACTAGAGACCCTCGACCGCGGCGCCGGTGGCTCCCCCCGATACTGCTGGCCTGGGTATTCGTCGTCGAGCTGCTGGTGGCCGCGGCCGTACCGTTCGATGCCGTGCGCGAAAGCCGGATCCGGCCCGCCCAGCTGGTCACGCCCGCCCGCAGCCAGATCAGTGCGTCGACGAAGTCGATCGCCGTCGGCGACCGCACCGTCCGGCTGCTGGGCCTCGGCGGCCCGGCCAGTGACCGGTTGCTGTCCCGGGTGGCGTCGGGCATGGGCGCGGCGATCGCCGCGGTGGAGTCGTTCTGGGGCGCCGACTGGTCCCGCGAGATCTCGGTGGTTGCGGCCGGCACCGACGAGGAATTTCGCGCCGCCGCCGGCGGCGGGCCGGCGTCCCAGTGGGCCGATATCGCGGCCGTGACGGTCGTCGACCATGTCGATCCCGTTCGCCGGGTTGCCGTTGGCCAGCGGATTGTGTTCGCACCGGGCGCGGCCTACATGAGCGCCGCATCATTGCGAATCGTGTTGGCCCACGAGCTTTTTCACTACGCCGCGCGTGCCGACACCGTCGCGGATGCACCGCGCTGGCTCAGCGAGGGGGTCGCCGACTTCGTGGGCCGCCCACCGGCGCCGGTGCCCGCCGACGCGTTGCTTCCCGTGACGCTGCCCACCGACAGCGACCTGGACGTGCCGGGTGAGCAGCGCTCGTTGGCCTATGACCGCGCCTGGTGGTTCGCGCGGTTCGTGGCCGAGGACTACGGACCGCCGAAACTGCGGGACCTATATCTGGCCACCTGCGGCATCAGGCACACCGACATGGCCACCGCCAGCCAGGACATACTGGGCACCAGCCCGGCGGGCCTGCTCACGCGCTGGCATCAGTGGCTGACCCACTAGCGCCGGGTCGCGGGCTCCGACCGTGTGCACGGTCTGCACTGTCGCCAGGCTAGCCTGACGCAGGTGAGTCGGGTCCTGCTGGTAACCAACGACTTTCCGCCCCGACCGGGCGGCATCCAGTCGTACCTCGGTGAGTTCGTCGACCGGCTCGTCGACGCCGGGTCGCATTCGGTGACGGTGTACGCGCCGCAGTGGAAGGGCGCCGAGGCTTACGACGAGGCCGCCTGCTACCGGGTGGTGCGCCACCCGGGCACGCTGATGTTGCCCGGACCCGCGGTCGACACCCGGATGCGGCGGCTGATCGGCGAGCTCGGCATCGACACCGTCTGGTTCGGCGCGGCCGCCCCGCTGGCGCTGCTGGCCCAGCGGGCCCGCGGGGCCGGGGCGAGCCGGGTGGTGGCCAGCACGCACGGCCACGAGGTCGGCTGGTCGATGCTTCCGGTCGCGCGCTCGGTGCTGCGCCGCATCGGCGACGACACCGACGTCGTCACGTTCGTCAGCCGCTATACCCGGTCCCGCTTCGCGCCGGCCTTCGGCCCCAAGGCCTCGCTGGAATACCTGCCGTCCGGGGTGGACACCGACCGGTTCCGGCCCGATCCGGCGGCCCGGGCCGAACTGCGTCACCGCTACGGGCTGGGGGAGCGGCCCACCGTGGTGTGCGTGTCCCGGCTGGTGCCGCGCAAAGGCCAGGACATGCTGATCAAGGCGCTCCCGTCGATCCGGCGACGAGTCCCCGGCGCCGCCCTGGTGATCGTCGGCGGTGGCCCCTACGCCGACCCGCTGCGCGTACTGGCCCGCGACTGCGGGGTGGCCGACGACGTGACGTTCACCGGCGGGGTACCGGCCGCCGAGTTGCCCACGCATCACGCGCTGGCCGACGTGTTCGCGATGCCGTGCCGCACCCGCGGCGCCGGGCTGGATGTCGAGGGGCTGGGCATCGTATTCCTCGAGGCGTCGGCGACCGGCGTGCCGGTCATCGCCGGAAATTCCGGGGGAGCGCCAGAAACGGTGCAGCACAACAAAACCGGGCTGGTCGTAAATGGCCGCGAGGTGGACCAGATCGCCGACGCCGTCACCGAATTGCTGACCGATCGCGACCGGGCCGCGGCGATGGGCGCGGCCGGGCGCGACTGGGTGACGGCCCAGTGGCGCTGGGACACCCTGGCGCAACGGTTGGGGACGCTGCTCGGCTGAGCGGCGCTACTCAGACTGGTAGATGGCCTCGATGTCGGAGGCGAACTTCTCGGCCACCACGTTGCGCTTGACCTTCATCGTCGGCGTCAGTTCACCGGTGTCCTCGGTGAAGTCGACCGGCAAGATGCGGAACTTGCGGATCGACTCCGCGTGCGACACCGCCTGATTGGCGTCCTTGATGGCCGCGTCCACCTCGGCGACCAGGTCGGGATCGGTGGCCAGATCGCCCACCGACGCGCCGGCCCCCTTCTGGTTGCGCTGCTTCCAGCCGTCGAACGCTTCCGGGTCGATGGTGATCAACGCGCCGATGAACGGCTTGTTGTCCCCGACCACCATCGCCTGACTGATCAACGGGTGGGCCCGCAGCCGGTCCTCCAGGACGGCCGGCGCGACATTCTTGCCGCCCGCGGTGACGATGATCTCCTTCTTGCGCCCGGTGATCTTCAGGAAGCCGTCTTCGTCGAGCACGCCCAGATCGCCGGTCTTGAACCAGCCGTCGGTGAAGGCGTCGCTGGTGGCCTGCTCGTTGCGCCAGTAGCCGCTGAACACGACGCCGCCGCGCACCAGCAGTTCGCCGTCGTCGGCGATGCGCATGCTGTTGCCGGGCACCAACGTTCCGACGGTCCCGATCTTGACGTTGCCGACCTGGTTGACGGTGATCGCCGAGCTGGTCTCGGTGAGGCCGTAGCCCTCGTGAATGGTCAGGCCCACGCCGCGGTAGAAGTGCCCCAGCCGCGAGCCCAGCGGCGCGCCGCCGGACACGGCCGCGTGGCAGTTTCCGCCCAGCGCGGCGCGGAGTTTGGTGTACACCAGCCGGTCGAACAGGGCATGCTTGGCGCGCAGTGCGAGCCCGCGGCGGCCGCGGTCCTGCGCCTCGCTCCAGTCGACGGCGGTCTGCACGGCCGCTGCGAAGATCTTGCCCTTGCCGTCGTTCGCGGCGTTCTGCTCGGCCGTGTTGTAAACCTTCTCGAACACCCGCGGGACCGACACCACCACCGTCGGTTTGAACACGGCGAACAGCGGCACCAGGTTCTTGATGTCGCTGGTGAATCCGACGGTGACCTTGTTGGCGAACGCGGACAGCGTCAGAGAGCGCGCCAGCACGTGCGCCAACGGCAGGAAAACCAGCAGCCGCTGACCCTCGTCGAGCAGTGTCGGCAGGCTTTCCTTGGCGCCGCGGGTCTCGTACAGCAGATTCGAGTGCGTCAGCTGGCAGCCCTTGGGCCGGCCGGTGGTGCCCGAGGTGTAGATGAGCGTCGCCGGATCCTCGGCCCGCAGCGCCTCGAGGCGGGCGGTCAGCTCGGCCGGTTCCACCTCTGCGCCGGCCTCCACCAGCTGGTCGAGCCCCTTGGGGCCCGAACCGTCGATGTGCAGCACGCGGCGCAGCGACGGCAGTTCGGCGGTCAGCTCGGTGACCATCGCCGCGTGCTCGTCGGTCTCGGCGAACGCCAGCACCGCCTCGGAGTCCTGCAGCACCCAGCGCACCTGCTCGGCCGACGACGTCTCATAGATGGGCACGGTGACCGCGCCGACCGCCAGGATCGCCAGGTCGAGGATCGCCCACTCGTAGCGGGTGGCCGAGAAGATGGACACCCGGTCACCGGCCTGCACGCCCAGGGAGATCAAACCGAGTGCGGCCGAGCGGATCTGGTGAGCCGCCTCTGCACAGGTGACGTCGGTCCACTCGCCGTCGACTTGACGTTGGTAGATGACGAAGTCGGCGTCATCGCGCTCGTGTTCGAAGACCATCGCCGCGATGTTGTCGTGTTCGCCGACGGTGAAGCGGGCGGGGACGCTGTACTCACGCACTCTTATGACCTCGATTTGACCTCGTGGAGATTCCCGGGAGCGGGTTGCTGTTGACCAGCCTAATCCGCGCGTTGACCCAGCCCCGCCGGAGTCGGTCGGGCCGGGGCGGCGATTGCCCGCGCGACGAGCGGCCCGCCCTGAGCGGGGTGCCGCCGGCCGGTGTGTGAAGCTGTGGTCATGAACAGCATCCAGATCGCGGATGAGACGTTTGTCGCCGCCGACGGCGCCCGGGTGAGCGCCGCGGTTGCCGATCAGTCGAGCTGGCGCCGCTGGTGGCCTGACCTGCGGCTGCAGGTCGTCGAGGATCGCAGGGAGAAGGGCATCCGGTGGTCGGTCACCGGCGCGCTGACCGGCACCATGGAGATCTGGCTGGAACCGTCGCTGGACGGCGTCGTGCTGCACTACTTCCTGCACGCCGAGCCGACCGGGGTGGCGGCCTGGCAGCTGGCCAAGCTGAACTTGGCAAAGATGACGCACCGCCGTCGGGTGGCGGGAAAGAAAATGGCCTTCGAGGTCAAGACGACACTGGAACGTTCACGTCCGGTCGGAGTTTCTCCGGTAGTTTAGCCGGGTCAGGTCCGCGCGGGGAGTACCGTGTCGGACCGGGACTTGCGGGGTCCCCCACATCAGAGGGGTCGATCCGTTCGCAGGAGAGAGGGCAGCAACCAGGTGGCGGAGAAGACGACGCAAACCATCTACATCGAAGCCGACCCGGACACCGTGATGCAGGTGATCGCGGATATCGATTCCTATCCGCAGTGGATCTCGGAGTACAAGGAAGCCGAGGTTCAGGAGAAGGACGCCGACGGCTACCCCAAAGTGGCGCGGATCGTCCTGGACGCCACGGTGCTCAAGGACACGATGGTGATGTCCTACGAGTGGCCCAAAGATCGCCAGTCGGTGAGCTGGACGCTGGTGTCGAGCTCACTGCTGCGTTCCCTTGAAGGCTCATATCGGTTGGCGGCCAAGGGATCTGGCACCGAAGTCACCTACGAACTCTCCGTTGACCTGGCCATGCCGATGATCGGCCTGCTCAAGCGCAAGGCCGAGCGCCGGCTGACCGACACCGCGTTGAAGGATCTCAAGAAACGAGTCGAGGCTGAGTGAGTCCACTGAATTCCGAGCGCCCGCCCCGGCCCGGATCAGCCTTTTCGTCGGCAAAGGCGGGGTAGGGAAATCCACCCTGGCTTGCGCCACCGCCGTCGGTGCGGCAAGCGCCGGGCAGCGGGTGCTTGTGGTCTCCACCGATCAGGCGCATTCGCTGGGTGACGTCCTCGGCGTTCCCGTTTCGCCGAGTCAGGGCGAGCGGGTGCGGGTGTTCGCCGACCTCGAAACCGGCCACGCGGAGGCCGGCGGCGGGTTTCTCGACGCCCTGGCATTGGACACTCTGGCCCTGCTTGAGGCCCGGTGGCATGACGTCGTCGCGACACTGGACCGGCGCTTTCCCGACTCGGAGCTGAGTACCATTGCGCCCGAGGAGCTTTCGGCTCTACCGGGGGTTCAGGAAGTGCTCGGCCTGCACGCCGTCGGCGAGCTGTCCCGCTCCGGGGAGTGGGACAGCGTGGTGGTCGACTGCGCGTCGACCGCCGATGCCCTGCGGATGTTGACGTTGCCCGCCACCTTTGGGCTGTATGTCGAGCGGGCGTGGCCGCGGCACCGCCGGCTGTCGGTGACCGCCGACGACGCACGGTCGGCGGCGGTGGTCGCGCTGCTCGAGCGGATCAGCTCTCATGTGGAGTCGCTTGGCGCGCTGCTCACCGACGGTGATCTGGTCGGTGCGCACCTGGTGCTGACCCCCGAGCGGGTAGTCGCGGCCGAGGCGGCCCGAACGCTGGGGTCGCTCGCCCTGATGGGGGTGCGCGTCAAGGAGCTGATCGTGAACCAGGTTCTGCTGCAAGACGACTCGTATGAGTATCGCAACTTGCCCGAGCACCCCGCCTTCTACTGGTACACCGAGCGCATCGCCGAGCAGCAAACCGTGCTCGACGAGCTCGACGCCACCATCGGTGAGGTGGCGCTGGTGATGACCCCGCACCTGTCCGGCGAGCCGATCGGCCCCAAGGCGCTGAGCGGGCTGCTCGACGCCGCGCGTCGTCGGGGCGGCACGGCGCCGCCGGGACCGCTGCGGCCCACCGTGGACCTCGAATCCGGGACGGGACTAGGGTCCATCTACCGAATGCGGCTAGCGTTGCCGCAACTCGATCCGTCGGCACTGACGTTGGGCCGCGTCGACGACGATCTGATCATTAGCGCCGGGGGACTGCGGCGCAGGGTTAGGTTGGCGTCGGTACTTCGGCGGTGCACGGTGCTGGACGCACATCTGCGGGGTAGCGAGCTGACGGTGCGTTTTCGACCAGATCCGGAGGTGTGGCCGAAGTGAGTGGGGCTCATTCCGACATCGGTCCGGAACTGCGCAGGCTCGCCCAGACGATCCTGGACGGCATAGACCCCGCGGTGCGCGCGGCGGCGGCGCTAACGGCCGGCGCGGGGGTCGGCACCGGCAAGTGCCAACAGGTCTGGTGCCCGGTGTGCGCGCTGGCCGCGTTGGCGACCGGCGACCAGCACCCCTTGCTGACCGCGATCGCCGACCACAGCATCGCCCTGCTCGAGGTGGTTCGGAGCATCCTCAACGACGTCGACCGCTCCGCCGACCCGACACCGGAGCCGCCGCCGGACGGCCCGCCCGGCGGCGGACCGGGCGCGCCGGCCGACGCCAAGGACCCGCCGCCGCGGACCCGTTATCAGTCCATCCCGGTCACGCTCGAGGAGTGAGCGCGCCGCGTCGCAGGTGGTCCCTTCGGGTGGGGATGGGTACAGTTGGCGCAGAACATCAGCGGTATAGCCGAGAGGGAGGGCCATGTGGTACTGGCTATTCAAGTACGTGCTCCTCGGCCCGCTGCTGTCGCTGCTGGGACGCCCGAAAGTTGAAGGCCTAGAACATGTTCCGAATTCGGGACCGGTGATCCTGGCCAGCAACCACCTGGCGGTGATGGACAGCTTCTACCTTCCGCTGGTGGTGCGGCGCCGAATCACGTTCCTGGCCAAGTCGGAATATTTCACCGGCACCGGCCTGAAGGGCTGGTTCCAGCGGTGGTTCTTCACCGCCGTCGGCCAGGTGCCGATCGACCGCACCGACGCCGACAGCGCCCAAGCCGCGCTGAACACCGCGCAGCAGGTGCTGGGCCAGGGCAAGGTGCTGGGCATGTATCCCGAGGGCACGCGGTCGCCGGACGGCCGGCTGTACAAGGGCAAGACGGGCCTGGCGCGGTTGGCCCTGGAGACCGGAGTCCCGGTGATCCCGGTCGCGATGATCGGCACCAACGTCGTCAACCCGCCCGGGACGAACATGCTGCGCTTCGGCCGGGTCACCGTCCGCTTCGGCAAGCCGATGGACTTCTCCCGGTTCGACGGGATGGCCGGCAATCGCTTCATCGAACGCGCCGTCATCGACGAAGTGGTCTACGAGCTGATGGGGCTGTCCGGCCAGGAATACGTCGACATTTATGCGGCGAGCCTGAAAAAGGGCGGTGACGACGCGGCGGCCAACGGCGAGGCCGCGCGGATCCCCGAGACGGCCGCCGGCTAGCCGAGACGGTTGCGGGCTAGCCGACGGCGGTCGCCGGCGTCAACTGCTGCGGAGCCGCATTCCGCGAAACTCCGCGGGCGGCGACGGTGAACCCGACCGTGACGATGACCGCCAGCGCCCACCACACGTAGGACATCCCGGCGACCTGACGCCACCAGACCGCGCTGGCCTCGTGGTGCTTGGGAAGCAGGTCGATCGGCGACCAGCGCGTCAGCGCCACCCCGACGGCGCTGATCACCATCAGCGCCGCGGTGCGGCGCCGCCAGCCCACAATCCCCGTCACCAGCACCGCCGGCAGCACCCAGACCCAGTGGTGCGACCAGGACACCGGCGACACCACCAGCCCGAACAGCGCGACGCACACCAGCGCGAGGGTGGGCTCGTCGGCGCGCAGCACCCGTCGCATCGCCCACACCGTCACCGCCAGCACCAGCAGCGACGCGGCCACCCAGAGCAGGGAGCGCTCCTGCTCTCCCAGACCCAGCCGGGCCAGGGCTCCGGCGATGTTCTGGTCGGTGTTCAACGACGCGGAACCGATGCGGTCGGTGTGATGCACGGTGTGCGTCCAGTACTCCCACGAGTCGTTCCAGGCCAGAGCAAAACCGAGCAGCGTCGCCCCAACGAAAGACACCAGCGCGATCAGCGCCGCGCGGTTGTCGCGCCTCAGCAGGAAATACAGCAGGAACACGGCCGGGGTCAGCTTGAGCGCCATGCCCAGGCCCAGCAGCAGCCCGCGCGGCCACGGCGTGCGCCGCGGCACGCAGTCGGCGATCACCAGCGTCATCAGCACGACGTTGATCTGGCCGAAGGCGAAGTTCGAGCTGATCGGTTCCAGCCAGATCGTCGCCGCCGCCGCGATGACGATCGCCAGCCACCACCGGCGCAGCCCGGCCGGCCCGGGCAGCGTCGTCGAGGCGCTCCAGACGTCGAGGCGGGTCAGCACGATCACGGTCGACACGACCAGCAGCACCAGCGTCAGGGCGGTGATCGCCACGCTGGCGGTGGGCATGTGCATCCAGGCGAACGGGCAGAACACGATGGCGGCCAGCGGCGGATAGGTGAACGGCAGATCCACGATCGGGGTGTGGAACAGCACGTCCCCGCGGTACAGCGGGTGGCCGTCCATCCAGGCCCGGGCGCCCATCTGGTAGACGTCGATGTCGATGCGATAGGGCGTGTGCCCGAACAGCTGCCACGCCGCATAACTCAGCCCGGCGGCGGCCCCCAGCCAGGCCAGCCCCCACCACAGCGCCCACCCGGGACGCTTGCCCACGCCGGGCGCCTGCCGTGTACTCATGTCGCACAACAGCGTAATGGGTGTTGCGGCCCCGACCCGCCTGGTGCAGTGCGGGTCCCACGGCCCCGGCGCGGACAGGCGTAGGTTTCAAGGGTGCTCCATTCGTTCGTGGCCGAGGTGACCCGATGGTTTGCACATGACATCCACGACCGTGGCCACCTGCCGTTACTGTGCTGCCTGGTCGCCTTCATCCTGACGTTTTTCGTCACGCGGACGTTCGTGCGTTTCATCCGTCACCGCGCCGACACCGGCCGGCCCGCGCGGTGGTGGCACCCGCGCAACGTCCACGTCGGGGGAGTGCACATCCACCACGTGACCTTCGGGGTGGTGCTGACCCTGCTCTCCGGTCTGATGTTGGTCACGTTGTCCATCGACGGTCATGAACCTGAGTTCATCGTTGCCGCAACGCTTTTCGGGATCGGGGCCGCCCTGGTCCTGGACGAGTACGCCCTGATCCTGCACCTGTCCGACGTCTACTGGTCCGAAGACGGCCGCACCTCGGTGGACGCGGTGTTCGCCGCGGTGGCGGTGGCCGGGCTGTTGATCATGGGTCTGCACCCGCTGATGTTCTTCCTGCCGATCTGGCATGGTGCCGACTCGACGGCGCTGCGGGCGGTGGTGGCCGGCGCCATGGCGCTGACCTTGCCGCTGGCCGTCGTGGTGGTGCTCAAGGGCAAGGTGTGGACCGGCCTGCTGGGCATGTTCCTGGTCGTCCTGCTGGTCATCGGCGCCATCCGGCTGTCCCGCCCGCACGCCCCCTGGGCCCGGTGGCGCTACTCCGCGCAACCGGACAAGATGCGCCGCGCGCTGCAGCGCGAGCGGACGCTGCGCCGCCCGGTGGTGCGGGTCAAGCTTTACCTGCAATGCGCAATCGCCGGCACGCCGCGGATGCCCGACGAACGCACGGTCGACGCCACGCTCGACCACGAGATCCACCCCGCGCCGGCGCCCACCGGGCCCATCCTGATCAGTCGCTGACGTTGTCCCTAAGCTTTTGAGGTGCGGTATTTCTACGACACCGAGTTCATCGAGGACGGCCGCACCATCGAGCTGATCTCGATCGGGGTGGCCGCCGAAGACGGCCGCGAGTACTACGCCGTATCCACGGAATTCGACCCCGAGCGCGCCGGCCCCTGGGTGCGCGCCAACGTGCTGCCCAAGCTGCCGCCCCCTGCGTCGCAGCTGTGGCGTTCCCGCCGCCGGATCCGGGAAGACCTGGAGGAGTTCTTCGGCCTGAATTCAGGCAAGGCGACCACCGAGCCGATCGAACTGTGGGCGTGGGTGGCGGCCTACGACCACGTGGCCCTGTGCCAACTCTGGGGAACCATGCCTGAGTTACCGCGATCCATTCCCCGCTTCACCCGTGAACTGCGGCAATTGTGGGAAGACCGGGGCAGCCCGCAAATGCCGCCGCGGCCGACGGATGCCCACGACGCGCTGGTCGACGCCCGCGATCAGCTCCGCAGATACCGGCTCATCACCGCCGGGGACCCAGACGCCGGGTGCGACGAGCCCGCCGAGTCGCGCTCGCGCTGATCAACCTTGACCAGGGGCGTCGGCGCCCCGGCTACGATGGACCGATGAACTGGACCGTCGACATACCGATCGACCAGCTGCCGCCGCTGCCGCCGCTGCCGACCGATCTGCGGGCGCGGTTGGACTCCGCGCTGGCCAAACCGGCCGTCCAGCAGCCCAGTTGGGACGCCGACCAGGCGGGGGCGATGCGCAAGGTCCTGGAGAGCGTGCCGCCCGTGACGGTGCCGTCGGAGATCGTCCGGTTGCAGGAGCAGCTGGCCCAGGTGGCCCGGGGTGAGGCGTTCCTGCTGCAGGGCGGTGACTGCGCGGAGACGTTCACCGAGAACACCGAACCCCACATTCGCGGCAACGTGCGCACCCTGCTGCAGATGGCGGTGGTGCTCACCTACGGCTCGAGCATGCCGGTGGTCAAGGTGGCCCGCATCGCGGGGCAGTACGCCAAGCCGCGCTCGGCCGACATCGACGCGCTGGGGTTGAAGTCCTACCGCGGCGACATGATCAACGGTTTCGCGCCGGACGCCACCGTGCGCGAGCACGACCCGTCGCGACTGGTGCGCGCCTACGCGAACGCCAGCGCGGCGATGAACCTGGTTCGCGCGCTGACGTCGTCGGGACTGGCCTCGCTGCACCTGGTGCACGACTGGAACCGGGAATTCGTCCGGACCTCGCCGGCCGGCGCCCGGTACGAGGCGCTGGCCACCGAGATCGATCGCGGGCTGCGCTTCATGAGCGCCTGCGGGGTGGCCGACCGCAACCTGCAGACCGCCGAGATCTATGCCAGCCATGAGGCTTTGGTGCTCGACTACGAGCGGTCCATGCTGCGCCTGGCCGAGAGCGACAGCGGCGACCCGCAGCTGTACGACTTGTCGGCGCACACCGTGTGGATCGGTGAGCGCACCCGCCAACTCGACGGGGCGCACGTCGCCTTTGCGGAGGTGATCGCGAACCCGATCGGCGTCAAGATCGGCCCGACTATCACTCCGGAGCTGGCCGTCGAATACGTCGAGCGGCTCGACCCGCACAACAAGCCCGGCCGGCTGACCTTGGTGAGCAGGATGGGCAACAACAAGGTCCGCGACCTGCTGCCCCCGATCGTGGAAAAGGTCCAGGCCACCGGGCACCAGGTGATCTGGCAGTGCGACCCGATGCACGGCAACACCCACGAATCGTCCAACGGCTACAAGACCCGCCACTTCGACCGCATCGTCGACGAGGTGCAGGGCTTCTTCGAGGTGCACCGCGCGCTGGGCACCCACCCCGGCGGCATCCACGTCGAGATCACCGGCGAGAACGTCACCGAGTGTCTGGGTGGGGCGCAAGACATTTCGGACACCGACCTGGTCGGCCGCTACGAAACAGCCTGCGATCCAAGGCTGAACACCCAGCAGTCGCTGGAGTTGGCGTTCCTCGTCGCCGAGATGCTGCGCGACTGAGCGCCCCGCGCGGCCCGGCTACAACAATCCGTTGAGGTTGCTCCCGACGGTCCATGCCGCGGTGGCGACCAGCCCGGTGATCGCCAGCACTAACGCCACCCAGACCAGCACCATGCGCCGGTTGTGCTGGCGCACCCACACGAATTCGCTTATCGGAATGCCGGCGAATTCGCCTGTGACGGACTCATATTCGTAATCGTCCTCGGGTTCGTCGTCGGTGTGGGTCGGGCGTTCCGGCTCGGCCCAGTCCTCGGGACCCCTCGTCATCTGACGCGTGGGCTGACGCACCGGCGCCGGATCGTCCGGCCGGGGTTGCTGCGCGGCGGCCGGCCGCTGGCCCATCCGGCTGTGCTGTAGCGCCCTGTGCTGTAGCGCCGCCGAGCGGTGTTGCGCGGAGTTGTGCGGCGCGGGCATCCGAAAGGCCGGCAGCGCAAGCTCATCGGCGATCGCGTCGAGGTCGGCGCGCATCTCCGTCGCATCGGCGTAGCGGTCGGCCGGGTCGCGGGCCGTCGCGCGCTCGACGAATTCGTCGAACTGCGCGGGCACGCCGTCGATGACCGTGCTGGGCGGCGGCACGTCGGTGTCCAGTCGCTGGTAGGCGAGCGACAACGCCGAGTCGCCGGTGAACGGTGTGCGCCCGGTCAACAGCTCGTAGGTCATGATGCCCGCGGAGTAGACGTCGCTGCGCGGACTGGCCTCGCCGTCACGTACCTGCTCGGGCGACAGGTAGGCCGCGGTGCCCAAAATCACGCTGGCGGAGGTGATTCCGGCGGCCGCGACGGCCCGGACCAAACCGAAGTCGGCGATCTTCACCCCGCCGTCGTCGGAGATCAGCACGTTCTCGGGCTTGACGTCGCGGTGCACCAGGCCGGCCCGGTGCGCGGCGGCCAGCCCGCCGAGCACCGGTCGAAGCACCGCCGCCACGGCGTATGGCGGCATGGGTCCGCGTTCGCCCAGCAGTTCGCGCAGCGTGCCACCCTCGATCAGTTCCATCACCAGGAACGGGTGCCGCGCGTCCAAGCCCTGGTCATAGACCGCGACCAGCCCGGCATCCTTCAGCCGGGCCACGGCTTGGGCCTCCCGCTGGAAGCGGGTCAGGAACTGCTCGTCGCCGGCGTAGCGGGAATCCATCACCTTCACCGCGACGGGACGGTCGAGCCGGGTGTCCAGGCCGCGGTACACCGTTGACGTGCCGCCGCTGGCGATCCGGGACTGGACCAGGTAGCGCCCGTCCAGCAACGTGTTCTCCAACGGATCGACCGGCCCGCCTCCGGGTCGGCGACGATCCGGCCCGCCCCGGCCCGAGGCGGGGGCACCTCCCGCTCGCGGGGGAGGGCCGGGCAAATCAGCGTTGGCCACGGGGCCATCGTAGGTGCGCGGCGGTGATTGGCCGGTTGAACACGGGCTCAACGCGGGTATCTAGGCCTACACTTGCCCGGATGAGCAGTATTCCTGCCGGCGACGATGTGCTCGAACCCGACGAGCCGATCTATGACTTGAAGCGGGTCGCCGAACTGCTGGGGGTGTCGGTCACCAAGGTGCACCAGCAACTCCGGGAGGGGCACCTGGTCGCCGTTCGGCGCGACGAGGGACTGGTGGTACCGCAGGTGTTCTTCACCAAGTCCGGTGAGGTGGTCAAAAGCCTGCCGGGATTGTTGACGATCCTGCACGACGGCGGCTATCAGAACACCGAGATCGTGCGCTGGTTGTTCACCCGGGACCCCTCCTTGACAGTCACCCGCGACGGCAGCCGAGACGCCCTCAACAACGCCCGTCCCGTCGACGCCCTGCACGCCCATCAGGCGCGGGAGGTCGTGCGCCGGGCGCAGGCGATGGCCTACTGAGCCCGTCCGCTCATCCGGCGGTGACGTCGGCCGGCTCGGCGTGCCGGGCGGGAGCTCGATACAGGCCGTACCCGGCGATCAGCGCGCACGCGGTGGCCAGCGAAAAGTGCAGCCACGAGTACATGCCGTGCGAGCCATCGGGTTTGAAGATCACCATCACCCAGGTCGACAATCCGCCGATGATCGCGACGGCCCGTCGGGACTGGGCCAGCGGGGCCACGATCGCCAGCGGCCACGAGTAGTACCAGGGCAGGGCGGCCGGCACGAACAGCACCACGATCAGCATCGACCACGCGACGCCGGTCAGCGCGGCCCGGTCGTCGCGGCGGTACCGCCACCACAACAACGGCAGCGCGACCGCGATGATCGCGATGCCGACGAGCCGGGTGACGCGAAGGATCGGATAGAAGCTCACCGGGAAGAACCCGCCGCCGATCGCGTGGATCAGGTTGGCGGCCGCGGTCGGCACGGTCAGCCAGTTGATGATCTTCACCGATCCCGCCAGCGCGGTCAGCCACCCCAGGCCGACGCCGGCCACCGCGGACAAGATTGCGAAGACGACGGCGAAGATCAGCAGCGCTGCCGCCGTGGCGGCGAAAAACGCCGGCACCGCCCGGTAACCCCGCCGATCGCGCAGCTGCCGCATCCACACCCACACCAGGAAGGGCAGTGCGATGCCGGCGGTGGCTTTGACCGCGATGGCGACGGTGATCGATGTGATGCCCGCGATGGGGCGGCGACCCAGCGTCAGCGCGATACCGGCGGTCATCAGGCCCACCATCAGCATCTCGTTGTGCACCCCGCCCATCAGATGGATGAGCACTAAGGGGTTGAGAACGCAGATCCACAGCGCCGTTGAAGCGTCAGCGCCCAGATGGCGCGCCACCCGGGGGGTGGCCCAGATCAACAGCACCAGGCCGGGCAACATGCACAGCCGCAGCAACATGGTGCCCGCCACCACGTTGTTGCCAACCAGGATGGTGACGATCTTCGCCACCAGGATGAACACCGGGCCATAGGGTGCGGTCGTGATCGACCAGATCGGACTGACGTTGTCCAGCAGGCTGTTTGGGTTGGCGACCGGACCGACCGCGTACGGATCCAGGCCGTCGCGCAGCAGTGCGCCCTGCGCCAAATACGAATAGGTGTCGCGGCTGAAGACGGGCACCGACACCAGCAGTGGCGCCAGCCAGAAGCCGGTGGTCGCTTTCATGACGAACTCGGTCGCCTGGCCGGCCAGCACCCGACGGCCCAGGGCAATCCAGGCGATCAGCATCAGACCGACGCCGGTCCACAACACGATCGACGACAGCACCAGTCCGTGGCCGAACCGCAACCAGGACATGTGCATCGACTCGAGCAGCGGGTCGTGCTGGCGGGTGCTGCCCGCACCCAGACCACCGAGGGTGATCAGCACCGATCCCAGCAAGCCCAGCTTCGCCGGACCGGAGTCGCCGGCGGCGACAAAGCTTTTCAGCTGTGAAAACCATTCGCCGCGAGAGGGTTTGGCCGTCGGCGAGTCGGCCGCCGGGGTGTCCGTTGGTGTAGTCATCGGTTCACGGTCATCGGTTCAGGCGGACCGGTTCGTGGCCAGCTTGGCCATCTCGGACAGCCCCGCTTTGGCCGCGCTGTTGATCGGCGCGGCGGCCAGCGTGGCCAGCGCCCGCTGGGTCAGCGTCGCGATCCGCTGTTCGGCCGCGGCCAGGGCGCCCACCGACTCGATGACGTCGCGCAGCCGATCCACTTGCGCGTCGGTCAGCCGGGCTCCGATGGAGGTCCGTAATAGATTGGCCGCCAACGGGTCTGACTTCTCCGCCAGCTCGACGGCCTCGGCCAGCAGCACGGTGCGCTTGCCCGACCGCAGATCATCGCCCGACGGCTTGCCGGTCACCGCGGGGTCGCCGTAAACCCCGAGCACGTCGTCGCGCAGCTGAAACGCCACCCCCAGGTCGGTGCCGAACTGGCTGAAGACGTCGTGGACGTCCGGCCGGTCGGCGGCGGCGGCCGCCCCGAGCTGCAGCGGCCGTGACACGGTGTAGCAGGCGGTTTTAAAGGTGTCGACATTCATCGCCGAGGCGATCGAGGTGGCCGCGCTGGCCTCGGCGACGATGTCGAGGTATTGCCCGCCCAGCACCTCGGTGCGGATGTTGGCCCACACCTGCCGCACCCGCCGATGGGCCTGCGGCGTCAATTCGACACCGAACACGATGTCGTCGGCCCAGGCCAGTGCGAGATCACCGAGCAGGATGGCGGCCGATATGCCGAACTGCTCCGGCGCGCCCTGCCAGTGCCGGTCGCGATGCAGCGTCGCGAACTGGACGTGAACCGTCGGCCGGCCCCGACGGGTCGAGGATTCGTCGATCACGTCGTCGTGCACCAGCGCACAGGCGTGCAGCAGCTCGAGTGCGGAAAACAGCAGCAGCGCTTGCTCATCGGGAGCATGGGTGGTCACGGCGCGCCAGCCCCAATAGGCGAAGGCGGGCCGTAACCGCTTGCCCCCATTGAGCACGAAACCTTCCAGCGCGGCGATCAGACCGCTGTAGTCGTCACCGATGTACGCGGTCTCGATGCGCCGGTCATGCATATACCGCCGCAACTGGTCGGTGATAGCGCCGGTCAACTCGACGGTTGCCGCTGCTTCTGAAGCTCCTAGGCTCAGCGCCGCGCCCCTTCCTGCTCGGCTGGCTGGGTGTTCCAGGCCCGACCAGTGTATTCGCCGCATCACCGGAGCTGCTCTCCCCATGACGCGGGCGGGGCGGGCCCAGTTGCTTCGACTGCCTCACTAACCCGCCCCTATGCTGGCGGGTGCGCTGGGCTCGCGCGGACACCGCGCGGCCACAAGATGCCCCGGGCCAACAGTCGTCAGATGGAGAGAAGCCGCGTGACCCTCAACACCATTGCGCTCGAGTTGGTGCCGCCGAACGCCGACGAAGGTCGGGAGCGGGCACTCGAAGAGGCGCAGAAAGTGGTGCGGAATTCCGCCGAATCCGGTCTAGAGGGCCGGATCCGGCACGTGATGATTCCGGGGATCATCGCCGAGGACGACGATCGTCCCATTCAAATGAAGCCCAAGCTGGATGTGCTCGACTTCTGGTCGGTCGTCCAGCCGGAACTGCCGGGGATCAAAGGCTTGTGCACCCAGGTCACCGCGTTCATGGACGAGTCGTCGCTGCGCACCCGGCTGACCGAGCTGACCTCGGCCGGCATGGA